>CAYRJW010000015.1:0-5093 GCA_964424715.1 uncultured Rickettsiales bacterium | reverse complement strand
GTCATCCCAGCGAAAGCTTGGATCTATCGGGCCAAAATATTGGTTGGGAGTGTACGGAAAAATGGATCCCAGCTTTCGCTGGGATGACGCGGGGAGGGGGTGTTAGCCTATCTGTCCAACACTCGTAATTTTTATCTTCGGCCAGATCTCGTTCTGGGATATCACAACCGTTTGTGGGCGGAAGCGTTCTATTATGGCGCGGACATAGGGGCGGATGCCGGGGCTTACCAGGAGGACGGGGGCGTGGCCTTTTATGGCGAGGCTTTCTAAGGTGGATTTGGTTTTTAGGATGAATTCCTGTAATTTGCTTGGGGCCATGGCCAGTTGTTTTTCTTCGCCGTGGCCGATGAGGCTTTCGGCGAAGGCTTGCTCATAGGCGGGGGAGAGGGTGACGGTTATGAGTTCGGCCTTATCATTGGCGTAGGTGAAGCTTATCTGGCGGGCAAGGCGGGAGCGGGCGTGTTCGGTGATAAGCAGTGTGCTGGTTGAAAGCTTGCTGACCTCGGCTATGGCTTCCAGTATCGTTGGAAGATCTCGGATGGAGATGCCTTCAGAGAGTAGGCGCTGCAGAACTTTTTGAACGGTGGCGATGGAAACCTGTGAAGGGATGACATCCTCCACCAGTTTTTTATGGCTGTCATCCATGCCATCGAGGAGTTTTTTGGTCTCGGTGTAGGAGAGGAGTTCGGCGATATTTTCTTTTATCAGTTCAGTTAAATGCGTGGTTATCACCGTTGGCGGATGCACCAGAGTATAGCCTTTGAAGCTGGCTTCCTCGCGCTTGCTGTCCTCGATCCATTTTGCGGGAAGGCCGAAGGTTGGCTCTTTGGTATCAACGCCGGGGATATCTATACGGCCGCCGCTTGGGTTCATTACCATTAATTTATCGGGGAATACATTGCCGCGGCCGCATTCAAGCTCTTTTATCTTTATCACATAATCGTTCGCGGGAAGCTGCATGTTATCCTGTATGCGCACCGATGGCAGTACGAAACCGAGCTCGCGGGCTATTTGTGTGCGGAGGGCCTTTACCTGATCGGTGAGTTTCTGACCTTTGCCGTAGTTTATCAGGGATAATAAACCGTAGCCAAGTTCCAGCGTTACCATGTCTATCTTGAGAGCTTTTTCGAGTTCCTTTTCTGGTTTGAGGACATCTTCATCGGTTTTTTTCTTTTCCTCAAGCTTGGCCTGTTCGGCTTTGAGGTTTTTAACATCCTCATCTTCCATCGGGTTCTTGCCGAGGTAATAGGCGCCAAATCCGCTTACTATCGAGATAAGGAAGAACGGGAAGAACGGCAGGGAAGGCACCAGCGAAAGTGCGAAGGTGATACCGCTTACCATGAAAATAGTTTTCGGGAATTTGCCGAGCTGGCCGAGAACGGCTTTTTCAGCCGAACCTGCGAGGCCGGATTTGGTTACGAGTAGACCGGCGGAGGTAGAAATTATTAATGCAGGTATCTGGGAAACAAGGCCATCGCCTATTGTTAAGATGGTGTAAGTGTGCGTGGCTTGCGAAAAGCTGAGGTCTTTCTGCATTACGCCGATTATTATGCCGCCGAGGAAATTTACGAATGTAATGATTATCCCGGCAATGGCATCGCCGCGGACGAATTTGCTGGCACCATCCATGGCGCCGTAGAAGGTGGATTCATCCTGAAGGTCTTTGCGGCGCTTGCGGGCAGAGGCTTCATCGATAAGGCCGGCGGAAAGATCGGCATCGATGGCCATCTGTTTGCCCGGCATGGCATCTAAACTGAAGCGCGCGGCAACCTCGGCGACCCGGCCGGAACCTTTGGTTATTACCACGAAATTGATTATCGTTAATATGATGAACACTATCGCGCCGATAACGATGTTACCGCCCGTTACCATTACGCCAAAGGCCTCAACCACATGCCCGGCGGCGTTGGTGCCGTTATGGCCTTCGGAAAGGATCAGCCGCGTGGTGGCAATATTCAGCGCAAGCCGGAAAATGGCGGCTATCAGCAGTACGGTGGGGAATGAGTTGAAATCCAGCGGGCGCTGGATGAAAAGCACGTTAAGTAATATCAGTATGCCAAGGGTTATGGAAATACTTAGTAGAAAATCCAGCAATCCCGCATTGATAGGGAAGAGCATCACCATCAGGATACAGAAAACGCCAAGCGCAAACAGGATATCGGTATAGGCCCCGACATTCAGGAACCGGGAGATAAGGCCCTTCGGCTCGGTATCGTCTAATGTGATCGCAGTGGCCATTTATACTTCATCTGTTGACTATTCAAACAACAGAAACTATATAACAACCAACTAAAAACAAAACAGAAATGAACGATAAAGTAGATTTTAAAAAGCGAATTTCCATCGAGCAGGTTGAAGAGGGCACAGAACTCGCTCCTAAATTTGATGAGAATGGGTTGATGCCGTGCGTTACAACTTCGGTTAAGACCGGCGAGGTACTGATGCTGGGTTACATGAATCGCGAGGCGCTTGAGAAAACAATTGAAACGGGCGAGGCCTATTATTTCTCCCGCTCCCGCAATATTCTATGGCACAAGGGCGCTAATTCCGGTTTTGTGCAAAAGGTAAAAGACCTGCGCATAGATGATGATCAGGATGCGATATGGCTTGCAGTGGAACTTGTTGGTAAGGAAGCCAGCTGCCACGTTGGGTATCGTTCGTGCTTTTACCGTTCCATTCCTACTGCGGGTGAGCGTAAAGATGGCGATAAGCTGATATTCCGCGAAGAAGAAAAGACCTTCGACCCGGTCGAGGTTTATGGGGATGTTCCGAATCCTACAAAACTCTAACCGTCATTGCGAGAAGCCAAAGGCGACGAAGCAATCCATCCGAAGTTATGTCTTGCCGCAGTCGCGATGCTCCCTCGCAATGACGCGGCGGGGTGATTTTTACGAAAACCGCTTGACAGACAACCTATGTAAGATAAAATCCTGCCCTAACTCAAAAAGTGGGGAATTTCATGGCTGATAATAGCAAAGATCCGGTAATTTACGCAGTAAAAGAGATATGGGACAATGAGGGGCTTTCTCCTCACTGGAAGAAGCTGCTTGATGAAAAGCCGCGCGCTGAATGGCTGAAGGGGCATGGTCAGTATATGCTAAGCCTTACTTATACTAATAAAGAAGGCAAGGTTGAGCCATTATTTGATAAGGTTACTATCTCTCAGGCGAAAGATTCGGATGGCAAAGATATCTTTATAAGAAGTTATAAGACCACAAGAGAAAAACTGAAATTTTATAACGAGAATATCAGGGGAACATTAAAAGATAAGATCGAGGCCGATTATCCCGGCACTTTCAATGAGGAGCATCCTGAACGTAAGAACAGGCCGGTCGACTTTAAGTTTAGTGATCCTTTTTCTGAAAAATGGGCGATGGAAGCCGCTGCAATGTGCCAGAAAGCTGAGGGGAAATCCGAACTTGAACTTACGAAGATATATGAAAAGGATGCCCACCGGAAAATAATATATGGCGTGCGTATAGACCTGAAAGCTGAACCAAAGCTGAATCCTCCATTCAGCGAATGGCTTACACCACATCTATATGGTGAAGCAGGAAAAGAAAATGATCCTGGAATGATGCAGCTGAATTATGGTGGCGGCAAGCAACCGTTATTTACTGGAAACAGAAGGGGGCAGAAAGAGTATGGTGATGGTTCTGAAAGTTTTCTTATAGAATATAACACCACAGAAGGAAAATTTGCCAATTATGTTGAGAATTTTGCGGTTGGAATGCGCAGTATAATCGAGAAAACCTATCCAGGTATCTTTACTCCCGGTCAGCCATTACATGGTGTGATGAGTGCTGACAGGGCGACAGTACCCCTTGAAAATGCATCAATAGAAGAAAGGAACAGCTACGACAGAATGGAGGCTTTCCGTAAGTCTGATGGCAGTTATCAGCCTGGTATAAGGGTTGGATTTAAAAATATAGGTAGCGATAACTTTGTTCGGCAGATAGGGGCATAATTAGTTAGTTTTACGGTCAAATTACCCCTTGACTACCCATAAACCATGCTATATAAAGCCCCCTCAAATTAAAAGATTTATACTATGAAAAGAACATTTCAGCCAAGTAACCTAGTTAGAAAGCGCCGTCACGGCTTCCGTGCACGCATGGCGACCCTTGGTGGCCGTAAAGTTATCAACGCCCGCCGCGCACGCGGCCGTAAACGCCTTTCGGCGTAGGGTGACTGGTTACTAGTAACTGGTAACTAGAATTTCTTTGTATTTCAGTAAATTAGATAAAATTCGGTATTTTTTGGGTGCCGGAAAGATACATCTGTAAAAATTTTCAAAAATCATATTGCCAAGCTGGCTATAACGGATAAACTTTATCCAGTTACCAGCTATCCAGTTACAAATTTATGAAATTGAACACCATAAAAAAACGTTCCGAGTTTTTAGAGCTTCAGCAGAAGGGAAGTCGTGTTGCGACCAAAGGTGTGGTGGTGGAATATATGCCTATTGTTGATAAAGAGCTTTACGAATTCTCGCATTATGGTTTTACCGTTTCCGGCAAGGTCGGTTCCGCCGTCTATCGCAACAAGGCAAAACGCAAGCTGAAAGAGGCGGTGCGGTTGCTGATGAAAACTTCGCCGAGATTATTCAGGGAACAATATCGTTATAATTTCATCGGAAGATTTTCAACCATCGATCGTGATTTCGCTGATCTGGTGAAAGATATAAAGTATGCTCTGCATCAGGTGAAGTAACCTGATCATCAATGTCATGAAAAAATTCCTTACTATCCCCATTCGCCTTTACAAACTCATCATCTCCCCATGGCTCGGAGCCAATTGCAGGTTTCATCCTACATGTTCGGAATATTGTAAAGAGGCTATTGAAAAAAGGGGTGTAATTAAAGGTGGAGTTTTATCTGTTTATCGTTTATTGAGATGCAATCCTTTCGGCGGCTCGGGTTTTGACCCGGTGCCGGAGGATAAGAACCAATAAATTAAAATTTTCATATGTCAGACATCAGCAGATTATTTACCGCGTTAGCTTTATCAATGGCCGTGGTCTTCGCGTGGAATTATTTTTATGTTAATCCAAAAGAGGAAAAACAAAGAGCGGCAGGAACGCAGGTTGTAAG
>CAYRJW010000014.1:4081-32160 GCA_964424715.1 uncultured Rickettsiales bacterium | reverse complement strand
TAGAGGGACTTGAACCCCCATGCCTTGCGGCGCTAGATCCTAAGTCTAGTGTGTCTGCCAATTCCACCATACCCGCAAGATCTATCAAAAATCGTGCCTTAACATAGGCATTTATCTCGGTTGTACAAGTATTTTTTTGAGCTTCCTTAAAGATGGCGGATTTTATAACAATTTATTGAAATCCCTGACCGCAGCGGTAACGCCCTGGCCGTGATCCCATACCCCGGTCACGACCGCGATAAGATCGGCTCCGGCCTTTATTACCGGCTCTGCATTACCCACCTTTATGCCGCCAATTGCCACGCATGGTATATTGGTGAATCTGCTCCAGAATTCCAGCAATTCAAGGGAAGGACGGCCTTTCGGAGTTTTGGTCTTCGTATCATAGAACGCACCGAACGCCACATAATCCGCACCCTCCTCACAGGCCTGAAAGGCCCTGTCCTTGGAGGCATAGCAGCTTGCGCCTATCACGAAATTCTTGCCCACGATCGCGCGGGCCTCTTTAACGGAAATATCCTCATCGCCGAGGTGAACGCCATCACAGCCCAGTTCTGCGGCCAGCTTTACATTATCATTAAGTATGAACGCGCAATTATTCTCGCGGCATATCGGCATAAGAACGGCCACTGCCGCCCTTACATCCCCTTCATCCGCGGGCAATATATATTGCTGGCTTAGCGGCTCCAGAGTTTTCATCCGTAGCTGGAATACGGCTATCTCGCCGCCTTTGAAAGCTTCTTTAAGGTTATGCGCCATCTCAGCCAGCTCGAATTCAGGCGGGGAAATCAGGTATAATTTACATTTTTCGTTTCCGGTCATGACTATATTATATATATTTTATCTCATCTTTTCTACCGGCATCGGCAAAACCTTTTAAGCGCAGCTTGCAGGAATCACAACGGCCACAGGCTTTACTATTTTTCGGGTCATAGCAGCTTGTTGTGTTTGAATAATCAACACCGAGTTTTATCCCTTTTTTGATTATCTGCGACTTGCTGAGAGATATAAGCGGCGTATGGATATTTATCTTCGAACCGCCAACCCCCGCCTTGGTAGCCAGATTCGCAAGCTTCGCGAATGCAGTGATATATTCTGGACGGCAATCAGGATAGCCGGAATAATCCACCGCGTTAACACCGATAAATATATCCTTCGTACCGATAACCTCTGCATAAGCAAGCGCGTATGAAAGAAAAATAGTATTCCTCGCCGGAACATAAGTAATCGGGATATTATTCGATATCTGTTTCTGTGTCCGGTTCTTCGGCACCGCAATATCAGCCGTAAGCGCGGAGCCACCGAATGCGCGCAGGTCTATCTTTATAGTTTTATGCTCGATAGCCTTCTGTATCTTCGCCTGCTTTGCCGCAAAGGTAAGTTCCGCCTTATGTCGCTGACCGTAATCAAAAGAGAGCGCATAGACCTCAAAACCACCGTGCTTTGCAATGGCCATCGCCGTTGCAGAATCCAGCCCGCCGCTTAATAATACTACTGCTTTCTTGTTCATCTTTTTATTTTTCATTCTGCCACCCGCCTTATATAAACCGCCACTGCCAGTACTAGTACCGCCATTATCTGATGCACAGAAGCCAGCGGAACCGGTACAACATATATTAGTGTAAAGATACCGATAATTATCTGAGTGCCGATAAGCGCGTGGAATATCTTTAAGCCCTTGCGTAGCCGTACATTTGTTATTTCATCCTCAAATATTATTTTTCTGCTTTTAACTTTCCGCAGGAAGAATATCGCCACCGCCATCACCACAAATGCCCACCAGCGATGAAAGAACTGAATGAACTCTATATTATTCAATATCATCTTTATACCCGCCGGAATTACTTTGCCATCCATCAGCGGCCATGTGTTATAAGTAAGCCCTGCATCCAGACCCGCCATGAATGCCCCGAATATTATTTGCACAGCCACAGCAAATATCAAAAGGTTTGAGAGCTTCAGCGCTGCCTTATTTTTTTCCCGGCCATTATTCAGCCCCGAAAAATAAAACCCCAGCGCCTGCCAGAATAATAACGAGAATATCAGCAGCGCCACCGAAAGATGCAGCGCCAGCCGGTAATGCGAAACCGCCGGGTTATCAACAAGGCCGCTCTTCACCATCCACCAGCCGATGAAGCCCTGCACCCCGCCAAGGGCAAAAATGCCAAGTAAAGTTAGTGATCTGCGAATTGTGATCTGCTTTTTTGCTGCGAAATAAATGAATGGGATAAAGAATATCACACCAAGCAATCTGCCGATAAGCCTGTGCGTAAACTCCCACCAGAATATGAATTTGAATTCCTCTAAACTCATACCGTAATTCTTTTTGATATATTCCGGTGATGCTTTGTAGGAAGAGAACTCCTCCTCCCATTCTTCTGCGTTAAGCGGAGGTATAGTGCCGTGTATGGGTTCCCACTTAACTATTGAAAGCCCGGATTCGGTAAGCCTTGTAAGCCCACCAACCGCCACCATCAGGAACACGGTGAAACAGCAGGCGAATAACCAGATAGCTATTGATCTATTTGTTGAGTTCATTTTCAAAATGTTTAAACTGAATTTCATGAGCAATATAATGACCATCGCCGAAAATAACAAGAAACTTAGCAGGCTCTGGCTGTTCCAGAGCGTTGGGGCGCTGGCGCTTTCGGGTTTTTTTGCGATATTCCTTGTGATGGCCCGCTCACCGCAGATAGGCAAGCTCCTGCCCTACAAGGATTTTTTCAAGACATCGCTCACCATTCATGTGAATCTTTCCGTGCTTATCTGGCTCACCAGCATCATCTGCACGATATTTGCGACCAACACGAAGTTTTTGAAAGCTGGCTATGCGGGGCTAGTACTCTGCGCTACCGGCAGCGTAATAATTGCGGGCAGCATCTTCGATATCTCCGCCGAGGCTTTCTTAAATAATTATATTCCAATGCTTAACAGCGATATCTTCAAGCTGGGTATCATCATATATTTCGCGGGTTTCATCATCGCGAGCTTTCAGGCATTACAGATGAATATTCAAAATAAAATTTTAGGATATTTCAATATCAGTTCATTCTTCATTATCATAGCAGGCTTCATAACACTGGCCCTCACCCTGCAAAATCTTGAACTGCCGAAAAATAAAGACCTCTATGATTTTTCCGACTATTACGAAAAATTATTCTGGGGTTTCGGGCATATGATACAATTCTTATATGTGAACGGCATGCTGATGGCGCTGTTCCTGATAATAAAAATAAAAGAGAGCAAATTCACAACCACTATAAAGATATCCTGTTTCCTACTTAACCTGATATTCGCGCTTACGGGTATATATATAATAGTAAATTTTGATGTTACCTCGTTCGAGTATGTAAATAACTTCACCCGGCAGATGATAATGTTCGCAGGAATCGCGCCGGTGCTGGCGTTATTTATTATAATCCCGGCGATCAGAAACCTCGCCTCAACAAGACCGCAACGCAATGCCGTTATATGGGCAATGATATTATTCGCCGCAGGCGGGGTGATAAGCATGATGATAAACGGCGTTAACACTATTATCCCAGCACATTACCACGGCTCCATAATCGGCATAAGCCTGAGCCTTATGGCCCTTACCTACGCGCTGATGCCAAAGCTTGGCTATGGTGAAATAAAAGGCCAGATGGCAAATATGCAGCCCATCCTATATGGCTCCGGACAGCTATTGCATATAATCGGCTTCGCCATTTCAGGCGGGTATGGTGCAATGCGTAAGGCTCCTGGTATGGAGCTACCTGTAGAAGCCAAGCTTTACATGGGGTTAATGGGAATCGGCGGATTAATCTCAATTATTGGTGGACTGTTTTTTGTAATTATTATATTCAAGTGCGTAACTAGGGGAGTTAATACGAATCAGGAGTTTTAAAATGAAAAAAATATTTACGGTAATTATGCTATTTTCACTATTCACATCACTATTTTCCGCATTCGGCGCAAAAGCGCAGGATGCTACTGCAACAACTACAACACCGGCTGCGACCACAACGGCTGTAACTACCACAACACCAGCGGTAGAAACGCCTGCAGGCACTGTACCGGCCACAACGACCGTTACCACCACAACTGAAATAACCGCACCCGCTGATGCAGCCGCGGCAACTACAGAGAACCCGCTGGAAAATCTTCTGTTACTTGATCTTAAAGATGGCCGCGTAGTTATCCAGCTTATGCCTGATGTTGCGCCGAACCACGTTAAAAGGATAAAAGAACTTGTCAGACAAGGCTTCTACGATAATGTTCCGTTCCACAGGGTGATAGAAGGCTTCATGGCTCAAACCGGCGATCCTACCGGCACAGGCACAGGTGGCTCCGGACAGAAACTCAGCGCCGAGTTCAACAGCACCAAACACGTTCGCGGCACCGTTTCAATGGCTCGCGCGGCAGACCCGAACAGCGCTGACAGCCAGTTCTTCATCATGCTTGCTGAATCCGCTCATCTCGATGGCAATTATACTGCTTTCGGTAAAGTTATTGAAGGTATGGAATTCGTCGACAAAATCAAAAAAGGCAATGGCCCTAACGGCATGGTCTCTGACCCTGATAAGATCGTTAAAATAAAAGTAGGCGCTGATGAACAAGGAACCGTAGTTCCGGGAACTGAGGCTGCCGCTCCTGCAACTGATGCAGAAGCAACTCCGGCTGCAGCCCCTGCGGCAGAGCCTGCGAAGCAGTAGTTTCTTTTCTAGTGATTTAGTACAAGTACGAGTACAAGTGCGAAGTAAGTAATCCACTTGTACCTCGTACTTTGTACTCTGTACTTAAGTAAAAGATGAATAACAAAAAAATAAAGATCGGCATACTGGGTGGTTCATTCAATCCGCCTCATTTGGGTCATTTATTTATCTCGGAACAGGCGATAAAAAAGCTTGGCTTAAAACAGGTCTGGTGGATGGTATCACCGCAGAACCCGCTTAAACAGGCGAATATAAAAGATTCCTTTATGCAAAGGATAGAACTTTGCGAGGACTTCACAAAAGATCATCCGCAAATAAAAATAAAAGACCTTGAGAGCAGGCTCTTTAAATATAACAAAAAATTCTACAGCTATGATCTGCTTAAAAGACTGAATGCAAAATTCAAGGACCATGAATTCTATTTCATCATCGGCGCGGATAATTTAACACAATTCCATAAATGGTATAAATTCAAAGAGCTTTCAAAACTGGCTAAAATAGTTGCGTTTGAAAGGCCAGGCTATAAAGCTTCAAACTCAAAAGCGGCAATAATTGGAATAGAGCACCAATTCATATCCGGAAAAACTGTAGCTATTTCCTCAACGGAACTGAGAAAGATAAAATAAACTACCCACTACCGTCTACCAGCTACCTTCTACCCCTATTGGCAAGGATTCCAGTTATCCTTGAACCAGTTCACAGGATTCAGCCAGTCCCAGTCAACATCGTTTATCTTGCAGCTACAATCGCATACCGGGTTCAGAACGAATGTATTATAGCTGTTAGTGCTGCTCCCACCGGCAGCATCATCATTCGTACTGACCGCCACCCGCCATGATTGCGCGCGGCCGAATATCTTTACAAAATCGCTGGCGTTATAGAATATTATCATCCCTACTATCATTACAAGCGCTGTGCCCCAGTGAAGCTTCTGGTTCAGCAGCATTATTCCGATGATGAACACCGCAATAGCGATGACCACCTGCGCCGTTTTTCCGCAGAATATACGGCGTATCTGGCATATCTTGAATTCGGTGATGCTTCTGCCCGGCACATATATTCCCGGGAATTTCTTTACTGCCGTATCAACGGACATAGCAGGCACGGTGTTCATGAACATTGCCATAAAGAATATAATGAATGGTAAAAATAATTTTTTCATAAGTCCTATATTGCTTATTCTATGCAGGCGGCAAGGTCTTCTACCTTGCAGTTACAATTACATAGCGGATTAGGGAGGAAAAGTACAAAGGTCGATTTCCCGAAGGTTCGCGCCAGCTTGTCGGCACTCACAAACACCACTATACCAACAATTATTATCAGCAGCAGCGGCCATGATAATTTATTGTCCATCAGCATTATGCCCATCAGGAATATCGCGAAAGCCACTGTTACCACCGCCATCTTGCCGCAGAAGATGCGCCTTATCTGGCATATCTTGAATTCGGTCTTCGTCATTCCCGGATGCAGCTCCACACCGGGCTGCGACAATACCGTATATAATGCATTATACGGTGCGGATGTGCCACTTCCCGTCTGCGCAAACGCATCACCAGGCATGCCATTCATAAAAATGCCGGCAAGGATAATGGCAATATATTTAAACATGTTCTTCACAATAATTTCCACGGTTTACAATAGCAGGAATATATCACGCCAAGGTTGGGGGGCAGTGTTGTAAGGTTTGTTGTGATATATTCCGCGCTTGAGAATATCACCACGCCGCTCATTATTATTATAAGCCTTGTCCATGTCATTTTGCCGATTATAACAAGCAGCCCCACTATGAACACGGCCGCCGCGACCATAACGGTCTTCACCTTACCGCAGAAGAATCTTCTTATCTCGCACAGTTTGAAATAGGTGGTATTGGTAACTTCCAGCTTCGGCACGCCGGTAACATCACCAAACTGATCTATAGCATCACGCGGGTCCTGCGGGCCGCCGGGATAGGTGGGTGCAGCATATGCTTCCCCTGAGCAGAACATCACCAGCGCGAATAAAAAATATTTTATAAAGCTTCTCATTTAAAACCACGGTATCTTGTTAATATATTTACAGGTACATACCTGCGCGAACCATCCTAAAGGCTCAATATTCAGTCCCATAAAATCCGATAATATCGTTTTTATCAGCAATTCCGGGTTAATGAATATTATTATACATACTATAATAAGCAGGGCATATGGCCATCTTAATTTTCTTGTTAACATCATAAGCCCCAACAGGAATATTGCCGTGGCGACTATAACAAGTTCCACCTTGCCACAGAACATCAGCCGGATACTGCATACCACCGCCGCCACCGAACCGGGCATAAGTTCCGTTGGGGCACTGGTGGGGTCTTTGAAGACATTATAGGTAGTTGCTATCATGTTCTGGAAAGGCCCGGCTGCGGGCGGAATGGTCTGGCTTTTAAGCACCATCCAGTAATCGGCGAACTGGAATGCGTGCGAATCAGGCGCAATAAGGATGACCGCCAGCGCAAGCAGGAAAAGATAAGTTATCCTATACCCTGATCTCATAGATATTCCCACCAAACTAAAGCCTGTAAGCAGTTTAAATTTAATACTTATTTTATCAAATAAATCAGCTGAAAGCAAGGTAAGTTAGGTATGTGTATCTGTTTGAGTGTCTAATATCACCTCTCACCGCGTCATCCCCCGAGTTGCGCAGCAACTATAAGGGGATCCAGCCTCACGGGCTGCAATGGATGGCCCTATAATTGCTGCGCAATTCAGGCCATGACGCAGGTGGGGTAACCTGAAACACGACCTAAAACATCAGACAGCATCTGCCCAGCTTTGTACCTCTTCCTGTATCTTATCTTTCAGGTTCTCTATCTTGCCGGCGGTCTTTTCATACATCTTGCAGGTGCAGACCCTGGCAAATAAACTCATCGCACGCATGCTTTTCTTGTCTTCATCATCTCTGAGGAGATTAAAGACATTTGCTCCGTCCACCACGGCTATCACCAGCGCTTCGGGTTTTATCAGTATCATGGTGAAAGAGAGTATCAATATCACATATGGCCAGGTTATTTTTCTGGTCATGGTCATAAGACCTATCATGAAAATAGCGGTAGCGACTATAACCAGTGTGACCTTACCGCAGAATTCCCAGCGAAAACTGCATAATAACGCCCCCATGGAACCCGGCGCCATGGAACTTACTATCGTGTTAGGGTTAATGGCACCTTTTACCGCGCCACCTACAACATCCTGCATGGATACAGCATATACAGGCTCCGCAAAGCCCATGCCCGCCAGAACCACCAGCAAAAGAAAAAGAATATTTATCAACCTCTTCATTTTATCATTATACCACAGAAACCCTGAGCTTGGAACCCCAATCTTCTCCCTCTCCTTGAGCTTCAGGGAGAGGGTTAGGGTGAGGGTTGTAGTGAGTTCATATCTCCCATAATCCCTCACCCTGCCCTCTCTCCCTTTTAAAAAAGGGCGAGGGGATATAAGTTATATCCGGACAAAAAAAATCCGGGAGAGTTTGCACTCGCCCGGATCTTTATCCCCAGATAGTAGTCTTAATTAGCAACCACCAGTTAGTGTAGTTGTTTTACAAGTGTTGGTAGCTGTTAGTTTAGTTGCAATTGTCATAGCGCCAACGATTATAACGATACCAAGGGCGATAATGATAACCAGACCCCAGTTCACTTTACCGAAGAAGGCACCTATTCCTAGGAAGAATATACCAACTGTCGCGATCAATGTTAACATGTTGCTGGAAACTATACATGTGTATATTGCACATACAGTATCGCCAACTGAGCTAAGCGCGAAAGATGATTGAGGAACGATTATAGTAAGAGCCGCAAGAGCAAGCATTAAAAAGTTTGTTCTTAGTTTTAACATATTTTATCTCCGTTTGTTTATAATTATTAATCAACCTATATTCAAAATCAAAGGCCTGAACATAAACTGATTAAATCTCTTAAGGCTATAGTAACAAAGCCATGTTACAACATTATTACAAACTTACATAAAACTTGAGGTTTTTTGCTGTTTTAATAAGCTAAACATATCAATAAGTTATAGTGTGTTGGTATTATGGCACATATAAACAGGTATAGTCTCATGGATAACATAGCAAAATTCATAGGTATCAATAGCTTATACAAATACGGCCAGCAGGCCAATAGCTATGATATGGCTAAATTCATGGCCATATTCTTTATGATAATAGACCATCTCGGCAATTTCTTTTTTCCGGAGACATGGTTCCTGCGGGGCCTTGGGCGGCTGGCTTTTCCGATATTCTTCTTTCTTATCGGCTATTCAAGATATTTCGCCACCTCATGGAACCTGCTTTTCATTGGCGTGGCAATAACCATATATCGCGGCACCCTCACCGGCATATGGCAGCCGTTCGATATACTTATCAGCGCCTTTCTGGTCAGGATAATAATGGATATACTCATCAGGAAGAACATGCTTTCCGGCATCAACCTGCTTGTGGTCATATTCGGCGTGGTGATATGGCATTTTGGCGTATTACTTATATTTTCTTACGGCGCGATAGGGGTTCTGTTCGCCATCTGCGGTTATTTAAAACGCCTTGAGAATGAAGGCCAGCCGCAAAGATACCTGCCCGTTATAATTCTTGCCACCGTACTGATGGATTTCATCTTCCAGAACCTTGTCTGGGACAAGGCAATAAATTATATAGATATTTTCTCGGTGGTATCAGTTTTTCTGGTATATTACTTTGTGAGTTTTGAAGTGAAGATAATAAATATAAAAAATAAATTTTTGCGTGAAACAATAATGTTCTTCTCAAGGAATTCACTGTTCATCTACTGGGCACATTTCACAGCCTTCGTTACACTAAGCGCTTTGCTTGGTTCCTAGACCAAGAACTAATCAACGATCCCCTATCTGGAAATGCTTAGGCGGCTTCGCCACTATCGTGCCTTTGAAATAACCGTGTATATGAGTAACTTTCCATGCGTGCAGGTGCATCACCTTCGGCAAGCCCTTCACAAACGCTTTTGAACCACCATATTTGCCATCGCCGATTATTGGATGGCCTATTGCAGCAAGGTGAACGCGTATCTGGTGCTTGCGGCCGGTGCGCGGCGTTACTTCCACCAATGTTGCGGTATGCGCATAATTCTCAAGAACGGTATATTCGGTGAAGGCTTTTTTGCCGTTCTCCTCATCCACCACTATCTTTTCATTATCCCCTGCCCCGGTGCGTTTGCCGAGCGGGTAATTTATCGCGCCCTCATTCAGCAATTTCCCGGCCACCAGTGCCAGATATTTTTTCTCGATGAACCTGTGCTTGAATGATTCCCCTAATATCCGCGCCGCATCAAGTGTTTTTGCGATAAGCAGTACGCCGGAAGTATATCTGTCTAAGCGATGCACAAGCATATATTTGCCGCGATCTTTCGCCAGGAACGGCAGCAGCGCATCAACCGAGATTATAATTTTATTCCCGCCCTGCGTCGCAAGCCCCTGCGGTTTATTCAGTGCTATACAATTGGCATCCTCATAAAGCACATTCGGGAAAATAAGTTTTTCTGCATCCTCGCGGGTCGGCACATAATCAGGTATCTTTACCTCACCACGATTTTCCGCCGGGATAACTATCTCATCAAATTCCTTCAGCACCAGCGTCGCCTTGGCACGCTTACCATTTACGCGAATAGCTTCCTTGCGCAGCAATTTCTGCATCAGCCCGAACGGCATACCTAGCTTGTTCTTCTTGAGATATTTCTCAAGCGTCTGCCCGCCATGGCCGTATTCCACTTTCAGTTTTATCTGGGTGTTCTTTATTTCTGTATTATTTTCCGTCATTTAAATTTTGCTGCTTATGTAATAACCTATAACAGCCGCCAAAATAGAGCCAATTACTGAAATTGATATATATATTATCGCTTCCCCGCCCCTGCCCTTATTTATCAGGTTCAGCACATCCAGCGAGAACGCCGAAAATGTAGTGAAACCGCCAAGTATCCCGGTTATCAGGAACAGGCGGGTAGCCTCGGAATGAATATGTTTATCCATATAACCGGCAAAAACACCGGCGAACAGGCAGCCTATTACGTTAACCACCACCACATAGGTCAAAACAGCACTGGATGAAATGAAAATCTTCGATATTATGAACCGCAGCAGCGCCCCAAGCGCACCACCAAAACTAACAATTAACGCAGAATACATCATGGAACCACAAACTCTTGATCTTATCTATAATACCCTTGGTATCATCGGGGTTGGACTCATAGTCCTTGCCTATTTTCTAATCCAAACCGGTAAAATTACAAGTACAGATATATCCTATCCTCTGCTAAACCTTATAGGAGCCACGCTGCACCTTGTTTCCCTGTACAGATTCTATAACCTGCCTTCAGTGGTAATAGAGATATTCTGGATAGCGATAAGTGTTTATGGTATCTATAGAATAAAGGCCAAACTCTTATAAACACCGTCATTGCGAGGGAGCATAGCGACCGCGGCAATCCAGCCTTAACCATTAGAATAAACTTATTGAATTGCTTGCGCAATAACCTGTTTTACTGGATTGCCACGTCGCCGTTGGCTCCTCGCAATGACGAGTTACTAACCTTCATAATGATTTGCAATTAACCTCTCCAGCAACTGAACCCCAAATCCGGTAGCGCCTTCCGGACAGGTCGCGAATTTGGCCTGTGAGGCCCACGCCATTCCGGCTATATCAAGATGAGCCCATTTCTTATCATTCACGAATCTTTGCAGGAAGGTTGCCGCGCTTATCGTACCGCCGCCTTTCATGTTGCTGATATTCTGCATGTCGGCGACCTTGGAATCCATCTGTTTATTGTATTCCTCGCCAAGTGGCAGCCTCCATACCCTGTCGCCAACTTCTTCGCCGGCCTCGAATATCTGTTTTGCAAGCGTGTCATCATTGCTAAGTAGGCCCGCTTTATGCTGGCCGAGGGCGATAACACAAGCGCCTGTAAGCGTTGCAAGATCCACCATTATTTTCGGGTTAAAGGTTTTTTGCGTGTACCAAAGCACATCCGCCAGAACCAGACGGCCTTCAGCATCGGTGTTCAGCACCTCTATCGTCTGCCCGCTCATGGATGTAACGATATCGGAAGGACGCTGCGCGTTCTCGCCAAGCATATTTTCAACCAGGCCTACCGCGCCAACGATGTTAACTTTCGCCTTCCGGCCCGCAAGGGCGCGCATTGCGCCAACAACAGCGGCAGAACCGCCCATGTCATATTTCATGTCCTGCATACCATCAGCAGGTTTTATGCTCACACCGCCGGAATCGAAAGTTACGCCCTTGCCTACCAGGGCAACCGGTTTCGCTTTCTTGTCGGTAGCACCGTAATATTCCATCACCACCATGCGCGATTCCTTGCCGGAGCCAAGACCTACGCCAAGCAGCGCGTGCATGCCCATTTTATACATATCCTTTTCATCAAATATCGTGACTTTAACGCCAAGAGCTTTCAGTTCATCCCTTATCCTTTCCGCATATGATGCCGGGTAAATAACATTAGGCGGCTCGGTCACTACATCGCGCGCAAGGAAAACACCTTCGGCAATTTCCGCCAGAGTTTTATATTTCGCCGCAGCTTCTTTTTCAGCGGCAGTATTTATGGTAAGTTTCTTAAGCTGAGGTTTTTCCTCATCTTTCTTTTTAGTGAAATATTTCAGGAATGAGTACGACTTTAATTTTGCGCCATATGCTATCTGCGCTGCTGCTGCTCCTTCAGAGAAGCCATAAACATTTTCCTCAACCACGATGGAAGCTTCTTTTGCCTTATGGGTATTCAGCATGGATTGTATCTCGCCACCCAGTTCACGCAGGGCTTTTTCAGCGATCTTCGGCGTTTCCTCACCGGTACCGGCAAGGACTATCTTTGAATATTCTGCAGAAGGGTAGATCACCGAAACGAAGCTATTGCGCTTGCCCTCGAATTTATTCTCTGCCATCGCCTTGCTTATCAGGCCGCCTGCGTCCTTATCCAGTTTTTTTAATGTCGCTGAGAATTTTTTCTTATCAGAAACCAGAAACACGGCTATTTTTGCAGTATTCTTCAGGCCAGAAAAATTAATATCCATTTTATTGCTCCGTTTGATATATATATTTGTATAGTGACAAATATTGAAATTTGAAAGAGCTGAATTATATAGCTCCTGATCTTAAAACAATTGAGGGAAGATTTGTATGACAAAGAACACATTTAAATTCAACGCCGAGACCGACAAAATATTCAACCTGATGGTCCACTCGCTTTATGAGAACAAGGATATCTTCATCCGCGAGCTTATCTCCAACGCCTCCGATGCCTGCGATAAACTGCGCTACGAGGCCGTTACAAGGCCGGAATTACTCACCGCCGATGAACTTAAAATAACTGTAGAGATCGATAAAAAGAACCGCCTGCTTAAAATTTCCGATAACGGGATAGGCATGGACCAGCAAAGCCTTGTTGAGAATCTCGGCACCATAGCCAGAAGCGGCACGCAGCGATTCATGGAAAGCCTGACCGGCGATTCCAAAAAGGACAGCCAGCTTATCGGCCAGTTCGGGGTTGGTTTCTATTCCAGCTTCATGGTGGCCGATAATGTTAATGTGGTCTCCACCGCCGCCGGGGATAGCGAAACATATCTCTGGAATTCCACCGGCAACGGCGAATTCACCATCGAAAAAATGGCCGATACACAGCCGCGCGGAACCTCTGTTACCCTGCATATAAAAGAGGGTGAAGATGTTTACCTCGATAAATTCCGGGTTTTGAACATCATCGAAAGCTATTCCAGCCATGTAGCATTCAAAATAATCTTTAAGGATGAGGATGGAGCCGAAACCACAGTGAACGAAGGCAAGGCCATCTGGCTGAAAGATAAAAAAGAGATAACCGCGGAAGACTATAACGAATTTTATAAATCCGTTGCCCATCTCGGTGATGATAAGCCGTGGCTTACCCTGCATAACAAGGCTGAAGGCACGCTGGAATATACAAATCTTTTATTCGTGCCTAACAGAAAACCATTCGATCTCTACCACCCAGACAGAAGCACCCGCGTGCGCCTTTACATAAAGCGCGTACTTATTTCCGAGAAGATAAACATCATCCCGGCATATCTGCGCTTCCTGCAAGGGGTTGTGGATAGCAACGATCTGCCGCTGAACATAAGCCGCGAAACGGTGCAGAACAATGCACAGATATCAAAGATAAAGAATGCGATAACCAAACGCACTCTGAAAGAGCTTGCGAAAGAATCCGAGAAGGACCGCGAGAATTATTTAAATTTCTGGAATAATTTCGGCCCAGTGCTGAAAGAAGGTTTATGCGATGGCATGGAGCCGCGCGATGAGATACTGGAAGCCTGCCTGTTACAGATAAATTCCGATGAGAAACTTTATTCCCTCAAAGAGATAAAAGAGCGAATGAAAGAAGGCCAGAGATCCATTTACTACATCACCGCCGAAGACCGCACCAATGCGCTGGCAAGCCCGCAGATAGAAGGTTTTGTGGCGCGAGGTTATGATGTGATATTGCTCACCGATTCCGTCGATGATTTCTGGGTGAATGTGGTGTTTGAATATCAGGGAGTTCCGTTTAAGTCAGTTACCAAAGCGGGGGCTGATCTTGATGATGGCTCAGAGCGTAAAGCTGAGGGCTTAGAAGAAAAAAGCGAAAAACAAAAAACGGAAAACGGAAAACGATCCGAAAAATTAATTGACCTCATCAAAGAAACACTCGGCGCAAAAATAAGTGATGCCCGCGTTACCCAGCGCCTTTCGGAAAGCCCGGTCTGCATCACTGTTCCGGAACACGGCATGGATATAAGGCTGGAGCGCTTCATGGTAGATAACAAACAGATCGCCGGGGCAACCGCCAAAATATTTGAGATAAATGCTACGCACCCGATAATAAAAAAACTATCCGGAGATATAGCTTCAGATGATTTTGAAAATAATGAGGTAGTAAAACAGAAAGTTAAAGACACCATCCACCTGCTGTTCGATCAGGCCAACATAGTGGAAGGCGAGCCGGTGGCTGACATCAAGGCGTTCACACAGAAACTGAATAAACTTATTGAGGCCAGCCTGGCAGCTTGATTTAGTTCACCGCCGCAAGTTTCGGGTTCTTGGCATCGGCTTCGGTCTTGGCATCTATCCATGAGATATTGCCATCCTGACGTTTATAGACAACATTGAAATTAGAGGTCTTCTTGTTGATGAAAACAAGCGCCGGAAGGTTGGAAAGATTCATCCTCATCACCGCATCAGCAACCGTAAGCGTTTCTATCGCGGTCTGTTTTTCGGCGATTATAAGCGGATTCTCAGCATCCGCGGCCTCATCGAAATCCTGGCCATCATCTGCTATCACGTATTTTGTTGCAGCCCATGCGGTTGCTTCACCGACACCTTGCTTATGGTGATTTTTCAGGCGGCGTTTATATCTGCGTAGCTGTTTTTCCATTCTTTCAAGGGCGCGGTCAAAAGAAGAATAAATATTCTCTTCTTTCGCCTGAGACTTGTAATAAAGCTGGTTACTCACACCTTCATTAACAACTATATCGCATGTAAAATTGTGGGATTCCTTGGAGAAAGTTACCTGAGCAGAGATCGCCTGGTCAAAATATTTCCTGATTGATGTTTCAATGTTCTCTCTTACATATTCTTGCAAAGATGAGCCGACTTTGATCTGTTTTCCAGAGATCGTGATTTTCATAAGACTACCATTTTTTGGATTTTTAATAGAACTTGTATTTATCATACATCCTTCAATATAAATTTTCAATTTTAAAACAATTTATTTATTTTCAGGATGGATATTGTATAACTACCTTAAGTTTAATTAATTTAATTCAATTTTTAAATAAATCCGAACAGAAAGTGCCAAAAAACAACATCTTTGTTAATTCTTTATTAACCTTTTTAGTTTATTATGGACAAACGGGGGAATTGATGTAGATATAAACCCTAGGTTGTATTTATATTAATTATTTTAAGTTAGAGGGAACCATGAATTATACAATATTAGTAGTAGATGATGATCCGTTTCAGTGCAAGACCATTCAGCTGGCAATAGAGAAGTTCCTGAAATACACAGTCATCTCCGTAACCAGCGGCAAGGAAGCCGTTGAGCTTCTTCTTTCCGAAAAAGGTGAAAAAGTGGATATGGTGATCCTCGATCTTTCCATGCCCGATATGGATGGTATCGCCGTCCTTGAAAAAGTGATGCCGCACCGGCCGGAACTTCCGGTCATAATCAACACCGCCTATGGCGATGTCAAAAAAGCCGTTAACGCCGTAAAAAAAGGCGCCATAGATTTTATAGAGAAGCAGGATGGCCCCGAAAGGCTGAAAGTTTCGATCGAGAATATAAGGCTCCTCACCGGCCTGAACAGGCAGGTGAAAAAGCTGGAAGGTTTCTCACATAATAAATATGAGTTCAAAGATATAGTCGGCAGCAGCAGTGCAATATCCAAAACCATCAATACCGCCAAGAAAGGGGCATTATCCAATATCCCTATCCTTATCCGCGGTGAAAGCGGTGTCGGCAAGGAATTATTCGCTCGCGCCATCCACAGCCACAGCACAAGGGCGGAAAAGCCTTTTGTAGCGGTAAATTGTGGCGCCATTCCGCAAAATCTGGTTGAAAGTGTCTTGTTCGGCCACGAGAAAGGCGCGTTCACCGGTGCCGTAGAAAAATCTATCGGCAAATTCCGCGAGGCTGATGGCGGCACCATCTTCCTTGATGAGATAGGCGAACTACCACTTGAAACCCAGGTAAAGTTACTCCGCGTATTACAGAATTATGAGGTTGAACCGGTTGGAGCCTCCAGGCATGTTGATGTTAATGTGCGCATAATCTCCGCTACCAACAAGAACCTTGAAAAAGCCATACAGGACGGCAAATTTCGAGAAGATCTATGGTATCGCCTGAATGTTTTCCATATCGAGATACCACCGCTGCGCCAGCGGAAAGAAGATATTTCCGCACTGGTGGAACATTTTGTGGAAAAGATATGCACCAAGGAACGTAAAAAAATACTCCGCGTTGAAAATACCCTGAGCGATATACTGAAGGAATATTGGTGGCCGGGAAATGTCCGCCAGCTTGAGAACTCGGTTTACCGCGCCATTGTAATGTCCAACGGCGAGACCCTGAACATGCATGATTTTGAAAATATCCTGACAAGCATCAGCACCAATACTCAGGACACACTGAAACTTTCAGGCATGAATCCGCCTGATAATGTAGGCTATGCTAACCACAGCGAGTCAAAATTCAAGACCATCGCCGAGCATGAAAAAGATATAATCCTCAAGGCGCTGGAATTCTATAACCATAATATTTCCAAGGTTTCCAAAGTGCTGGATATCGGCCGCTCCACCCTATATCGCAAGATGAAGGAATACGGCATCGAGGTCGAGGGTAGCATTGAAGAGATAGAGGAATTCAAAAAGGAAAAATATTCTTAAGATGATTATTGGAATCTAGAATCTAGTTAAAAATACCCAGATTCTAGATTCCAGATTCTAATAAGATTCCACCCTCAGCAGCACCGGCTTTTATCCTGACAAGACTTCCCGTCTCATATTTCTCAACAAGCTTAACCTGAATGAAATGTTCGGTGCGGCCGATGTCGCCGCTTTCAACGATTATATCCTCGAAACCGCCAACCCTGCTTTGTACGAATTTTTCCAGTTCATGCTTGCAGGCCTCACGCAGCCTCGCGGCGCGTTCTTTGCGTATTTTTTTCGGCACTTGTTTATCATTCGGTATCTTAGCAGCCGGCGTCCCTTCCCTTTCTGAGTATGGGAAGATATGGCCGTGGATTATTCCTGCTTCCGCGATTATATTCAGCGTGTTCTCGAACATCTCATCATCCTCTGTCGGGAAGCCCGCGATGATATCGGCACCAAACACTATGTCCGGCCTTATTTTCCGCACCTTTTCAGCAAATGCCAGAATATCGTTCCGGCTATGGCGGCGCTTCATTCTTTTCAGGATCATATCATCCCCCGATTGCAGGCTCAGGTGAAAATGCGGCATGAATCTCGGCTCGTTTTCTACCAGCCAGAATATGTCCTCATCTATCTCCGCCACATCAACCGAGGATAGACGCAGGCGTTTTATTCCCGGCACAAGTTTCAGCAGACGGCGCATCATCTGACCAAGCTTCGGGTTACCCGGCAGGTCAGAACCGTAATCGGTTATATCAACTCCACTCAACACAATTTCCTGATATCCATGAGAGACCAGTATTTCCGCCTGTTTCACCACCTCACCCACCGGAACCGAACGCGAATTGCCGCGGCCATATGGTATGATACAGAATGTGCAGCGATGGTTACAGCCATTTTGCACCTGCATAAAAGCGCGCGCCTTGTCTTCCATCGAAGTAATAAGATGCGAGGCCGTTTCGGTGATGGACATTATATCATTCACCAGCACCTTTTCAGTTTCAGGCAAGCTCATGCTTTTAAAGGTCTCGGCCTTCATCTTCTCTTCATTGCCTATCACCTTGAACACGCCATCTATCCCGGAATAGCTGACAGGGTCTATCTGCGCCGCGCAGCCGGTAACTATCACCTTCCGGCCGGGATTTTCCCGTATATATTTACGGATGGATTGCTTCGCTTGCCGTTCGGCCTCCTTGGTAACGGCACAAGTGTTGAACACCACAGCATCCGCCACTCCTGCGGATTCAAGATTATTCTTGATCACCTCAGATTCATAGGCATTAAGGCGGCAACCGAATGTAATTACTTCCGACACAATATTATTGTTTTATAGCTATTTTAAAATTTGAAGACTATATAACCTGAAACCAAATAAATATCAATATGATAAAATCCCCGCACTGGCCCACCACAGATAACTCGAACCCGATAAACCTAGGTTTAGAAAGGGTTGTGGAAGCGCTTGCCAAACTCGGCAACCCGCACCACAATCTGCCTCCGGTCATCCATGTGGCCGGTACTAACGGCAAAGGTTCCACCATCGCATTCCTGCGCGCCATGCTGGAAGCTTCTGGCAAAAAGTGCCATGTATATACATCCCCTCACCTTGTGGAATTCAACGAGCGCATAGTTCTCGCAGGTAAAGAAATATCAGATGAATTTTTAAATGAAGTGATAGAAGAAACAAAATCCAAATGCGATCATATCCCCTTAACCTTCTTTGAAGGCACGACAGTAGCGGCGCTGCTTGCATTCTCAAAAGTAAAAGCGGATTTCGTATTACTCGAAACCGGCCTCGGCGGCAGGCTGGATGCTACAAATGTTATTGCTAAACCGCTGATGACCATCATCACACCGATATCATATGACCATATGGAATATCTCGGCGAGACCATTGCGGAAATAGCGCTGGAAAAGGCTTCCATAATAAAAGAGAACAGCTTCTGCATAGTCTCACGGCAAAGCGAGGAAGCACTTAATGTGATAAAAGAATTCGCCAAAAGTAAAAATGCAGAGTTGAGCATTCTTGATCATGATTTTTCCTACCAGATAAATAACGATCATAACTTCATCTACCGCGATGATGTACTTGGTGCAGGCTTTCCAAGACCAAGCTTACGCGGCACTCACCAATATATGAACGCCGCGACCGCGATTCGTGCAGCAACAAAAATAGGCATCGACAAAAAATTCATCAAAACCGGTATAAAAGCTGCCACATGGCGCGCACGCTTGCAGAAGATAGCTGATAATATCTACCTAGATGGCGGGCATAATGCTGAGGCAGGCGAGATAATAAAAGATTTCGTTCTCGCCGAGAATTTTAAAAAGAGAAAACACAATATCGCCATGATAGGCATGTTAAAAACCAAAGATTTTGCCAGCTTCATCAAAAACCTTGCGCCTGCATTTAACGAGATATATGCGGTTCCGATCCCTGATACAGATCATCGCGATACTTTAGAAATAAAAAAAGTATGTCAGGAACTTGGAGTTAAATGCCGCGCGTTCGAATTCTTTTCCGAAGCTTACAGCACCGCCTGTAATGGGCAGGTGGCGGCGAATAACCGCGTAGTGATATGCGGTTCGCTTTATCTGGCTGGCAGTGTACTCGAAAAGAATTTAGGTTAGATTCGCCAGCTGGCAGAATTGTTCCACCGTTAGATTCTCCGAACGCAGATCAGAATCTATATTCAACTTCTTAAGTATTTCTTCAACATCATCGTTCGGGAAGGCCGGCTTCAGCGAATTGCGGATGGATTTGCGGCGCTGCGAGAAAGCATGGCGGGTAAGGTTCTTCAGCTTTTGCATATCCACTTTATATTTTGGCTCAGCACGCGGGATAATACTTACTATCGCCGAATAAACTTTTGGCTGCGGGAAGAAAACGGTTGGCGCAACATCGAACTGTATCTTACAGTCACACAGCAGATCAGCTATTATGGAGAGGCGGCCATAATGTTCATCAGAAGGTTTAGCGCAGATGCGCTCGGCAACTTCAAGCTGGAACATCAATGTCAGCGATTCAAAAATATCAATATCATCCAGCCAGCGCAGCAGCAGCTCTGTGCCTACGTTATAAGGCAGGTTGGCGATGATCTTTAATGGCTTGCCGTATTGTTCTTTTATTTTACGGTAATCTATATTCAGCGCATCGTCAGAGATTATCTCAAGCTTATCACCGGCTATTTCCTTGAGCTTACCGAGAATAGGCAAAGTGCGATCATCCTTTTCAATAACGATAAGTTTTTCCGGGTTATTCATTAATATCGGGCGCGAAAGCGAACCGACACCCGGCCCTATCTCTATCACCACACGGCCTTTCAGATCACCGCTGTGGCGGACTATCTTTGAAGTTACATTCAGATCAAAAATGAAATTCTGGCCGAGATTCTTCTTGGTGAAGAAACCGTGCTCCTTCAGAGTATCGCTGATAGATGGCAGTTTCTGTATCTGTTCGTTAAGGTTTGACATTAACCGGGAAGCCTTTCTGTTTTATGTTTGAATTATTCTGTTTCTTATTATTCTTTTCTTTCTTTTTATCAATATTCGTTTCGGCATTGCCCCAGATATTACGCAAGAAGCCCGGTGTTAATGCAGAAAGCGGATTCACCATTATATCAACATCAGGATATTTTCCTTTTATCCTGTAATTAGTGGCGATGAGTCCCTCGCCTTTTTTTCCTTCCAGCATCCGGCCCAGCAGCGGTATCTTGCCAAACAGGCTGTTCACCGAATATGAAGGCGTTACCGCACCGGAAAGATCAACGTCGGAATCCTTCAGACTGATATTGCCCTGCAGTGTGAACCCCAGCGAATCACCATAAGAGGTAAGCTGCGCAACGGAAAGATAATCATCCTTTATCTTGAAGGAACCTTTCAGCTTTTTCATCGGCACACCGGAACCGGTGAGAATATCAAGTATCCCGGTAAATGATGCCAGCGAGAACAGGCGCGATAATATAGGTGCCTGTGTTATCTTGAAATCCTCGATAATAATAACACCATCCGCCTCACCCTCGGCAGTGGCTCCAACAGTGCCGGTTATAGAGAGAGCACCATTTTCTATATTGTTGGAAAAACCGAAACTTTTTGCCATCTTTCCGGCATCATCGGAAATTATGCTGAAATTCTTTATACCTTTCAGATCCCCACTTTTTTCAGGTTTCAGGTAGGCCGTAATATTACCACCACCTTCTATCGTTGCATTGAAATTACCCTGGTAACATTCAGAATTACCACATCTTAGATCTGCCTTCGCACCTTTCAGTTTCATGCCGTTCGCCATTATCAGATCATCGACATTCATATCAAACAGCATCGAATTATTCTCGCTGGCGAGCTTCTGGAATGAATCTATCAGCTTGGATGCGTTAAAGGCCCTGCCGTTCAGTTTTATGATATAAGAATCCTCTTTCTTACCTGATGGAAGTTTTATTTTACTGCGGTTAAAATATATCTCGGCATCATTACCGCCTATCTGCAATTTGCTTAAGTAGACCTCATCGGCGACCTCATCGCTCAGTGAAACAATGGCCGTACCGCTGGAAAGTGCCTCGCTTGAGACAACCTGCAATTCACTTATCTCGATTGCCTTTTCAGGTATATATTTCCCACCGACCGTAATGGTCGCGAAAGAACCTTTCGCCTTCTGCCAAGCGAAATAAGGGAAGTTCACGGCGGCATCCATTGAATCTATCTTACCGGCGAAATAATTCCTTTCGGCATCGCTCTTATATTCAAATTCCAGTTCCAGTATCCCATCGGCGAACCTTGCGACACCGGGGAATAACTTATCGAGCACCGTGGTCTCGGCCTCGCTCAGCACATTAAGATAAATATCATTCTCTTTTATGAACCCTATGAACACTTTTATCTGTGAAGGCGATCTGTTAAGGTCCACCTCACCGTTTATGCTTAAGCCCTTTTCATCTATCTTCATCTCAAGTTTGGGCGAAGTCATGTTCACGCCTTCCACAACATTCTTTACCTCAACATTCTTCAACTTTGCATCAATATCCAGTTTCACAACTTCCGGGTCGAAGCCGCTATTGATGTTATCCTTGTAATAGAATTTTATCTCGGAATCCGAACTCATCTCATGCGTGTTATAGAAGAACTTTGAATCCCGGCCTTTCAGGATGCTTTTAAGCAGCGGGCGCAGGCTGGTGATATCGCCTTTGGCTATGCCATCTATCTCAAGTATTGTTTTCGGGTCGTTGATGCCGTTCACCGAGGCTTTGGTGCTGCCGAACTCCATCTTGCCGACACTGCCCCTTTCAAGCTCCACGGAAACATTATTGCCATCATAGAAGAACTTGCCGTCAACATTCTTCACCGGCGGAAAATCAGGGTTATATATCACATCGGTATTAACTATATCGCCGCTGATGGAGAATTTCTCGGAGTTTATCGAACTGAATTCGGTATCACCAAAAATATAATCGAAGTTTATCTCCACATTATTGAAGGTGCCTTTGGTATAGTTCTTAAGCACCTCACTGCGTATCACCGCGCCGTATTTTTCCGGCCATAATATTGGCAGCTTGGTCATATTTATATCTTTCAGGGAAACTGTACCGTGAATTTTAGGTTTTATCTTTTCGTCATCTTCCTGAACAAGGTCAAGCACGCCTTTAAATCCTATTTTTGTATCGACAAGTTCCGGGCGCTCATAATTTATATCAGTATCCAGCGAAACGGTCGATGAGACCCCCTCCTTGTCCATCACCACCGATGATGTACCGTTCAGCACCGGCTGCAGGGCATTGAACCAGTCCAGCCCCTTAACAAATTTCACCACCGCCCTGGAAGAAAGATTCTTATATTCTATCTTCAGCATCATCCTGTCATTTTCCAGCAATCTCGCATTGGTGGTTATCTCTGATTCACGGCCGAAAAGCGTGGTCTTTACAAAAGTGCTTAAATAGGTGGTATTCTGCAATGAGAAGAAGCGCAGATTCGCATCATCTATTTTCCATGTCTCATATTTCCCGGCATTCTTGAAGGAGAACACGGCATCTTTCAAATCTATCTTTTCAACAGGGATGGCGTTGCTGTCCTTGTTTATCCTGTCGAACATGCCGTAGATGGTGGCTTTATACAGGGCAAAGAAATCCTTTGATGCAGGGGAACCTACATCCTCTACCGCTATATCGGCAGAGATTATGAATTCTGGATTTTTCAGGTCTATCTCACGAAACCGTAGGCCGCCCCACATAAGATCGGAAAGATTGAGTTTCATTTTTATCTGCGGGATAGAAGCCACAACCTCCGCACCGAACTCTATATAAGACTGTGCAAGGTTAATTCCGAACCCCTGCGAGAAACTCAGGAACTCTACCTCGGCATCGCCGATGAACATCTTTGAACCGGGTGATATATCTTCAAACACACGCTCTATCCTGTCCACCACCTTAACTGGTATCTTCTTTTTCTCGCCATAAGACCAGTACAGCACCAGCGTAACCAGCACAACTGCCAGTAACCCGATATAAAATACCAGCCACCCGGTTATTTTCAGTAATGATCTCATTATTAATATTTAAGTTTTAAGCTATATAATATATTGTAAAATATATTACGAACTAGGCAAGGATTTATGGCCGAAGGCGATGACGATTTAGAAAAGACCGAGGAACCCACCTCACGGCGAATAGAAGAGGCCGCAAAAAAGGGACAGGTTGCTTTCTCAAGGGAAGTGACCAGCTTTATGCTGTTCGTTACTTTTGCGATCATCGTGGTCTGGCTGATCCCGGCATATAGTAAAAATGCCATAAACTTCATGGAACGCTTCATTGCCGCACCGGAAGATATTGCGCTTAACTACAGCAATTTCGATAATTTCATGGGTGATATATTGAAAAAATCACTTTTTATTTTTTCTGTTCCCATAATTGCCTGCCTTTTTGCTGTGATCGTATCCAGCATGATGCAGAATGGCATAGTATTTTCAGTTGAACCGTTGATGCCAAAACTTGAGAAGATATCAGTGCTTAAGGGCCTGAAAAAAATGCTATCGATGCGCTCGGTGATAGAATTCCTCAAAGGGCTGTTAAAGATATTCATACTGGGTTTTGCGGTATACCTGATATTTAAAGACAGTGTCCATATAATACTTTCCACCACCGAGATCGGTATAGATGGCATAATGACCGCCTTCACCACCATATCTTTCAAGATAATACTGGCGGGCTGTATCTTAATGCTGCTTGTAGCCGCGACTGATTTCCTTTACCAGAAATATGAATTCCTCAAAAGCCTGAAGATGACAAAACAGGAACTTAAAGAGGAATATAAGCAGACCGAGGGCAACCCAGAAATAAAGGCCAAATTAAAGCAGATAAGGCAGGAACGCGCCCGCAAACGCATGATGGCCGCCGTTCCCAAGGCCGACGTGGTTATAAGGAACCCAACCCATTATGCCATCGCCCTCAAATATGAGCAAAAAGGCATGTCAGCCCCGCAGGTAGTGGCTTTGGGGCAGGATATCGTGGCACTGAACATAATAAGGGTGGCCGAGGAGAACCAGGTTCCCGTTGTAACCAACAGAAACCTTGCCAGAGCGCTATACGAGACCGCTGAACTGGATGAACAGATACCAATTGAACACTATAAAGCTGTTGCCGAGGTGATAGCTTATGTATATAAGCTAAAAAATGCTAGATTTTAGAAATTTATCGTTATAGTTGAATTGTTAATGCTAATGGCATGATGTATGTCCGAAGATAAAAAATCCTTCCTGGAAAAATTCGCGGGGAAAAAATCACCTCTTGATAAGGCCAAGGAAAAGCCGACCATAGGTCCCAAGAACGACCTTGCCGAAGATGAGGACGAATCACATATCGGCCGCGATAAAAATAATTTCATGGATCACCTTATCCGCTCCCGCAGCGATCTCTGCTATCAGGTAATGGGCAAAGATTCCACCGGCGAGACCGCCTGGTATTTCATACTGGTCGATAAAGAGAAGAAAGAACAGTTCCTAGCCCATAAACAGGGCGATTCCTACGACCTCGCCGATTACGGCAAAATAATCGCCTCCGGCTACGGCAACGAGGTTCCCGATGATGTTAAGGAAATGCTGAAAGAGAAGTATGGGTTTGATAATTTCTAGCCAAAGCTAGAAATTGGACGCCGCAGGGCGCCCGAAGGGTGAGCGAAACAAATCACAATTTTTAACCAACAATCTTCTTCTGCAACTCGATCAACTCCCCAACACCCTTCTTCGCAAGCGCGTACATATTACCGAACTGCTCATCGTCAAAAGCATATTGTTCGGCGGTGCATTGTATCTCTATTATCTTGCCGGAACCGGTCAGTACGAAATTGGCATCGGCTTCGGCTTTGCTGTCCTCGGTATATTCAAGATCTAATATCGCCTCACCTTTATATATGCCACAGGAAACTGCCGCCACGGAATCTATGATCGGGAATTTATGGATACGGCCGGAGGATTTAAGTTTTTTCATCGCCAGATATAATGCCACATAACCACCTGTGATTGAAGCCGTTCTGGTTCCGCCATCGGCGTTTATAACATCGCAGTCTATTATAACTTGCCGCTCACCTAGCTTTTCCAGATCTAAGACGGCCCTTAAACTTCTACCGATAAGCCTCTGTATCTCAACCGTTCTTCCGCCCTGCTTGCCTTTCACGGATTCGCGCTGGTTGCGGGTATGGGTGGAACGGGGTAACATTCCATATTCAGCCGTTACCCAGCCCTCACCTTTGCCCCTCAGGAAAGGTGGAACGAATTCTTCAACCGTGGCGGTACATAAAACTTTGGTCCTGCCGAAGGAGATCATGCAGCTGCCTTCTGCATATTCTGCCACATCCGGCTCTATTATTATCTTGCGGAGTTCGTCGGTTTTCCTAGCGGATGGTCTTGAAGACATTGAATTACCTTGAAAATTAATTTGGTTGTACTATGTAGTAACAGAATTTTACTATAAATATAGCTAAATTACCATGACCAAGAAACAAACTAAAAATAACGAATCTGAAACCCAGGAAACTGAAAACCCACAGGTTGCCGAAGAGGCAAAAACCCCGGAACCGGTAGCGGCTGAAGTAACTCTGGAAGATAAGGTAAAAGACCTTGAGGACCGTAACCTGCGCCTGCTTGCCGAGATGCAGAATCTGAGGGCCAGACAGGTGAAAGACCTGAAAGACACCCGCGAATATGCCGTAACCGGCTTCGCCAATGATATGATAGCCCTTTCCGAAGATATATACCGCGCCCGCGAAGCTATCCCTAACGCGCAGGATGAACTATACAAAAAGATACTCGAAGGTTTAGACCTTACCATTGATGAACTGAAAAGAGTTTTCGCCAAACATGGTATTGAAAGGGTTGCCCCGCAGCAGGGTGATAAATTCGATTACCAGTTACATCAGGCAATAGCGCAAGTACCCACTAACGAAACCGAAGATGGCTGCATCATAAGCCTTATCGCTGCTGGTTATAAGATAAAGGACAGGATATTACGCCCGGCGATGGTCGCCGTTGCTAAAAAGGTTGAAGAAGTACTAAACTAACAGGATATATATGACAGAACATTGCATAGTATATGTTACAGCCACCAGCGAACAGGAAGCTTTCCGGATAGGGGAAAATGCGGTTCAGGACAAGTTTGCGGCCTGCGCTAATGTAAGCCCGAAAATGTCATCAATATACTGGTGGGAAGGCGTGGTGCAGAGCAGTGATGAGTTCTTTGTCATCCTTAAAACGACCAAAGATAAATATGCGCAACTGGAACATATGATCAAAAAAATGCACTCATACGAGAACCCGTGCATCATTATGCTTGATATAGAGACAGGTTCCAAAGAGTTTCTAGGCTGGATATCAGATACGGTTAACAGATAAAAAGATATATAATGAAGCACGTTGTAATAGTAGAATCACCCGCGAAATGTAAGACCATAGAAAAATACCTTGGCAAGGATTACAAGGTGCTGGCCTCTTTCGGACATATCCGCGATCTTCCTTCCAAGAACGGCTCCGTTCTGCCTGAAGAGAATTTCGAGATGAAATATGTTGTGGATACTGATGCCAAAAAGAACGTAAAAGCCATCTCCGATGCCGTAGCCAAGGCTGATTCCCTGATACTCGCAACCGATCCTGATCGCGAAGGTGAAGCCATTTCATGGCACGTATTAGAAGTTCTGAAAAAGAATAAGATAATCGGCAAGAATTTCCCGGTAAAACGCGTATCATTCAGCTCCATCACCAAATCCGCGGTAGAAGAAGCTTTAGCTAACCCACGCGAACTTGATATGGACCTGATAAACGCCCAGCAGGCCCGCCGCGCGCTGGATTATCTGGTTGGTTTCACATTATCGCCTGTATTATGGCGCAAACTTCCCGGCAGCCGCTCTGCCGGCAGGGTGCAGTCTGTTGCGTTACGCCTGATATGCGAACGCGAGAACGAGATCGAAAAATTCAAGAATGATGAATACTGGTCCATCCACGCCAATTTCCTGACCCAGAAAAAAGAAACTTTTGACAGCTACCTGCAAACCGCATTCAGCAAGAAGCTTGAAAAACTATCGATCAAGAACAAAGCGCAGGCTGATGACATCTTGAATAATATCAGGTCACAGAAATTCACCGTAACCGAAGTTGAAAAAAAGATGGTGAACCGCCATCCTAAACCGCCATTCACCACATCCACATTACAGCAGGAAGCCTCCCGCAAACTTGGTTTCTCGGCCAAAAAGACCATGATGATAGCCCAGCGCCTGTATGAAGGCGTTGATATCGGCGGCGAAACAACCGGTCTTATAACCTATATGAGAACAGATGGTGTAGATGTCGCGCCGGAAGCCATAACCCGCACGCGTGAGGCGATAAAACATAATTTCGGTGATAAATACATGCCGGAAAAACCGCGCATCTATAAATCAAAAGTTAAGAACGCGCAGGAAGCGCACGAA
>CAYRJW010000014.1:0-4071 GCA_964424715.1 uncultured Rickettsiales bacterium | reverse complement strand
GGTCTCATTACTTATATGCGTACCGACGGCGTCTCCATCGCGCCCGAAGCGGTCACGCAGGTCCGCAAGGTGATCGGCGAGGACTACGGCAAGAACTACGTTCCGGATTCTCCGCGACATTATACCTCCAAGGCCAAGAACGCGCAGGAAGCGCACGAAGCCATCCGCCCTACTGATTCTCTCCGCACCCCGGAAATGGCCGAAAAATACCTCGATACCGACCAGTTCAGACTATACGAACTCGTCTGGAAACGCCTTGTCGCCAGCCAGATGGAAAGCGCACAGCTTAATCAGGTTTCCATCGATATTGAAAGCGCTGACAAGAAATTCACCTTCCGCGCCAGCGGGCAAACTATCGCGTTCGATGGTTTCTTTAAACTTTACCACGAAGATATTGATGATGGCGAGGATGAGGATAAAGAAGGATTACTGCCGCCTCTTAACAAGGGCGATGTCCTTGACTTTGCCAAACTGCCTGAAGGCGAGAACCCTGCTGCTGAACAGCATTTCACCCAGCCCCCTCCCCGCTATAACGAGGCCAGCCTTGTTAAAAAGCTTGAGGAACTTGGCATCGGACGTCCTTCCACCTATGCATCCATCATTTCGGTATTGCAGGATCGCGGCTATGTAAGGCTTGATAAACGCCGCTTTACCCCTGAGATGCGCGGCCGTTTAGTCACCGCATTCCTTGAGGATTTCTTCAGCCGCTATGTTGAATATGATTTCACCGCCAACCTCGAAGAGGAGCTTGATCTCGTCTCCGAAGGCAAGCTGGACTGGAAAAAGGCATTAAGTAATTTCTGGGGCGATTTCAAAAAGAATGTTGATGAAGCACTCGAAATAAAGATAACCGAAGTTCTTGAGCGCATCGACAAAGACCTTGAACATATCTTCTTCCACGGTGACGATATCGAAAAAGCCCGCGCCTGCCCTAAATGCGGCACCGGCAAAATGCGCCTTAACACCGGCAAATTCGGTGCTTTCCTTGGTTGCTCCAACTACCCTACCTGCAACAACATCGTAAATATCGATCAGATGATCGCCGAGAAGGCCGAAGAAAAAGCCATCGCCGAAGGTGAAACGCCGGAAGAAAAAGCCGAACGCCAGGCCGCCAAAAAAGAATTCGCCAAATTCGAGACCAGAATTCTCGGCAAAGATAAGAATTCCGACAAAGACATAACCATCCGCAAAGGCCCATATGGCTTCTATCTGCAGATCGGCGAGCCGGAAGGCAAATTAAAACCAAAACGCGCCTCCATCCCTAAAACCATCAAGGTCGATGAAATCACCATGGAAACCGCCGAGCAGCTCCTCTCCCTGCCAAGGCTTGTCGGAACCCACCCGGTAAGCGGCGAAGAAATAAAAGCCAATGTAGGAATGTTCGGCCCTTACCTGCTGCACAACAAACAGTTCTTCTCCCTGAAAGACCCCGACCTCCTATTCACCATCGGCCTAGACCAAGCCGTCGGCATAGTAGACACCCCTAAAAAACCCCGCAAAGGCGGCGGCGGTTTCCGCGGCAAGAAAAAAGGCACAGCGGCAAAAGGTAAAGGCAAGGGCAAGAAGAAAGAGACCGAGGAATAATTATTTTTTACCCAACCCATATCCTGCAGAATTAAATGCTATAGCTGCGTCTCTCGCTTCATGGATTTTTATTTCTGTATCAGGATGCTTTGCTATCCTGAATCCAAGTTTTCCGGCATGGTCTTTTGTTGCTATCAGCCATTTCTGAACCGGCATTACCTGTATCGTAGATGAGTTAAGGTCTATATCCTGCACCTGCACATGACCACCCGATTTTCTGTCCTTATCGATGGCATGCATATGAAGTCCTTCCGGACTTTCGCCGGTGGAAACTTTGCCTTTTGACATATCATTGAAAATCCCGGCAAGAGTAAAATTTTCCGCCACTCCAACAAATTCCTTCTCTACCTGATTACCTATGACCTCTTTCAGGTTCTTTGGTTTTCTGGATTCTTCACCGAACTGATATTCCTGCGAACCATCAACTGAACGAAGCCTGATATAATCAAACTTTGCATCAGTCATTTTAATTACGTAAGCACCCCCCCCCGCGGCTTTTTCAGGATTATGCTTCAAGATAATATCGCTGATATAATTTTGTAAAATTTCCTTCGTTATCTTTCCGCCATTGGCTTTAAAGATGGAATCGCTTTTAATATATTCATCATTTTTTGAGATATTGAATTTCTGCAGCGTCTCCGATTCAAAAAATCCTACCTGCGCGAAATATACCATTTCATTCGGGTCCAGTTCTCTTGTATTACCATTTTTATTATTGAAATCCGTACTTGAAAAATAACCCTTGCCATCAATAACCGTTACTTCACCAACCACCACACCTTTATCATTCATCAGAGTTCCGAGTCCAACGCCTTTATTACCAGTATATTCAATAAGCTCCCTGACCGTCATCTTCGGAATAAAAGGCGAAAGGTCTGCCAGATCACTTAAAGTATTCTGCTGAACCAGATCACCAAATTCTGTATAACTTTCTATAGCCTCTCTATCCATAAATTTTTCTTTATTATTATATCCAACCTAAGATCAAAACCTGCTAACCGTCTAATATAATACCATAAAAAGGTTAATAAATCGTTAATGAAATTACATAAATTCACCCCCTTCCGCCCTCACCTTTCCCGGCTTATAATAAGGACAGAAGAAGCTAAGATTTGAAAGCCAGAGACCGGAATATGAAAACAAAAAACCACAAAAAAACCTCATTTTTAACCCAAAATCAACCTGTTTTTGCCCTGCTTTTTGGGTCATAATCAATATTAATCAATAACTTAATACCAAAAAATAAAAATATGGGCAAAATCAGTAAAAAATACCTCTCACCCACCAACAACCGACCATCGACCATACCCCTCATAAAACAGATTGCATTAATACCTCATATTATTATAAGAGGCTTACAAATAACAAAATAAATAGACAATATGCAAAAACCATCCCAGAAACCGAATAATCCATGTTTTTCATCAGGCCCGACAGCGAAGCGTCCGGGCTGGAATTGGGATGCGCTGAAAGGCGCGGCGCTTGGTCGTAGCCATCGTTCTAAAATTGGTAAGGCGAAGCTTAAGGAAGTTATAGACCTGACCAGAGAGGTTCTACAAATTCCGGCGGATTATCATATCGGCATCATGCCTGCCTCCGACACCGGCGCGGTTGAAATGGCGATGTGGAATTTCCTGGGCGCGCGCGGCGTTGATGTATGCGCGTGGGAATCTTTCGGCAAGGACTGGATAACCGATGTTGTGAAACAGCTTAAATTAAAAGATGTCCGCACCTTCGAGGCCGATTACGGCCAGCTGCCTGATCTTACACAGGTTGATACCGACCGCGATGTTGTCTTCACATGGAACGGCACCACCAGCGGCGTAAAAGTTGCCAATGCGGACTGGATAAAAGATAACCGTCAGGGCCTTACGATAAATGATGCCACCTCTGCGGTATTCGCAATGGAGATGCCTTGGTCAAAACTGGATGTAACAACCTACTCATGGCAGAAAGTAATGGGCGGCGAAGCTGCTCACGGCATGCTGATACTCTCCCCACGCGCGGCTGAAAGACTTGCTTCTTACAAACCATCATGGCCTATGCCGAAGATATTCCGCATCGCCAAAGATGGCAAACTTGCTGAAGGTATATTTCAGGGCGAAACAATAAACACACCTTCCATGATAGCCGTTGAAGATGCGATAGATGGCCTAAAATGGGCGAAATCACTGGGTGGCCTTAAAGCCCTTGTTGCACGCAGCAACAGCAACCTTAAAACGCTTGAGAACTGGGTAGCTAAAGCTGGCTGGATAAACTTCCTCGCCCGCGATGAAAAGACCCGCTCCAACACCTCCATCTGCTTTGAGATCACCGCCCCTTGGTATAAGACCATCGGCGCTGAGGAACAGCAGAACATCGCCAAAGAGATAGTTTCCGTACTTGATAAGGAGGGCGTTGCCTATGATATCGGCGCCTATCGCGATGCCCCTGCCGGAATTCGCATCTGGGGCGGCGCAACCGTCGAGGCTTCCGATCTTGAGATAT
>CAYRJW010000013.1:19940-34453 GCA_964424715.1 uncultured Rickettsiales bacterium | reverse complement strand
TACGGGACTATCACCCACTATGGTTCTGGTTTCCAACAGATTCTACTTTAAATATTTCAGTCTATGGCCTATTCCGCGTTCGCTCGTCACTACTAGCGGAGTCTCAATTGATTTCCTTTCCTCTAGGTACTAAGATATTTCAGTTCCCTAGGTTTGCTTTTATTAGCCTATGTATTCAGCTAACAATACTTCTTATAAATATCCACTTATTTTTCCTCCTCTATTCAAAGAGGAAGTAAAGTGGATATTTGAAGTGGGTTTACCCATTCGGATACCCTCGGATCAAAGCATATTGGCAGCTCCCCGAGGCTTTTCGCAGCCTGCCACGTCCTTCATCGCCTGTATTCGCCAAGGCATCCACCGAACACCCTTATCATGTTTAATACATGACCTGCCCCCATGGACGCGATCTCCTAAAAGATCGCAGGGGCAGATTTTTTATTACGCCTACATTAGTTTATATATTAATTCTCAAGATCACGATGCTCATATGCAGAACTAAGTTTCTTAATTACTAGGATCAGTAACAATACTAATCCAGGAATCACAAAACAAGTTTGTCTTCATATAATACATCGACTATCAGTTACTAGTTATTAGGAAAAACTGAATCTTCATTTAAGAAGATTCATTATTGTTTTTCTTTTCTAGAATTTTACTGATGCCTGAAATAAAATTTCTTGGTAAAAATTTTACTTCATTGCTGATTCACGATTTTAAAAAACTCTTCCTTTGAAATTATGAAATCATAACTCGCGGGGAAGTGTTATATAGTATTTCAGTTCCCCCCTGTCAACAACAAAAATAAACTATTTTTATGATATCTTTATAAAATGCAAAAACCACAGAGATTCCGGGGCTTTTAAATGATAATTATTTTATGATTATCTGAAATTTATTTACTCAAAAGCTGGTAGAGAAGGTTATCTATTTCGGAAAGATGATCGGTTATTTTCTCAAGATTTTCTATCGGCCTGTGGTAACGGCTTGAATTTGAGCTGCCATACAGGGAATCTTTGACCTTTTCAGAGTTGCGCAGTGAAAGGGAAACAACGGCCTTGGCCTGCTCGAAACTCATGGTTTTGGTGTCTTTCGAGAGTCTTTCAAGGGTTTGGGAGAGTTTGAATATATTGTATGATTCAAGGCTGTTCTCTATCTGGATAGAGGTTGAGGTATAGGTTGGGATATCCAGCGATATAAGCTCCGCCTTCTCAGGCAATAGAGAGTCCCCTTCCGCGGAGAACCGGGATTTCAGCTTATTGAATACCTCACCAAATATCTCGATATGCTTTAATTCCACCGATAATGTTTCCGGGCTGAACTTGGGAAACAGGCGTTTTGCCTGCTTTATAAGGGCAAGCGTCTCATAATCGGCAACATCGGATTCTTTTACGGCATCAAAGATGCGATTGCCGTTATCCGCCATTTTAACATAATTACCTTCAATACGCGCCACGAAATAGCCGAAACGGCCGATTATGTCCCTTCTGTTGAGCAGGAACTCGTTAACGAATTTTGCCTCGTTGATGACCTCAGTGGCAAGCCTTTCATCTTCCCGCGGGACTATCAGGTGATAGGTGAACTCGCCATATCCAGGATATAGCCATTTTATCGGCGGTAATTTCTGTTTTACATTATCCTCAACAACCTCAATGGAATTGCTGCTGATGAACCGCTCCGCTGAGTTCCTCAGCCTGTCTTCAAGGGTACCTTCAGCAAAACCCGGAGTAAATTTCAGGTCATTATTTTTATTTCTAAAGAACTTTATCATTTTAATTTCGTATCACGGCCCCAATTCGATTAATTTCGTTTGCACGAGCGTTAGCTTTGTATATTAATTTAATTATAATTAACAATCTATAATTTTATGAAAGAGAATATAAAAGTAAAAGAAGATATTTCCTTCGAAACAGCCCTGAACGAACTTGAAACCATTGTCCGCAAGCTGGAATCCGGCTCCACAGACCTCGATAAGGCCATCACGGATTACGAAAAAGGCGCAGAACTTATCAAATTATGTGAAAAAAAGCTCAATGCCGCAAAACTTAAAGTTGAGAAAATAGTTAAAACACAAGGCGGCGAGGCAACTACAGAGGAGTTCGGGGTTTAGATAAATCTTGAACAAGATACCATGAAATATCATATTTCCGTCAGAATAATCCACTGGCTTATGGCCGCGATAATAATAGCGCTGCTTATTTCCGGCTTAACTGTCAATGACTGGCCAAAGGGTACAAGATCATTGTTCTATTACTGGCATAAATCTCTTGGGATAGTGATATTGTTCCTGGTCCTACTCCGCCTGAACTTCAAGATAAGGCATTTAGCCCCGCCTTACCCCGTAAAATTCAGGAAGATAGAGATGACACTAGCAAAACTGGGGCATTTTGTACTTTATTTCCTGATGTTCGCCATGCCTATCTCCGGTTATATAATGAGCATGGGAGGCGGGCATGGAATAATGGTTTTCGGCTATCCGGTCTTCGATCTTATAGGAAAAAACAAAGCATTTGCTAGACTTGCTTATGATCTGCATGAACTATTTGGAAATATACTCATAGCTGCCATTGCTTTACATGCACTTGCTGTCGTTAAGCATTTTGTTATTGATAAAGAGAATTTACTTAAGAGAATGGCTTGAGAGATAAAAATATATAATGAACACATTCCGTTTCAGAGGCACTTTTGAGATCATCTTCGACAGCTGTTCGTCAGGCGATAAAGTTCTGAGGGCCCTGAAATTGCTGGCCAAAGAAGCCGTAAATACCGGGGTTTTCAACAAATACAAATTCATCGCACCACTTCAGATAGGCACGGAAATAAAGCAAGTGCTGTTCAAGGACATCCTTGAAAAAGAACTGCGGACAGACAGGCCCGGCCGTTTGCATAAATTCTATCAAGAGAATGAAGGCAGGATAAAATTCGCTGAAAGTGATATATCCCACTCTTTCAAATTTTACTTTGCCTACCGCGCATTCAGCCTGTTTGGCAATGATCCGTTCATCAGGCAGAAGATAATCTTCCACTCTTACGAGATCGTCCAGAAATTCTTTCCGGAGCTTTTATATAAATATAATAAAGATGTCATCGATACGGATTTTGATTTCTTCAAGGCGCAGATAATAAAGAAATATAAACTCACAAAACTGAAAATAGCCAGAAGGAAGGAAAAGATAGAGGTTCAGCTGCGCAACGAGAATTACATGCAGGAATATATCTACCTGAAAATGCACGAGGCCGAACTGAAGATGCATGCCCGCGCCGGCAGGAAATTCTTCGAGCGCAGTCCGGAAAGTTATAAATTCATCATACAGGCATTCTACTCCAACAACAGCGTAACCGCCCTTCTCAACAACGATGAAGAGTTCCGTAAATTCCGCACCAACAAAGGCGAAAGAGCCATCGAAAGCTATCTGCTGAAAAAACTTTCCATCGAGGATGAAACAAAAGTTACCGTTGTGATATCCGAAGATAACGGTGCCCGCAAAGGCATTCAGGCCATCCGCAGAAAAAGCGGCAACACGATCTTTATCCTCTCCAGCTATGGCCTCGCATTCGCCCTTAAAAAGATGGATCTTATCATGAGCCTTACTGATGTAATAGACCCCGCCGTAATGGAAAACATCAACAAACGCCGCAAAAAGACCGAAGAAAAACTACATAACGGCAAGATAATCTCTACCGATGATATACTGGAACCGGAAATAGAAGAAAAATGGGCCGACAGGCTGATAGAGGTTATCAAGCACGGGGTTTGGAAATAAAAATGAATTGCTTACGCAATATATTTTATCCTTTGGATTCTGATGCGCATCAGAATGACGGGGGGAAGCGCAGAAAAGCCGTCACTTCCAAACAAAATCATAAAGCCCGGCATCCGTATATTTCTTCTCGATATACGCATTATCCCGTAACGCTTTTATGTATTTCTTCGCCCCCTGCTCCATTTTTTCCATGAAGGCCAGTTCCACCGGAGGGGTAGGGTCAACCGGGGTTATTGGCTGGCGGTCATTTACTTTTATTATTACATATAGTGATTCTATCTTTATCGGGCCTGCCAGTTTTCCCTTTGCGGTAGCTTTAACTTTTGCGGCCATCGGGCCGGTTATGCCATCTTCGGCAACCCAGCCTATATAGCCTTTTTGAGGACCGGTCTTGCCGGCGGAATATTTAAGGGCAAGATCCTCAAAGCTCTGGGTCTTGTCATTTGCGGCCTTAACAACGGTATCTGCCAGTTCTTTGGCGGCGTTCTCGCTACCATATTCAATCGGGATTATTATCTCGGATATATCTACCTTATTTTTATTGTCAGGCTTTGCTTTGCCGGCTTCGGCCTTTTTGATATCGGCAGGGGTCACGGTTATGGCCGGGCGGACATAAGTACCGAGTATCTTTTTCCATAATATGCTGGATTTTATCTGTACAAGCATCGTATCGAAGGAAAGCCCCTTGGATTCAATGAATTTCCTGATACCGCCGGGTTTCAGCTTGTTACGGGTTTCAAGCTCAGCCAGGATAGAGCGGACCTCTTCCTCTGAAAGGGTGATGTTCTTTTCCTTTGCATCCTGCTTTTGCAGCTCCTCATTTATGAGTATCTCTGCCACTTCCTGTGTAACAGCCTTTTTATTGGCTTCCGTATTTTCCATTCCGGATGATGATATTATAAGCTGAACCCGGTCCCTCACCTGCGAGGTTGAGATAGATTCGCCGTTCACTACCGCGAATATCTTAAAATCAGCGGCATTAGCCAAGGAAGGCAGGAGTAATAGTAGCAGCAACAGTAGCTTTGTTTTTTTCATATCAATGATCTTTGATGACAGGCAGAAGGTAATTAGAGCATGTAATATAAAAAAACAATTATAAACTTCCCCTCGCCCTTTCCTATAAAGGGAGAGGGATGTGCAGTCTTAGCGAATGTAATGAGCTTAGACGAAGCTGGGTGAGGGATTCTCGCGGACAGCAAGTACACCCTCTCCCTGCTAAAGCAAGGCGAGGGAAAGTTTTTGTTAATTCCCGAAATTCTGCAGGGTGATCTTGAATATAAGCTCCGTACCCGGCTCCAGATCGCGGTCGCGGGTGAATTCGCGGTTGAGTTCGAGCGAGGTAGAAATGCAGGAATTAGTATATACTATTCCCGTTCCCGCACTTACCCAGCCTGAATTATTATCGTTATCCATGTTACGGGTAGCGTGGGATATAAGGCTGAACTGGTCGGTAAGCTTCAGGGCGCCGGAAGTGGCTATCTCCTGCCTGTCGCTGGAAATACCATTCACACCTTCAATGAAGGTATAGTTGGTGCCGAGCTGCAGCGGATCAAGGTTGAGGTTGAAGGTTATCTCGTTCCGCTTGAAGCGCATGCTGTCCTTATCCATACGGAAGCGGTAGGCAGACTGCACCTTCTCGCTGCCGGTGACTATACGGCCGACATAATCGGAGTAATTATCAGAAAGGCCGGTGGTCTCGTTAAGGTTCTGCACATCTTTGGAAGCGCGGTAATTCTGGCCGAGCAGGAAGTTATAATCACCGATACGGTTGGTGCTGAGAACGCCCCTTACCCCGTAATTCACACGCGCACCGTCTTCAACGATATCATAGCCGGAAATATGATTTTCCTGGAACAGGTTATAATCGCTTAGGTCTATGTTCTGGCTGTCTTCGTTAGGTATCTTCAGGTTGTTGTTACCGTTGGGAGAAACAACCACCATTGAGATAGGCTCTAATATCAGATTATATGTTTCGCCATATTTCTGGAGCGGGTAACTCATGGTAAGAGATGCTTCCGGCATCACACGCTGCACTGAGCCATCATAATTAGAGCCAAGGTAATTTACATCATTTACAGTATAATAATCCGCCCTTGTGCCGATCGACATATTAAACAAATAGCCGGAAGCGCTGGTATAATCGCCCTTCCATTTACCGGTTCCTATCATACGGGAGCTGTCTGTGCCCTCACCTCTTGTAAGCACCATTGTGTTAAGGTCCGTTTCAATGCGGCTGTTATATTTATCGCTGACCTGGAAGCTTCTGCCCGCATCTATCAGCGGAGTTACATGCGGCGACTGGCCAGGATCATCAGTTGCGCCCAACCCCTGGAACGCCAGCATTTTGGTCGAGAAGAAATTGCGCCCGTGAATTCTATCAGCGTAAACTTCTGATTTCAGAATATCTTCATAAGTGCCAAGCCTGTAGCGACGCAGATATGTATCATCGCTTGATCTGGTGATATCGAAACCATATTGCCAGTTCTCGCCATATTCGAATTCACCAAGCCCTTTGAAATGCCCGCGGAACTTTCTGTCACCGCCGGGAAATTCCTTGCCCAGATCGTTCAATTCAGGAGTATTCGCGCCGGATATCTCAAGCTCATAATGGCCGCTTTCTATCAAATGACGCATCTCGGCGACCATTATCGGGCCATCGCGGCTTGTGATAAGCGGAGAAAAGGTGAAATCCAGATTTTCTTTAGGCTGGTAATAATACGGAACCCTTGTAAAGAAACCATATTGCGATGATTGCCCGAATTTAGGCGTTAAGAAACCGCTCTTGCTTTTTGCGTATGGCGTCGGGTGAGAAAGATATGGCAGCCACGCTATCTTCTGGCCAAGCAGTTTTATGTAGGCATCACGGTAGTAAACCCGGCCATCAGCTTCGTTATAGAATATTTTTTGTGCATCGACCTGCCATAGATATTTACCTTTATCGCAAGTGCTGCATGGTGAATAGGTCGATTTTCTCAGATCATATTTGTTAACATCAAGAATGGTGAGTTCCTCTGCCGTGAAGGTTGATTCATCGCCGAAATCAACGGAAACATTCTTCATTTCACCCTTATCGAATTTATCGGTGACCATCAGGTTTTCCGCCCGGAACACCGTGCCGCTGTCATCGGAGAATTCAACGCCATCATCGGCCGTTATCATCCGCGAATCCTGGTCATATTCTATCTTCTGAGCTTTTATCTGCTTATCCTTATAGCCCATCACCACATTATTTTCAGCGGTAAGGGTCTTAGTTTCTTTATCAAAGGTAAGATCATCAGCCTCTATCGATACCTGATCAAGCGCGGTAGGAACTTCAGATGCCACCTTATCCACCGTAGATTCAGCGGAGTCTTCAGTGGTCAGTTTGCCTTCTTCCTTTTTATCTTCAAGCTTCTTTTCAATTTTATTTTTTATCTCGGATTTTATGAGATCAGAATCTGTCTGGGCGTATGCTACGGTGGTGCTAAGTACCAGTGCTAGTGCCAGTGTATAGTTATATTTTGTTTTCTTATTCATTTACTTTTCTTTTTCACCAGCACTAACACCCGCACCAGTACTAAACTTAAAAAATCAACCATCCTCAAGATGCAGCAGGAACCCTGCCCCGGCCAGTATCGTTATCATCACCGGTATCCAGGCCGATACCATAACAGGTATAGAACCGGAAAGCCCTATAGAAGAAACCAGATTGGACAGGAAATAGATTATGAATCCAAAAATGATACTATAGGTTATTGAGTAACCCACCATACCCTGCCTTGGTGCCTTGAGCGAGAATATTGCACCGATAAGAACCATTGCCGCATAAAAAAACGGCGCGGCCATGATTTTATGCCACTGCATGATATGAGGCATCGCCGAGAAACCACTTTTTTCAAGTTTATCAATGAATGCCGGAAGCTCGAAGAACGAGATGGCCTGCGGATCAGCAAAGCTGTTCTGAATATCGTTAGGCTTTAAATTAGTATCAACATAAAAAGACTTAACCGAACGCAGTTTATTATTCTTGCTGGTTATGTTTGCATCCTGCAGGATAAGTTTATTTTCCTGTATCCTCGCACTTGGTGCATCCACTCTAAAAATGAAAATATCATTCTGGTCGAACGCGATTATCTCCACATTATGAAGCGTGATGTTCTGCGAGCCATTGACCTCCAGCGCGTGGATTATCATTTCCACCTTGCTCTCATCTATCCCCTCCGGCAGCGGCAGAATATCATATTGCTGTTTTATCCACAGGCCGGTTTCAGATATATCCAGCAGATTCTGGCGGTTCTCAAAATATTTTGCGTTAAGATGCTCATAGCGGTTGAACATCACCGCCGATAACGGATTTATTGCCACCGCCACCAGCACACCTATCCCGAACGCACTTAAAATGGATGGCAGCAGAAATTCCCACACCGAAACCCCCGCCGATCGTATCACCACCAGCTCACTCCTCCGCGCCAGCGCCGTATAAGCCAGCACCGCCGAAACCAATATTATGAATGGCAAAATAGTTTGTATAAGCATCGGCAGCTTCAGGAATACCATATCCACCAATATGATAAGCGGTATCTCCTTACTGCTCGCCTTCCGCAGGAATTCCAGCGTATCAATAAGCATGATAAGCACACTGAACACCCCCACCACAAGCAGGAACGATGCAAAGAACTGCTTTGAGATATAGCGGGAAAGTATGAGGATAAATTTCATCCTGCAAAGTTACAGGGTAAAATTAAAAGGGGAAAGGGAAAAAATTCTAAAAGCCATTATAGGCTATAAATTTATTCCATGCTGAGACCCGGCTTTTCAATATAGACAGGCTTATGATAATAGTTGGAACGACCTCTGTAATTATTTGCCTGCATTTTCATTTTTTGAATGGATTCTTTGGTTATGTACGGCTTTTTTGTCTGGTACATAACCAGCAGAGATGTTCTAAAATCATCTGATTTGCCTTGCAATGACGCAGCTTTAAAATCACCCTTATTATCTTCGTTAATATCCTTTATTACGCCGGTTAATTTCTCCCTGTAATGTCTTTTTCTTTCATCGGGAACAGCAACATCTATGATCTTACTTAAAAAAACGCTCATATCCTTAGCCCCTTTCTTGGTATCTTCAATATACCTATCCATGGCTCCTTCTTCTCTATAAAAGGAGTATATAAGATCCTGGCCTATATGCTTATGCATAGACCTGTTAAGGTTAACATTAAAATGCTCCTGCCTGGTTGTTTTTTCCATTACATGAATTGCTTTTCCGCCTTTTTCCAATATTTTGGCACAGCAGGCGAATACCTCATCCCGTTTTTCATTTTCCAAATGATGTTCAAATGAATTTAAAACATTACTGGTAACAACATAGTCAACAGACACAGCTTGATCCTGAACATAGTTTGCCGAACGCATATCAAGCGGAGGAGCGTACATCGCAGGAGAAAAATTCAAAAAACCTTCACCCCTGAATTGGTGAGCCAATTTAAGAACTATCTCATAATAAGTGATACTACTACCGCCTACGAAAGCTAGTTTCAGATCAGAAAATATCTCTGTATCATGTTTTTCAAAAGATTTAAAAAGCTCATCCCTGAGACAATCTACCTCATGCATCCCCTTTATCTTTTCTACATACCCCTCATCAGATATTTTATATCGCGGACTTCCATTGTCATCTTCGTATATCACCTTGAGCAAATTGGTTATCAGGGGATTTCCTTCTGCGCCATTTTTTAAGAGCTTGTAACCTTTACTATCCCAGCTTCTGGAATAATGATCATTCAAGGCATAGTATAACCCATATGTATCGGCATCTATCAACTTAGTATCCGGTGGATAAGTTACATCTTTTTCTTTTGCCAATATAAAGCTTCTATCCGTTCTGGCTATTGAATGTAACTCTTCTATCAGATCATCCTTGCCGCCTGCGAATAAATTAATATGAGCCTCCACAAGACAGCAATAAAGCTGTGTCAGTCACTCATTCTCTTTTTTTTGCCGACCTTATAGAATCAGACAATAAATCTTTTACCCGGTCTATCCTCGCAGGAAAACTACCTTTATCATTGATCACACCAATGATCTCTTCCTGAAGATCCAATACTTTCTTTTTGATATTGCTCATTAGTATATTATACTACAAAAAGGTTAATAAACGATTAAGGGTCTTTATATTTTTTTATCGTTTAAAATCAAATATTTATTTGCCGAGGCATAAAAATCCTCACTCAAACCCCTTGTAACTCGGCATTTGTCTATTATATCTCCGGGTAGAAATTAATATTACAAATTTAAGAGGGTAAGATCATGAGCAAGATAATTGGTATAGATTTAGGCACAACAAATTCATGCGTTGCTATCATGGATGGCAAGGAGCCGCGGGTTCTGGAGAATTCTGAGGGCAAGCGCACCACGCCTTCTATCGTGGCATATACTGATTCTGGCGAGGCGCTGGTTGGCGAGGCTGCTAAAAGGCAGATGGTCACTAACCCGGCAGGCACTATATATGCGGTAAAAAGACTTATTGGCCGCAAAGGTACTTCTGAAACTACCGAGAGCATTAAAAAGATAGTTCCGTACAAAATCATTTCTGCTGATAATGGCGATGCGTGGATAGAAGTTAAAGACAAAAAACAATCCCCAAGCATGATCTCCGCAACCATTCTTCAGAAAATGAAGGAAACTGCAGAAAATTACCTTGGCGAGAAAGTTGATAAAGCAGTAATAACCGTTCCTGCCTATTTCAACGATGCTCAGCGTCAGGCAACCAAAGATGCCGGCCGTATCGCTGGCCTTGAAGTTCTTCGTATAATCAACGAACCAACCGCGGCGGCACTTGCTTATGGCCTGGATAAATCCGAAGCAAAAACCATAGCCGTATATGATCTTGGCGGCGGTACATTCGATATTTCCGTGCTTGAACTTGGCGATGGCGTGTTCGAGGTTAAATCCACCAACGGCGATACATTCCTTGGCGGTGAGGATTTCGATCTTCGCGTACAGAATTTCCTTGCGGATGAATTCCAGAAATCAAACGGTATCGATCTTCGCAAAGACCCTCTGGCGCTTACCCGCCTGAAAGAAGCGGCTGAGAAGGCTAAAATTGAACTTTCTTCCGCGAATGAAACTGAAATTAACCTGCCATACATAACTGCTGATGCAAGTGGCCCTAAGCACTTACAGCTTAAATTCAGCCGCTCTCAGCTTGAAAAACTGGTTGATGACCTTATCGATAAAACAATTGCCCCATGCAAAGCCGCACTTAAAGATGCCGGCCTGAGCATAAAAGACATTCAGGAAATAGTTCTTGTAGGCGGTATGACCCGCATGCCAAGAGTTATCGAGAAAGTAAAAGAATTCTTTGGCAAGGAACCTCACCGCGGCGTTAACCCAGATGAAGTTGTTGCAATAGGCGCGGCTATACAAGCCGGCGTATTACAAGGCGATGTGAAGGATGTACTATTATTAGATGTCACTCCGCTTTCACTTGGTATCGAAACTCTAGGCGGCGTATTCACAAGACTTATCGATCGCAATACTACCATCCCAACCCGCAAATCACAGGTATTCTCAACCGCTGAAGATAACCAGACAGCTGTTACCATCCGTGTTTTCCAGGGCGAGCGCGAAATTGCCCAGCAGAATAAAATGCTCGGACAGTTCAACCTTGAGGAAATACCACCATCACCACGCGGCCTGCCGCAGATCGAAGTTACCTTCGATATTGATGCGAATGGTATCGTCCATGTTTCCGCAAAAGACAAAGCGACAAACAAAGAACAAAAGATCAAAATTCAGGCATCAGGCGGCTTAACTGAAGAAGAAATAAACCGCATGATAAAAGAAGCCGAAATAAATGCCGATGCCGACAAAAAGCAACGCGAACTTATCGATGAAAGGAACAAGGCCGATAGCCTTATCTACTCCACCGAAAAATCGCTGAAGGAATATGGCGATAAAGTAAGCGCTTCTGAAAAGACCGACATCGAGAACGCCATAACCGATCTAAGGTCAGTTCTGGATAAAGATGACCTGACCGCCCTGAAACAAAAATCGGGCAGACTACAGGAAGTCTCTATGAAACTCGGTCAGGCCGTTTACGAAGCCCAGCAAGCTGCTGGCGGAAATCCGGACGCCGCAGGCGGCGACCCTGAATCCAGCACATCCTCTGCTAACGCAGGCGAAAAAGACGGCAAAGTGGTAGATGCTGATTACGAAGAAATAAAAGACGATAAGAAAAAATCGGCGAATAGCTAATTAGTTTCTTTAGTTTACAAGTTGTCAGGTTTACAAGTTGACAAGTTAGTTATATTAATTAAATAACTCGAAAACTTGGAAACCTGTAAACTTGAAAACTTATCTTATGCAAAAACCTGTTCTACTATGTATCCTCGATGGCTTTGGCGTTAAGCGTGGCGGCGAGCATGATGCCATTTCGGCAGCTAACACCCCTGTTTTTGATGAATTATTCAGGAATTGTCCGAATTCGGTAGTGGAAACTTCCGGCCTTGCCGTGGGCCTGCCGGATGGGCAGATGGGCAATAGCGAGGTGGGCCATATGAATATCGGCGGCGGGCGCGTGGTTATGCAAACCCTGCCAAAGATCGATCTTGCCATCAAAAATGATGAGCTAAAAAATAACAGGATAATCCAGCAGCAGATAGAATCACTAAAAGAAAACGGCGGCAACCTGCACCTTATGGGGCTGGTCTCCGATGGCGGCGTTCATGCGCATATAGATCACATTATATATATAGCCCAATTATTCGCAGAGAATGGCGTTAACGTAAAGATACACGCCTTCACCGATGGCCGCGATACTCCGCCGAATAGTGGCGCTGATTTTATTGGTAAATTAGTCAAGGAAACAGCCGCATACCAGAATATCTTGATAGCAACCATTGGCGGGCGTTATTATGGAATGGACAGGGATAAACGCTGGGACAGGGTTGAGAAGGCTTATGATGTAGTGGTCAGAGGCCAGGGACAAGGGGCCAGTGAATTTGAAAATCCGCTCAATGTCATAGAAACTTCATACAAAAATAATGTTAATGATGAATTCATTATCCCCGTTGCGAATAAGAACTATTCCGGCATGAAAGATGGCGATGGCATATTCATGGCCAATTTCCGGGCGGACAGGGCAAGGCAGATATTAGATGCCCTCACCTCTAATGAGTTCAAGAACTTTGATCGCAAAAAAACCGTTACATTCTCCTCACTCGTTGGAATGGTGGAATATTCCGAAGGTTTGAATAAAATAATGAAAGCCGTTTTCCCTTCTGAAGTAGTAAGTAACACGCTTGGCGAAATAGTATCGCAAAAAGGCATGAACCAGTTGCGCATTGCCGAAACGGAAAAATACGCGCATGTAACTTTCTTCTTCAACGGTGGTGAGGAAAAGGTTTTTGCCGGCGAAGAACGCATAATGGTTCAATCGCCAAAGGTTGCCACTTACGACCTGAAGCCGGAAATGAGCGCATTTGAGCTTACCGAAAAACTTGTGAATGCTATAGAATCCAAAAAATTCGATCTGATGGTATGCAATTATGCCAATGGCGACATGGTCGGCCATACCGGCATAATGTCTGCCGCGGTGAAAGCTGTTGAAACGCTGGATGCCTGCATGAAAAAATTAAAAACCGCGATAGAAGCTGCCGGTGGCGTATTAATGATAACCGCCGATCACGGCAATGTTGAAGAGATGGAAGACGAGAACGGCCTGCCCCACACCCAGCACACTATCGGTAAGGTTCCTTTCATACTGGTGAATTATGATAAGAAAATAAAACTGAACAACGGCAGACTATGCGATATCGCACCCACCATACTTGATGTGATGCAAATAGAAAAACCAGCAGAGATGAACGGCGTTAGCTTGATCGCAAATTCAAAAAACTAGACATAAACCAACTATGTGACTCCTCTCCCCGGTTGCGTCATCCCAGCGAAAGCTGGGATCCAAACTCTTAAACGAATAGGCATATCCCAGCTTTCGCTGGGATGATGCTTTTTTAAAAAACCTATCCTGATCTAACAAACAAAAAACTAAATCAATTGATAATTAATTTTCAGTTGATATATTTCATTCTCAAATTTTTAACACAGGAAAATTATGTTGAAGAATATCGTTCTGGTTTTTATTTTCGCCCTTTCTTTTTCTTCTATAGCCAGCGCCCAGACGCCACCTACCAGCGACCCTAAAAGCACCGGCGGCAAAGATCTACCTGCTATTCCTGAAAAAATAGAGAAGAAAGAACCGGCAAAACCAAAACTCAGCGAAGAGCAGAAACGCGCAGAAATGCTGCAACTTATGGACCTGTTCGGCAATGTATTTGAAAAAGTACGTGAAGATTATGTTGAAGAAACCGAGGATAAAAAACTTATCGAAACTTCTATCAACGGCATGCTGACAAGCCTCGATCCTCACTCAAGCTTCATGAATGCCGAAGATTTCAAAGATATGCAGGAACAGACCAAAGGCGAATTCGGCGGCCTCGGGATCGAAGTTACACTCAAGAATGGCCTTGTATATGTCGTTGCGCCCATTGATGATACACCAGCCTTCAAAGCAGGAATCAAATCCGGCGATTATATCAGCCACATTGATGGCGAAGCGGTATATGGCATGACCATCAGTGATGCAGTAAAGAAAATGCGCGGTAAACCTGGCGAGAAGATCGTTGTTAAGATCGTTCGCGAAGGTGAGAAAAAACCACTGGATATCACCATCATCCGCGATATCATCAAGATACAATCCGTCAAA
>CAYRJW010000013.1:19527-19930 GCA_964424715.1 uncultured Rickettsiales bacterium | reverse complement strand
CAAAGTTTATGACGATGTCGGCTATATCCGTGTAACCAGCTTCACCGAAGATGCCGGCGAGCATGTACTTAGCGAGGTCAAAAAGATCTACACCGAGAAAGGTAAAGATAAAATAAAAGGCTGGGTGCTTGATCTTCGTAATAATCCTGGCGGTCTGCTTACTGAAGCCATCAGTATCTCTGATGTATTCCTTGATCGCGGTGAGATAGTTTCCACCCGCGGCCGCCACCCTAAAGACTCCCAGAAATATGACGCATCTGCCGGAGATGCAACTGAAGGCGCACCTGTTGTGGTACTTATAAATTCCGGCTCGGCATCAGCCTCCGAGATCGTTTCCGGCGCGTTGCAGGACCATAAGCGCGCAATAATAATCGGCGAAAAATCATTTGGCAAAGGCTCGGTG
>CAYRJW010000013.1:0-19444 GCA_964424715.1 uncultured Rickettsiales bacterium | reverse complement strand
TACATCACGCTATTACACACCTTCCGGCAATTCCATACAGGCAAAAGGTATCACTCCTGATATAGAAGTTAAGCAGGGCAAAGTGACCTTCGATGAAGAGTTTGACCGCACCAAGGAAGCCAATCTTGTAGGCCACCTTGCAAACCCCGATGACAAGGAAGCCAAGCGCATAAAAGAAGCCGACCGCATAAAGAAAATAACCAGAAAACTTGAAAAAGACAAAAAAGCCGAACTCACCGAAGCCGATCTGAGCGGCGAACTGACCGACGAGGATAAACCTTTGGATGAGACCGACTACCAGCTAGCCCGCGCACTTGATATGGTAAGGGCTCTGTTCATATTCAAAGATCAGGTGAATTAAAGAAACACTGCTTCCCCGCACTTGTTGCGGGGCCCAGACCTTCTTACTACCCCTGCGGATTACCGCCATAAGCCTTATTCGCCCGCCCCTGGGTCTGGGCTTGGTTTATTTCGGAACGCAACTGGGATTTTGTCTCGCTTAAGCGATCGATCATTTTCTTTACCTCTATCGCCCAGATATTCACAAGGTTCGCATAGTCCCTCACCTGATTGGAAGGCAGGGTTCCAAGGGTCTTTATAAAATCATTTATCTCAGTTTCAAGATCAAGCATTTCAGGCACGCTGCCGGAATATATCGCGTTACCCTTTTCCTTTATGAGGGAGTTTATCTTTGCTACTCTTTCGTCAAGTTTCATGTCATAATTCCTTGATAAGAGTTTCCTTTAATTCACGCAAATTATTATGGACGACAGACCACACAATATCCAGATCTGTTTTTCCCAGGTAATCATGGACCAGTATATTCCTTAATCCGCGAATCTTCCGCCACGGTATATTGGAATATTTATTCTGTATCAGGACACCCAAATGGCCACAGGCATCCGATAAGGTCTGCAAATTTCTTACCACCGCCAGCTGAACCATCCTGTTATCCAGAAACCCTTCCTTGCTACAGCCATTCAAAAAAGTGAATATCTCTTCAATAGAGACCACTATATGTTTTATGTAGGCTTTCTCATCCTTCATAAGGATATTACATCTTTGTAGACATTATCTTTTATGTGATCACTTATGCTGTTTCTGGTCAGGACATGTATCTTTTTTCCCAGCAGATCTTCAACATCACTGTAAAACCCACCCAGATCCAACCCCTGAGCTCCCGGCTTTAATTCCACCAGAAAATCTACATCGCTGTCTTCTCGCGCATCCCCACGCGCAACTGAACCAAATATCTTAACGGAAGCAACATTGTTCATCTCAGCTATGGCCAGTATCTTTTCACGATATTTTGTCCTTAGTTCATGTATGTTCATGATATGATCTCTTATTTACTCTGCTTACTATATATGAACCGGAGTATTTCTGCAACTGCGGCATAGGCTTCCAGCGGGATAAACTCGTCTAATTCCAGCGCTGATAGTATTTCTACCAGATTGGAATCCTCGCGTATCTCGACGCCGTGTTCCTTGGCTATCTTGATTATCTGCTCGGCCATGCTGCCTTCGCCTTTGGCAAGTACCTTCGGAGCCTGATCTTTCCCCTGATCATAACCAAGGGCAACGGCCTTTTGTTTTTGCGGGGGTTTGTTTTCTTCAGCCATCGAAGTTTTCAGGTTTTCAGGTTTTCGAGTCTTCAAGTTAAGTTCTAAATTTAACACTTGTCAACTTGAAGACTCGAAAACTTGTCAACTAAGTGCTTGCATCCAACGAATATTACGCTAAATATATGCCGAAACGAATTGAAAATTATGGCAAAAGAAGAATTAATAGAGTTTGACGGGTTAGTTACCGAAGTTCTGCCGAACGCTATGTTCCGCGTAAAGCTTGATAACGGCCACGAAATAATCGCACACACCTCCGGACGCATGAGAAAGAACCGCATTCGTATCCTGCTCGGCGATAAGGTAACGGTTGAGATGACCCCTTACGATCTAAGCAAGGGCCGCATTATTTTAAGGCACAAATAAGTTTACGAGTTTTCGGGTTTTCAAGTTTTCGAGTTAATTTCCTAAAAACCAGACAACTTGAAAACCTGAAAACTTGAAAACCAATATGAAACTTATCCTTGCCTCCGCCTCTCCCCGCAGATTAGAACTCCTGAAAAGAATGGGCTTTACGCCTGACGAAGTGATTCCCGCTGATATAGATGAATCCGTCCGCAAGAAGGAAAAGCCGGAGGATTATGTTAAACGCGTAGCTGAGGAAAAAGCACTGAAGGTTAGAGACCAGAGGCCAGAGACCAGTAATAAAGAATTTATACTTGCAGCCGATACAACAGTTGTCTGCGCCAACCAGATACTCGGCAAACCGGAAGATCGCGCAGATGCACAAAGAATAATAAAAATAATGTGCGGGCGGAAACACAAGGTTTTAACGGCCATCTGCGTTATTTCACCATCAGGCGAAAAAAGGGTAAAGCTGGTTGTAACCTCCGTAAAATTCAAGAACGCCACCGATAACGAGATCGAAGAATATCTCAACAGCAACGAATGGGTAGGCAAAGCCGGCGCTTACGGATTGCAGGGTGATTCGGGCGGATTTGTGATAACCATAAACGGCAGCTTCAGCAGTGTTGTGGGCTTACCGATGTATGAAACGAAGAATATGCTGCTGGGATTAGGGTTCAAACGATAACCCTCTATCCCTTAGTAACCAGATTAGCCAGCGCGAATACCACCTCTTTCGAATACTTAGTATCCTTATCCTTCAACAGATTTTCAACCGCCTGTGATGAGCTTAACTTATCGCGATACGGCCTTGGGCTGGTCATGGCAACATAGTCGCTTACCACTTTTATTATACGGGCACTGATGAGTATCTGGTCGGAGGAAAGCTTATGCGGGCCTTTGCCATCCACGCGCTCGTTTATCTGCTCTAAGGTTTCAACCACCGGGGAGTCGAAGTTGAAATCGCGGATTATCTCGATAGTTTTCTGCGGGATGGAATTGAATATCTCTTTTTCCTGCTCGGTCAGTTCACCCTGCTTGTTTATTAACTCACGCGGTAACAGCGCCAGTGAAAGATTGCTGATGCGCGAAGCAAAATCCAGCGCTTTGCGGTATATCTCAGGAATGTTCAGCACATCGGCTATCCGGATGCTTAAATTATGCACCTGCTCGCCGTGATTATAGAAATATTTACTGCGGTTCTCAATTATTTTAACGAGTATCTGGATGGAATTATTCAGGTTCTTTTCATACTTCACACGCTCATTCATAAGGTCAGAGATATCATTCTCTATCACCAGAGAGCCGGTGAAATTATTCTCAAGTTCTTCGGTGGCGATAGGAATGACCTTGCGCTGGATGAATCTTTCATGGTCCTTCACCATCATTTTTGCAAGCGATGTTACTGGCAGGTTCGTATCATGCGCGGTGAAAGCGAGGTTGATATAATCCTCTGCCGCATTGACACCGATAACGGAAGCTAAAGGTTTATCAAGATATTCTCCGTCTTCTTTTATCTTGTTTTTTGTAACGAACATTTTATTTGCAAAGACCACCTCATTATCAGAGTCCAGCAGGAACATGGTTTGTATCTGGTTCTCGGAAATAAGTTTCAGCAGGCGCTGTTTTTCCTGCACTTCGGCATAAAGCTTTTTATATTTTTCGGAAACAGAATGTTTCCACACGAAGGACATCAGCGCACCAAGCAGCAATACCATCAGGAATGATATTCTTTTTATATTCCGCGCATTCTGTATAACATCGGAGAAAGACTCAGCGTAAGACAATGACTGCACCAGATATATCCCAAAATCGCCTATCTTCCTGGCAGAGATGAAAACACGATTGCCGTGAATATCATCTTTTTCAGAGATAAGGTCCGGGTTGTTTATAGCATATACCTCACCAAGGTCCTGGTTCTGGTCTATTATCATGATAGGGGTTTCAGGGGCTTCTGCAGAGATATGGTTCAGCTGGTTCTCTTTTTTCAGTAATAATTGTGATTTAAGCGTTTTATATTCCGAAGGCGGAAAATTCAGCATCTCAAAAAAACCCTTATCCAGTTTTTTGATGGCCATAACATAACCGGTTATCTCATCGCTCTGGATTTTTGTTATAGGCTCTATTATTTTTATATAGGTTGCACCGCCTGCCTCTGCAAAAGAGATATTCGGTTCATTCGCTAATCCGCCAAGATCACCGGCCACAGGAACAAGATTTTCCGCATGATCTATCGAAAGTAATGGTTTGCCTATTTTATTCACCAGCATTATCGCCGCGTGGGAATCCACAGCTACATTGGCGCGGATATTACTTTCCTCGGAACCTTTAAAACCATAATTCTTTGCCACCGATTCAAGATAAGCCGCGGTGAATTGCTGCTGGGTGAGAAGATCTTCCTGCGAAATATTATTTGCAGATGCGGTATCCAGATACATTTTGACCGTAAGATTTTCCGACACCGAATCAACCGCGGCGGATTTATCCTTTATCCAGTTAGCCAACGCGTTGGAGCGTATATCCATGAAACTGGAAAGATGCGATTGCAGTTTCAGCAGCTCTTTCTGCTTTTGTGATTCCCCATAGTTACTCACCGAAAATAAAAACAGCAGGCTTGCCGCCAGGTAAATTATAAAGATGGTAAAGATATTTCTGGTATAATACATGTTGAAAATCCGATAGAATTAGGTTTCATTAGAATAAATATGAAAAATTTGCTTACAACTCTTTTTTTGTTTCTTGCACTGTTTATAGCGATATTTATGGGCAATGACGCATCCGCGAGCGCAAACCTGTTCGGCAAGAGCGAGGAACGCAACAGCGATATCGATGAATTCCCCAAATGGATCAAGGTGCTGGATAAAAAAACCGAGGAACTGGAAACCTTCAGCCATAAATGTACCTCTGAGAGCAAAGCCTTCTACTGTAACATAAAAGACTGGCGCAACTTCGTCGATACCCTGAAAGGCAAGACCAAGCCCGAACAGATAAACGCGGTGAACAGCTATGTTAATGCCCATAAATATATATTAGATATAAACAACTGGGGCGTCACCGACTATTGGGAATCTCCCGGCGAATTCCTCTTCCGCAACGGCGACTGCGAGGATTTTGCCATCATAAAATACCTCTCCCTGAAACAGCTTGGGTTTGATGTCAATGACCTAAGGGTAGTGGTGCTTATGGATAATAACCTTGGCGTTTACCACTCGGTGCTTGCCACTTATATAGGCGATGACATATATATACTCGATAACCAGCTTTTCAACGTTACCAGATCCACCAACATCCTCCATTACAACCCGGTCTACTCCATAAACGAAAAGAGCTGGTGGCGGTATTTTTAAACTATAGGCAAAAATTGCAATAAACCTGTCCGGAAAAATTTGCACATTGCCGTGGCATAAATGTTTGCCCTCTCACCTACCACACCTAACTATCTGATATATAATAACATAATTCCAACGCAAAATTTTGGCACGGTAGACGCTTATGTTATGGGGTAATTAAAATATTTTGAACTATGACAGTACAGAAATTCTTAAATAATATCCGTAAGTCAGATGCTGAGTTCGAGGCGGAATTTGAAAATGAGATGAAGCTGATATTAAGCTATTTCTTCTCGGCCTCACTGGTGCTGGCACTTATACTTTCAATAATGTTCTCTTTTGCGGTACCGGCTAATTCGGCTACACCGCGCCTGAAAGATATTGTTACCTTTGAAGGCATCAGGGAAAACTTACTGGTTGGTTATGGTCTGGTTGTCGGCCTTAACGGCACCGGTGATAAATTAAATAACAGCGCATTCACCGAAAAATCATTACAGGCCTTTTTAGATAGACTTGGCGTAAGCACTGTTAATGAACAATTAAAAGTTAAGAACGTTGCGGCAGTTACAGTTACCGCAAAACTTCCGGCATTTGCGCGTTCCGGCAGTAAAATAGATATCACAGTAAGCACCATGGGTGATGCTACCAGCCTTCAGGGCGGCACGCTTGTTGCAACGCCTTTAATGGGTGCTGATGGCGAAATGTATGCAGTGGCACAAGGGCCGGTTTCCATAAGCGGATTTTCTGCGGGCAATGAGAATGCCAGCATCACTAAAGGCGTTCCTACCACCGGTCTTATCGCAAGCGGCGCGATAGTTGAACGCGAGGTTCCGTTCGAGCTGGATAGTCTTTCTGATATAAAGATATCCCTGAACAACCCTGATCTGGCAACTGCCAAAAAAATTGAAGCCAAAATAAATGAAAAACTTGGTGATTCCTATGCAAGGGCGATCGATCCCGGCACTGTCTCGCTCAATATTCCGCTTGAATATGCCAGATCGGTTGCTTCCCTGCTTGCCGATGTAGAGCAGCTTGTCGTTACCACCGACCAGACGGCAAAGATAGTCATCGATGAAGCAAGCGGAACTATAGTCATGAATGAGAATGTAAGTATTGATACTGTGGCATTGGCACAGGGTAATTTAGTTGTAACTATCAGGAACACCCCTGTGGTTTCCCAGCCGGGCGCATTAGCACCGGAAGGCTCTGAAACAGTTGTCACTGAAAACACTGAAATTGAAGTTACCGAAGAAAAGGGCAATGTAGCCTACCTTCACCAGACCGCTAACCTAAGCGAACTGGTTACCGCGCTTAACTCACTTGGTGTGAACGCGCAGGACCTTATTTCGATATTGCAGACCATTAAACATGCCGGCGCACTTAACGCCGAAATAATAACACGATAGGATAATATGAGCGCCAGTACGGGAAATAATTTTATCAGCAGCATGGGCACTATAGCTAGCTCCAACTTCCTCGAAGCGAAGTTTCAAAAAGGTGCTGATACCATAAAGAATTCCGGCACCCCGGCAGAGAAAGAAGCTGCGGTAAAAAAATTCGAAGCGATGTTCGTAAGCCAATTATTGAAACTTATGTACGATACCGTTCCGGTAGATGAGAATTTCGGCGGTGGTTTTGCAGAGGAAACTTACAGAAGCCTGCTTACCGATGAATATGGTAACAGCATCAGCAAAATGGGCGGCATCGGCCTGGCAAAGGATCTTCAAAGATCGATATTCGATTTCCAGAATGTCGAACACGATACTACTAAAACGATACAGGGCATTAAGGCTTACAACAAAATATATAACTTATAACGGAGGATAGACCATGGGCTTGTTCAATAGAAATACGAGTAGTGAAAAATCGAGTAATAACCTGATAAATGAATTCCTGAATAAATCGGAAGGATTACAGCGCATACTGGAAAAGGAAACTGAATATTTTCGCGATATGAAAATGAAGCAGGCGGAATTGCTGATAAAAACCAAGCTTGATCTTGTTGAAGAGATCGAGACCATCAAAACAAGCCTTACCGCAGATCCTTTGTTCTTAAAGACCCTTCCGGATTCCGAAAAGAAAAAGATCCGCACGGCCAATGATAGCCTGATGAACGCGGCAGAAGAAAATTACCACGAAACACTGAAGGCCAAGGAAGTTAACCAGCTTATCCTGGAAGCTATTTCCGAAGCGGTGGCACAGCACGGCAAGGTAGATGGTGCATATGGCGATACCGGAAGCCACTACAAGAATGATAATAATACCGCCCCTATCGCAATAATTCATAACGCATAAGGTAATTTATGGCCGGAAGCAGCGCAGGTTTAACATCATCACTCAGAAGTCTGGTAACGGCACTGCAGACCAACCAGGCGTCGCTCAGCTATATAAGTGATAACATCGCGAATGTTAACACCGTTGGCTATGCCAGAAGGATAGTAGCGCTGGAAACCCAGGTTTCCTCAGGCGTTGGTGTTGGTGTTAATATCGCCCAGATAAGAAGGTCCATCGATGAGTTCCTGCTGAAATCAGTGCGCGCCCAGTTAAGCAAGGTCGGCGAATCTACCGTTAACAATACTTATTTCGACAGGTTGCAGAAATTCACCTTTGGCGATCCCAACTCCAAATATACCATCAACAATGCCATGAGTGAATTTTACTCAAGGCTTGAGAATTTCTCGAACAACCCTTCAAGCGCGGTGAACAGAACATTGGTGATAAATTCCGCAACCGATTTCACCAACGGCCTTAACGAACTTTCAACAGCCATTCAGACAGAGCGCCTTAACGCCGATACCGAAATAAGCACCACGATATCCGACCTTAACACTATACTTAACAACCTTGCCGATATAAACAGCGCGCTCCGGGCCTCTGCGGCAGTAGGCGGCGACAAGCAAAGCCTTGAAGATGCAAGGGACTTCCAGATAAATAAACTTGAAAGCATAGTCGCGGCAGATCTTAGTTTTGATAGTTTCGGCCAGGTCTCTGCCAGCCTTTCTAATACTGAGCTTCTTGGTTTCTCGCAAAGATATGTGATAGAATATGACAGGGTAACCTCGGTAGATAGCTTCATAAACGGCACCTCCATCGGCGAGATAAGAATAACCTCGCTTGATACAGCGGGCGAAAAGACAAGCAATACCGATCTCCTGCTTTCCGCTTCCAGCGCCACAACAGCTGTGGATAACATCCCTGCTGGCAGCCTCCGTGCGCTGGTAGATCTGAGAGATACAAAATTACCAGCCATACTTACCCAGCTTGATACACTTGCTTATACTTTTGCAAACGCATTCAACGAGGTCCATAATTCAGGAACTGGTTTCCCTCCGACACGCACCATGACCGGAATAGAAAGCTTTGCACTTGATGACATAAGGACACTCACCGGCAAGACCAAGATAAGCCTTGTTGATTCCAATGGCCTTCCTGTAACAGGCAGGTTCGGCGAAAAAGTTACACCGCTGACCATAGATTTTGATACATTCAACGGCGAAGATGGTTATGGAACCGCCTCTATTCAGGATATCATTGATGAGATAAACAGCTATTACAGCACCCAGCCCACCAATATTGCAAATGTAGGCCCGGCAAAAGACATAAAGCTTGCTGCCGTATCTGATTCAATAACATCCGCTAAAGCTTCCGGAACGGTTACATTCAGCGGCCAGCCTGCCAACGATGAAACACTGGTGATAAACGGCACCACCATAACCTTCAAGACAACCGCTACACTGGCGAACGAAGTTCAGATAGGCGCGAACACCACAGCAACCGTTGAGAATCTTGTTGAGGCGCTTAACCTTTCATCTGATGCGAATATTTCAGAAGCCACCTATTCATCCAACGGCGATGTTCTCACCATTGAGGCAGACAATAGCGGTACCACCGGCAATTCCATAGCTTTTGATGCTTCCGATATAACCGGCGCGACACAGAGCGGCGCGACCCTTTCAGGCGGCGCTGATGCTTCCGGTAATTTTGTTTTTGATTTCGATTTTTCCAACCTTGCAGAAAATGGTGGTGATATAACTTTTGATGTTACCCATATATCCATAAATGGTGGCGCTACCGGTGCAGTTACCTTCAACCCTTTCACGCAACTCGCAGGGGAAAGGACCCGCACGGAACGAAACGGCATATCTAATGATAGCATCTCCACAAGCCTTACCGGCCTTGGGCTTGAAGAGGGCGACACTTTCACCATTACCGCAACAATATATGTAACAGCCAGCGACAGCACCGCCTCAACCGAAACTGTGACCTATACCGTTACCATACCGGATCCGGATGAGGATATTAAAAATACCAGATACGAAGCAACCGCGATAGGAAGCGGTGACGGCGAACTGGTGGCAGGAAGCTCGACCAACGGATATATTACCGCATCACTGGTGAATTCTGGCGGCAGCGAGATAACCGATACCGGAACTGCCGGGTTCCTGAAACTTACCACAACATCGGCCAATTACAGGATAGCCATAGACCAGCTTGACAGTGCAGATGGCGGCGATGCCACGGCCTCAGACCCTTCTCTCACAGCTACGGACAAAGGCTTTTCTCATCTCTTTGGACTGAATAACTTTTTCAATTTCGGACAAGAACTAAGCGGCGCGGCGATAAATATAGCAGTAAGGGACGATATCGTTGTCAGCCCTTCACTACTTTCAAGCGGCAAGGTAAAACAATCCGTTTCCATAGATGGTAATGCGATCTACACTTACGAGATCGGCGCAGGCTCTAACGAGTCCGTCCTTGATCTTATCGCTACCCAGCAGGCCAATCTTGTTTTCGGCGGCACCGGCACACTTCCGGAACTGACAACAACGGCAAGCTCATACGCCACCGAGATATATAATTATTCCGCAACGCAGGCAACCGCAGCCGCTTCAGAGAATGAAAAGAACAACCTGCTGAAAAGCTCACTTGATACAAAGGTCGATGATATAAGCGGCGTTAACCTCGATGAGGAGCTCGCACGCACCATCGAGATCCAGAACGCATATTCCTCGGCAGCAAAAGTTCTGGCGATAATAAGGGAATTATTCACCAAGATAGAAAATGTTTTAAATTAATAAGGATAATTATCATGCCAAGTTCCGTACAATCTTTTAACCAGGCCATCTCTGACTTCAAAAAATTACAGGGCCTGCTTACCGGCAAACAGGCGCAGATAGGCGCTGATTCCAAAGCATCTACCTTTGCCGAGCTTGGCGATGACCTTACCACTGTGCAGAATTTCAAGCTTTCAATGGACAGGTCCGACAGGTACATCCGCTCTATCGCCGATGCGAGCAGAAAGAATGATGTGCAGTTCCAGTCCATCCAGAGGATAATAAGCGTTGCAAACGAATTCAAAAGCAACCTCGCCCTTGAGAATTCCACCACCACGGCAGGCGTTAACAACCTTACTGCTGCCGGCGATGCGGCACTTGATTCTATCAGGGATGCCCTTACTGCAAAAGATGGCGCAAATTTTGTATTCAGCGGCTCCAAGACAAATATAGCACCGGTCAGCGACCTGAAGACCCTGAACAATATGGAAAATGGCGACCCGACCGCCGCCTATTATAACGGAGATAATTTCAAATCATCCGTGGATGTTTCAGGAAGCCTTAGGGTGCAATATGGCCTTAACGCTGCTGATACTGCATTCCAGAAACTCATCGGCGCGATAAATCTTGCAAAAACGGCAGAAGCCGAAAATCTCGGCAATTATACCAATACCGGCGAACTTCTTGATGAGGCCATCACCGAGCTTATCTCCCTGCAGACAAATATCGGTGACAGCGCAAAGCTTTTCGATAACAGCACCCAGTTCCACGAGACCGCGAAAGGCACATTCCAGCAAAAATATTCCGAAGCGAATTCGCCCGATATCGTTCAGCTTACCATCGAAACCTCACAGATACAGACGGCACTTGAGGCATCATTCTCCGCTTTCTCGAAAATATCGCAGCTCTCACTTATAAATTTCTTGTAATCAACAACTAAATAGGGATAGATTATATGCATTCTATATTAGAAAATTTTGAACCTCAGATGGATAAATTCGCAAACATTAAAGATTCTGGCGAGATAGTAACCATATTCAGCCGCTTTGGCGAGATACATGTCGATGTAGCCAAATCCATATATTTCCCGAAAGGCATATTCGGCTTCCCGGAGAACCTGCATTTTTCCCTGATGAATTTCCCGAATAAGAATGACAACCTCGATAGTTTTAAAATCCTGCAATGCCTGAATGATCATTCCGTTTCCCTGCCGGTCCTTCCTGCAGGCTATGAGAATAGCTTCATCAGCCCTGAAGATATGCAGGAATGCCTTGACTCGGTGGAAGTGAAAAAAGAGAATTTCGCGATGCTGTTTATAATCTCCTCCCGCAAACAGGCCGATGGCTTCTTCAGGCTTTTCATAAACACCAAAGCCCCGATAGTAATAGATACCAGCCTGCAAATGGCTGTACAGTATGTGTTCACCAATAATAAATATTCGGTATCACAGGCGCTGGATACAAAAAAAGTATAGTTGATGGTTTACGACTCCAATAATATTTTTGCCAAATTCATCCGCGGCGAGATACCGTGCAAAAAGATATTCGAGAACGATAGCTGCATAGCCTTCCACGATATCGCCCCTGCTGCTCCTGTTCATGTACTGGTAGTTCCAAAAGGTGAATTTACATCATTCAATGATTTCACCGAAAAAGCAGAACCGGAATTCATCAGTGATTTCTTTAAGTCCGTCCGCGAGATAGCCAACAATCTCAACCTCGCTGAAGGCGGCTACCGAGTCCTTTTCAACCACGGCAGGAACGCATCTCAATCAGTGTTCCATTTTCACGTACATATTCTAGGTGGCGGCCCTCTCCACGCTCTTTGATTTGCTAATATCATTGACATATTAATTCCCGAACATGTAAACTACCCCAATGAGAACAGCCCCACATGGACTTATTGCGGTAAAGATATACGAGCAGTATTTCATCAGCAAGATCGCCGGACCTTTCCTGCTGATAACTTTGGCCGTGACCGGCGTTGCGTGGCTATCGCAAAGCCTTAAATTCATTGATTTCATTGTGAATAAAGGTTTAAGCATTGGCGATTTTTTATATCTTTCCATGCTGATATTGCCTTCCCTGCTATGGATAATAATCCCCGCAGGAACATTGATATCCGTGGTCTACAGCTACAACAAACTCTCCTCCGACAGTGAACTTATCATCTTCCGTTCCGCCGGGATAGACAACAAGGCGGTAATGCGCCCTGCCCTTGTTTTCTGCATGCTCACAACCCTGATAAGCTATATCGTTTCATCATACCTGCTGCCCGCCTCATACCGTGAATTCAAGGATATGCAGATATATATCCGCAACAACTACGCCAGCGTATTATTGCAGGAAGGCGTTTTCACCAACCCGGTAAAAGGCCTTACCGTTTATATAAAAGATAAAGACTCCTCCGGCCTGATGAAAGGCCTTGTAGTGCATGATAGCCGCAATAAAAGCAAAACCTATACCATCACCGCGCAGGAAGCCACCATGGAAAACACCCCGAAAGGCCCGGTATTCACCCTGACCAACGGCAGCCACCAGGAATATAACAAAGAGACCAACCAGTTCTCCCTACTCTATTTCGACAGCTATAATTTAGAGATGGACCTGTTCAACAAGGAAATGATCCAGCGCCGCTGGCGCGAAGCCCCGGAACTTTACCTGCACGAATTATTCTTCAGCGGCAATCCCTCCGAGACCGAGAACCTCAAGAACACCGCCGAAGGCCATTATCGCATAACATGGCCGCTATATAACATATTGCTCTGCCTGATAGGCCTAACCCCTTTTATAAAAGGCGAATTCACCCGCCGCGGCAATAACAAACGCATAATGAAAGTTGCCCTGATAGGAATCGGTACAATAATACTGGCCCTCACGATCAAAAACTTCGCCTCGCAGAATATTTACCTGAACATATTGCAATATATTGTCGTATTGGGCGGTATTGGCGGGGTTTATTATTATCTCGCTGGCGATAGGGTCATAACCACAAAACCGAAGCTAGCTTTGAGCGGTATTTGATAGCAAGATAAACATCTTTTTATATCAAATACTTAATCATAAATTACTTCTGGGAATATAGAGGAATTTGTGTTACAATAGCCCATATAATTAAATTCCTGGGGGATAAATGAGAGACTTTGACTGGATCAATAAAATTAACAACGGCGAATACCAAAAATTGCTGGATATAGCCAGAAAGATCCAGAAAAAATCCTTTGATCTGCACAGCAAGATTGGGGATGCCCTAAGTAAAGAATTTATCGAAGACCTGTGTAGCAACGCTCTGGATCTGGTACAAACTATAGTTAAGTTCAAGAACGAAACTAATATCAATGTCAAAGAATTAAATTATGGACAAATAAATAACTGCAAGAATACAATAAAAACAAAGATAGAGCAGATAGAAAAACAAAATCTCAAGGAAGGCATTACATACAATAAAACTACCGGAATACAATTCACCAGACTTAAAAATCTGAATAGTAAATTAGAGAAAGAGATCACGAGGACAAGAGAGTTTTTTAGATCGGACCTATTAGAAGTTAGAAATCAGAATCGTTTCAAATGATCTAGCTCCGATAACCCGCATTAGTAGTATAATCCCTTTTAAATCAAATCGTTATTCATAAATTAACTTCTGGAATATATAGAATTTTATGTTATAATGCCTCACAAAATTAAACTTCTGGGGGACTGCATGAGTAGCTTTAAAGATAAAACTGAGAAACCAATAAATAAATACAGACATTTAACGAATCTGGCCAATGATATTGAACTTACAGTGCTGAATATACTTAAGGGTGTTCAGGCAACTGATGATTTGCATAATTTAGATGATATAAAAACCAAGACATTTGAGGTAAGAAAAAATATTGACCGATTCCAACGAGAACTAAATATTCCAACAAAAGAAAAATATTATATACGCATAAATGACTTATGTGCATCTATAGATTCAAAAGTAAAACAAATAGAAAAATATAATACTGAGAAAAAAATTCCTTATACTACCAACATCGAAATCCTTTTTACCCATCTTAAAAGTTGGAATAAAAGACTTCAGACAGAGCGCAAGGCCAGGAAATGGGATTTTAAGGAAGACATAACAGATGCCAGAGTAAGTAAAAACTTCAAGGCCAAATAACTAACTTCTGTAATCCGCATTTATCTCAATATACCCATGCGTCAGATCTATCGTATAAACGGTTGATTTACCATTCCCCACACCAACATCCGCGCGGATTCCTATCTCGCTGCCTTTCATATATTCTTTGGCTTTGGCTTCATCATAGGTTGGGCTTATCGCGCCATCTTTGGCAACTTCAAGCTCGCCGAGCCAGATGGAAGTTTTATTGATATCCGCAGGCTCACCGGATTTACCGACAGCTCCGGCGATACGGCCCCAGTTCGGGTCGCATCCGGCCATCGCTGTTTTTACTAATGGAGAATTCGCTATCGCGAGCGCAATTGTTTTCGCCGATTTATCGTTAGTAGCTCCTTCAACCGTTACAGTTATGAACTTACTGGCACCTTCGCCATCCTTAACCACAAGCTTTGCCAGCTCCAAATTCACCTGCAAAAACTTCGCACGGAAATCAGCGAAGTCCTTATCGTGTATATCGGTGATCTCTTTGTTACCTGCTTTGCCCGTAGCAAATGTTAAAACAGTATCGGAAGTTGAAGTATCAGAATCAACCGTTATCGCGTTATATGTCTTATCCGCTATCTCACTATGCAGTGCGCGCAGAACTTCCGCAGATATGGCGGCATCAGTGAACACAAAACCAAGCATGGTCGCCATGTCAGGCGCTATCATGCCGGAGCCTTTTATTATACCGGCTATCCGCACTTTCTTGCCATCAAGTGATGTTTCAATATAAGTTCCCTTATTAAATGTATCGGTAGTATTTATTGCGGTTGTGGCGCGGTTGAAATCGGACTTCTCCAGTTTTTTATCCAGCGCCTCAAGCAGCAGGTCATCCTTCACCGCCTGCCCGATTATTCCGGTGGAGGCGATATAGACCTCTTCCGGCAAACAGCCCACCATTGCCACCGCTTTCTTAACGGTAACATCAACAGTGCGACGGCCGATATCGCCCATGAACACATTTGAATAGCCAGAATTCACCACCAGCGCGCGCGCCTTGCCGTTCGGCAATATCTTGCGGCACCATGTGATAGGTTCGCCCGGCATTGAGTTTTTTGTAAGCAGCCCGGCAACATTAGTACCTTCCGGGAATTTTATGAATAATGTATCTTCCTTTTTATAACGCATACCGGAATGGGCAGTGAATATCTCTACCCCCGGAATTTCCGGTATCTGTGGAAAATTAACTGCAAAAGGTGAGGTTTTATGAGCCATATAGGTAACAATTAAGAATTTTGTTGAAATTTCAAATATCAGGAATACAATCAAAAGTTAACCCTATTAATATAACTTTCAACTACTTAGAACTTTAGCGGCTTTTATATGCTTACAGGGAAAAAGTCAAATATATTTTTGATAAGTGGCCTGCTTATGGCCACCCTTTCCGGCTGCATGCAAGAGCTTGCCGAAGTGGAATATAACTCTACCGAGGAAGGCTACGAAACTGTTGTAGCCCAGAATATGAATGCCAAAGCTGAAACAAGGATAGCTCAGAATGCCGGCGGTCGCGGACCGGTTGTAGTGATTAATAACCCATATGCCCTTTCCGATTCCAATATTAGCAACCATACGCCATCAGGTTCTGCTGCTGCATATAATGTCCCGGTGATAAACAACAACGCTTACGGCTCATTAAATGGCGGCATCATCCAGTCCGGCGTTTTCATGCAGAACACCACCAAAACCTACCAGCCCCCAACCTACGGCGCACGAATATATAGCCCTACCAGCAGGTAATATTTTTTATTCCAGCAATTTGCCTCCACCTTCAACTTCCCAGCGAAGGCTGGGAACCATTGTGCCATAGAATATTGTTCCGGAGTATGAGGAATAATGGTTCCCAGCCTTCGCTGGGAAGTTGAAGTTTTTTGTTATTGTTACTGTGTATTATAATGCCGTTACTTCCTGCGGTTCAGTTCCCTGAAACCTATATCCTTCCGGCAGAACAAGCCATCGGACTTAACGCGTTCGACGCAGGCATAGGCGTTATCATAAGCAGCTTTTATATCCGCACCTATACCAGTTACACCAAGAACCCGGCCGCCTTTGGAGATTAATTTATTATCAGCCTTCTCTGTTCCAGCATGGTATATAACGGCGGTCGGCTGAAGTGAATGTGTCAGCGCTGTGGTTGCGGAAAGGTCTATTTCAAAACCTTTTTTATATTCTTCCGGGTAGCCTTTTGCGGCCATTACCACGCATAAAGCGGTGGATGGCGAGAAGCGCACTTCCTTTATATCATTCAGCTTGCCACAGGCGGCCTTGAATAATATTTCGACCAGGTCGGTATCAAGGCGTGTCAGGATACTCTGGGTTTCCGGGTCACCCATGCGGATATTATATTCAATAAGTTTCGGGTTGCCGTTCTTATCTATCATCAGGCCCGCGAATAAAAATCCTTTATATGGTATACCATCACGCGCAAGGCCGTTTATGGTCGGGGCGATTATCTTTTCCATCACCTTCATACGCACAAAATCCGTCACCACCGAAGCCGGGGAATATGTTCCCATGCCGCCGGTGTTAGGACCTTCATCACCATCGAACACACGCTTATGGTCCTGGGCCGAGCCGAATTCCATTACATGCCTGCCATCGGATATAACAAAGAAACTCGCCTCCTCGCCTTCAAGGAATTCCTCGATAACTATCTTTTTGCCCGCACTGCCAAATTTTCCGGCGAAGGCCTCATCTATCGCTTTAACCGCTTCTTCCTGCGTAAGAGCCACGGTAACACCTTTGCCCGCTGCAAGCCCATCGGTCTTTATTACGATAGGAACGCCCTTATCGCGCACATAATTCTTCGCACGGTTGGCATCAGTGAATGTCTGGTAAGCAGCGGTCGGCACGCCGTATTTCGTTACCACCTCTTTCATGAAATCCTTGGAACCTTCAAGCGCCGCAGCCGCCTTCGATGGCCCAAAAACCTTTATCCCCTGATTCTCCAGAAAATTTGTTATACCTTCCACCAGCGGCTGTTCCGGCCCTACCACGACCAGATCCACCTGATTCTCGCGGCAGAATTTCCCGATATTCGGAAAATCGCTCTGGCTCATATCAACGCAAATGGCATCCTGCTCTATCCCGCCATTTCCTGGCAGAGCATATATCTTATTCAGGCACGGTGAACGTTTCAGCGTTTTTATGATAGCATGTTCCCGCCCGCCACTGCCTATTACAAGTATGTTCATTTTTGAATTCATCGCGAACCTAACTACTCATTCTTATCTTCTTCGATCTTACGAGTAATAATATATTGCTGTAAAATGGAAAGTATATTGTTCCATATCCAGTAAACCACCAGCCCTGCGGCAAAGTTAGCGAATACGAACAGGAATATCCACGGCATCCAGTTCATGATTATTTTCTGGGTCTCGTCGGTCATTGGCGGGTTCAGCTTTTGCTGTATCATCATCGAGAACGAGAATAATATCGGCAATATCCCGATATGCGGCAGGAACGAAGGTACACTCCATGCAACAAGCCCGAACAGGGTGAATATATTTGTAGGGTCCTGCACTGAAAGATCGCGGATAAACCAGAAGAACGGCTCATGACGCATTTCAATTGTAATATATAAAACCTTATAAAGCGAAAAGAACACCGGTATCTGCACAAATATCGGTAAGCAACCCGCCGCCGGGTTTATCTTATGAGACTTATAATATTTCATCATCTCGGTGCCCTGCTTCTGCCTGTCGTTCTTGAAGCGTTCCTTGATCTTGGTTATTTCCGGCATGTGTTTTTTCATCCGCGCCATAGAGCTGTATGATTTATTCGCCAGCGGATAAAGTATAAGCCTGATACAGATGGTAAGCAGCATGATCGCCAGGCCCATATTCCCCACTTTGGAATGGAAGAATATCAGCGCTTTCAGGATAGGCTTGGTAAGGAAATACAGCGAACCGAAATCTATCGCCCTGTCGAACAGGTCTATGTTCAGTTCCTTCTGGTAATTTTCTATCATCTTTATCTGTTTCGCGCCGGCATAGATGTTATATGTATATTCACTTTTTCCTTTTGCGCTGACAGAAACAGGCTGTGAAAGTATATCATTCTGGAACCTGTCCACGCCATCTTTCTGGTAATATTTAAATGATATATCCGATTTTATCTCACCGGAATTCTGCGGGATAATGCTGGTCAGCCAGTATTTATCACCCATCGCTATCCAGCCGGAAACTGATTTAAAATCCTCGGAACCTTTTTTGACCAGCGTTTTATATTTGACCTCATTAAGTTTCTTATCGACCACCGCAACAGGCCCTTCATGCGAAACATAGACCTGGTCCTGTTTCAGGTCATAAGCTCGGTTGATAAGCCCAAAGTTAGAGATCGCTATATCCTTGCCGGTATTATTTTCCACTTCCTGCTTAACGGTGATCATGTATCTGTCATCGATAGAAAATGTTTTCCTGAATACAAGTCCCGCATTATTATTATAAGATATCGTCACCGGCGTTGTAGTAGTAAGTTCAGAGCCTGATTCAAGCTTCCAGTTACTATTATCATTAGGAAAACTCTTATCCGTACCAAGCCAGCCGGTATTTAAAAAATAAGGATGCTCTGTCCGGCGCGGTGAAAGCAGCACCACTTCCGCGCTTTTCTTATCAAGTTCCTGACGGTATTTCGCCAGCGTCAGATCATCCACCATTCCGCCGACAAGATTTATCGAGCCGTGCAGCCTTTCAGTGGATATACGAATTCTTGTATTTTTCTTGAACCCATCCTCAAGCGCCTGCTCCCTGCTTTGCTGAGAGCTGAGGGCTGAGAGCTGAGTGGCTATTTCTTCCGCCGGAGCAGCTGGTATCCCGGCTTTTTGAATGTCGGCCTTCTTTTCTTTTATCTCCGTATTACTTACAACCTGCGTTCCCGCCGCCCTTTGTTTGTCCTCTTTTGGATTAACATAAAAATAATTCCACGCGAAGACCACGGCCATTGAT
>CAYRJW010000012.1:0-35543 GCA_964424715.1 uncultured Rickettsiales bacterium | reverse complement strand
AAATCCGCGTCGCCGTTGCGGATGATGCGAAATTACTGGAATTTGACTTTGAATCATACGAAAAGAAGCAGAGAAAAAGTAATATCTACCTTGCGAAGATAACAAGGGTTGAACCTTCCTTACAGGCAGCGTTCGTTGAATATGGTGGTGGCCGTCAGGGTTTCCTGCCATTCTCCGAAATACATTATGATTATTTCCAGATTCCTATCGAAGACAAGGAAAGGCTGCAGAAAACGCTGGCCGCTGAGCGCAAAAAAGAAGAGCAGCGCATCCAGGAGATGGAAGCCGGTGACGATGAGCAGGAAAGACCAGTCCGCGCCGAGCGTGACCGTTCCGAGGGTCGTCCTGAAAGAACCCGTGACCGTTCCGACAGGAACCGCGACAGACCCCGCAATGATCGTGACAGAGGCTCCAGGGCCGAAAGATTCATGCGTCCTGCCGAAGAAAAACGCACTGACGAAAGACGCTCCGAAGAAAGGCGCCCTGAACGCGTTGTTGAGGAAGAATTTGTTCTGCCGCCATGCTTTGCTCCAAGCGATATACCTGATCTTAAACGCGCCGAGGCCCTTGCCCGCGCATTCACCCTTGAGATAATGGGTCTTGATTATTTCCACGAAAAATACGGCCCGAAGAAGGAAGCTCCAAGAGTAGAAGCCCCAAGGGAAGAAGCTCCGAAAGCGGAAGTTCCTGAAGTTCGCGTTGAAAAAGAGCCTGAAAGAGCCCTTGAAAAAGAAATGACCGAAGATGAGGACATCTCTGCCCATGATTCGCAGGAGGAAGAAGGTAGCACCATGTCGCGCATGGAATTCTACAAACAATATAAGATACAGGAAGTTATCAAACGCAATCAGGTGGTCCTGATACAGGTCGTTAAAGATGAGCGCGGCACCAAAGGCGCATCGCTTACCACATACCTTGCACTTGCCGGCAGATATTGCGTGTTCATGCCGAACACCGATAAAGGCGGCGGCGTTTCCCGCAGGATATCCAGCTTCTCTGAACGCAAGCGTATCCGTGATGTTATCAGGCAGCTTAACACCCACCCCGGCACCAGCGTGATAATCCGCACCGCCGGCATGGAGCGTGATTCTGAAGATATTAAAAAAGACTATGAATATCTCCTCTCCGTATGGGATATCATCCGCAAGCAGACCATGGCCTCCAGCGCCCCGGCACTTATCTACGAGGAAAGCGACATCGTAAAACGCGCTCTGCGTGATATGCTGAAAGCTGATGTCAGCGAAGTTTACATTGAAGGCACCGAAACATTCAAAAGCGCAAAACGCTTCATGGAAGTTATTGGTTCCACCCAGATGGACCTGCTGAAAGAATATAACGGCAAGATTCCTATCTTCCAGAAATTCAAGATCGAAGAAAAGCTTGATGAACTTTACGATTCGGAAATAAAACTAAGCTCCGGCGGTTCGATCGTTTTAACTCCTACTGAAGCTCTTGTTGCGATAGACGTAAACTCCGGCAAAGCGACCAAAGAACGCAGCGTTGAAGATACCGCGCTTAAAACCAACATCGAAGCCGCGCGCGAAATAGCTCGTCAATTAAAACTACGCGATCTTGCAGGTTTAGTAGTGATAGATTTCATCGACATGCGCGAAGTACGCAACCGCAAGTCCGTTGAGCGTGAACTGAAAGACGCCCTGAAAGCCGACAAAGCCAAGATACAAATTGGCCGCATCTCCGCTTTCGGACTTCTTGAAATGTCCCGCCAGCGCCTGCGCTCATCCATCGTGGAATCCTCATCCGGCCGTTGCCCGATGTGTAAAGGTATCGGCGTTGTCCGCACAACTGAATCATTAACGCTTAAAGCTATCCGCGCGATAGAAGCTGAAGCCGGCAAGAAATCCGTCAAGGAGATATTCCTGCGCGTTTCTCAGGCGATAGCCCACAATATCGAAACTCACCGCCGCAAGGAGATCACCATCATTGAAAATAACGATGGCGTGAAAGTGATAATAGAGGTCGATAATAATCTGTTACCGAACCAGTTCGAGATATCCACGCAGAAATTCTCCTCAGGAAAAGGCAAAAGCGATAACCGCCGCAACAACGAATCCCGCCCTCAACAGGATGTTGCTGCAACCGCTTCCATCCCTTCTGAGGCCCAGATAGATGCCGATGTTGATGAACAGCTTTCCGCATGGAAAAGCGAAGTTGCCGATGTGGAAAAAATTCCTGCACCGCGCCGCTATGATTCCAATACAGCTCCGGCTGAAAGATCTGAACCGACTCCCGGCAACAGCACTGCTGAACGCGGTGAACGCCGTGAACATCGTGGTCCGCGCAGTAATAATGGCCGTAACAATAACCGCAACCGCAGTAATAGTGGTAGCACCGGCGGTGCCCGCAGTGATGGTGGCCGTAATCGCAATAACAACCGCAACCGCTCCGGCCGTAACAACCCTCGTTACAGTGGCGCCAGCACCGCGAATTTTGATGGCGATAGTTTTGGTAATGAACAGCGCAATGATTTCAACGAGAACTATCAGGGTGACCCATCCAAAAGCGTAACCCGCGATGTCTTCAAACCAAATGAACAAAGGGAACGCCTCTACGCTGAACCTGTGAACGAGACCCCAAAAGTTTCTGAAGATAAAGTAGCTTCATCAAAACTCGTAGGTCTCTGGAAAAAGATCACCAGCTGATCTGGTTTTCTGTTTTTTCTATCACCCTGTCATCCCGCAACAAGTGCGGGTGACAAGGTGATACAAACAATTAGTCGTTATCTTTCTTATCGTCCTTCTTATCGTCCTTAGCGGTTTGTTTTTCTTCCTTGGTCAGTTTGCCATCATTGTTCGCATCCATCTTGTTGAATTTTTCTTCAGAGTGGTTGAGGAATTCTGAACGGGAGATGAAACCATCGCTGTTCTTATCGACATATTCAAATTTATGCATGTTATTGGCCTGGGAAGCAGATGCAAAAAGCATCACGCTCAGGGCAAGGGCGTATCTGGTTTTCATAGTGGTCTCCTTTTGGGTTAAATAATATCCATGAAAGCAGGAGGGAGATAAAAATTCTATTTTGATGAAAAGGGGAAATATAAAAATTTGATAAACACTAATAGTTAAATGAGTCCTGCAATATTTCCGCTCATCAGCTGTGGCACTAATTCCTTGATGGTCTTAAGGTCTTTATTCCACCATTGCAATTCTTCGAGTTTTTTTATGGTGGCTTCATCGAAGCGGTGGCGGATGAGTTTTGCCGGGTTACCGCCTACTATTGCATAGGCAGGGACATCTTTGGTCACCACGGCCCCGGCGGCGATACAGGCACCGTTGCCTATCTTTACGCCGGAAAGTATTATGGAATTCGCGCCGAGCCAGACATCATGGCCGATGATCACCGGGCCCTTGGAGGCATTGCCGCCCTTTATATGGCGCAGATCGCGGAAGATGACATTGAATGGGTAGACCGATGCCCAGTCGGTGCGGTGGTTGCCGCCTAGGATAAAGGTGACATCCGGGCCGATGGCGCAGAATTTACCGATGGTAAGTTTTTCGCCGTAATCGTGGATGATGGGCTTGCCATAAGTATAATCGCCGATATCGAGTTTTTTATATTCGGAATACTGGTTGGTGAATTTCTTGTGCTTTTTGGGAAAGAATTTCCGGCGCAGCCTGTTTAAAGATTTCATAAAACAAAATTTGAACTTGGGGGATATATAACTATATATTATGTATATGTCATTGTTCGAAGCAATAGAAAACGAAAATATCCCGCTCGCCGACCGCCTGCGCCCGAAGGAATTCGAGGAAATGGTGGGGCAGGAGCATCTGCTTGGCGAGGGCGGGGTTATAAATAATTTTGTTAAGAACGGCTTTTTGCCTTCCCTTATATTGTGGGGCGTGCCGGGCTGCGGTAAAACGACGCTTGCTAATATCATCGCGGGAAAAAGCGGCAGGCATCTTGAGATACTTTCGGCGATAACAACCGGGGTTGCCGATCTGAAGAAGATATTCGCCGATGCAGGTGTAAGAAAAAAAGATGGAATCGAGACATTATTATTTGTAGATGAGATACACCGTTTTAACCGCGCGCAGCAGGATGTTTTTCTGCCGTTCATCGAAAAAGGCGTGATAACGCTTATAGGCGCGACCACGGAAAACCCTTCATTCGAGCTGAACGGAGCCTTACTTTCACGCTGTAAGGTACTTATCCTGAACAGGCTGGATGATGATGCGCTGTTGAAATTAATTGAGAAGGCGGAAATTTTTTACGGGCGCAAAATTCCGCTTACGGAGGAAGCAAAGCTTACAATGTGCAACATGGCCGATGGCGATGGCCGGGCGATGCTGAACATGGTGGAGGAAATATTCCGCCTCCCGAAACAGCAGAAGCAGCTTGATATTGAAGGGCTGGTGAAGGTGATACAGAAGCGCGCGCCTTTATATGACAAGAAACAGGATGGACATTATAATCTTATCTCGGCATTGCATAAATCCCTGCGCGGTTCGGATGTGGATGCGGCGCTTTACTGGCTGGCGCGGATGTTGCAAGGTGGTGAGCAGCCACTATATATACTCCGAAGGTTGATACGATTTGCAAGCGAGGATATCGGCATGGCCGACCCGCAGGCGCTGGCGGTAACGATAGCGGCGAAGGATTCATACGAGATGCTAGGTTCTCCCGAAGGTGAGCTGGCGATATTCCACGCGGCAATATATTTAGCCACCGCGCCGAAATCGAACGCTGTTTATACGGCGGTGGGCAGTGTGATGAGATCGGCGAAGGAATACGGCTCGCTGATGCCGCCGAAACATATTTTAAATGCGCATACAAAACTGATGAAGGATATTGGCTATGGTAAGGATTACCAGTATGACCATAATGCCGAAGATGGTTTTTCCGGCCAGAATTATTTCCCGGATGATATGAAGCGCGAAAAATATTATAACCCGCAGGAACGGGGATTTGAAAGGGAAGTACTGAAGCGGCTGGAATATTGGGAGAGGTTGAGGGAGAAGAAGGGGAAGGCAGGAACTTAGGAACTTACGAATCCACCGTCATTCTGGCGTTCGCCAGAATGACGGTGGGTAGGAAAATGGGTGAGAAAATGCTAATGGATAGAGAAAAAAATCATTGACTCATAAAAAATAAAAACCAATTATCAGACTCAATAATTTAAAGAGGCTGAAATGGGTTTTGATGAAAATGAAAATAATGGAAGATCTAATAATTCTCCGGCGTTGGTAGGTTTGGTAGTCGGGCTGGTATTTTTTATTATCGGGTCGGGAGTGACATTAATATTTTTTAATCAAAAACCTGAAAAAGCCGCAGCAGATGTATCGGCGGAGCAACAACCCCCGCGGGAGCAGTATAACTCAATAACACAAAGCTTCATCGGCCAGGGTGCAACAGCATGTTCGGCGCAAATAAATCAGGTAACGAATTTTCTTGGCACTGGCGGTGCGACCGGGGCATTTCTTTTTGTTCCGCCTTCAAACCCTGAAAAAAGCATGATCTCAAGTTCATTGGAGATAATAGGGCAGAATAACAGCATGGCTTATGCAACTGTAACATTCGCACCGAATCAGGCCAATGGCTGCGAGGCTATATATGATGCGGTGACATGGTGGCCGCAAAGCTGTGCAGTGGTGGCAAATAGCCAGTTCCCGAACCAGAAACATGATGGCGTCCTGAAACAGAATATAGATGTAATAAATCTCGGGCCGACCACGAGAGTGTTCCTGATGCCAGCAGGAAGCAGCGGCTGTGTATCTATAAAAAAAGAGGTCGTCTTCCAGAAGTAATATAAAAAAACTAAGATCATAGATACTGATAGTTGCATGCATCATGAAGAAAAATTAATTTTTCTTCACAAAAATTCCTTTGAATATTATTTCATCGTAGGTCATTAATATATTCCAAGAAAGAAATTATTATTCCGGAAATAAAATTATTAATTACTAAAAATTGAGTTTGACCTATGAAAAATATCAATCTGAAAAAAATTCTTTTAAGCGGCGTTTCATCTCTTGCTGTTGTTGTAATGTTTGCAGCAGGCCCAGCACTTGCACAAGCTTGGATAGCTGATGATGACGGAGATGATAATGAAGGTATAGTCATAAACGCGGATAATGATAATAATAATGTTGGCGTTGAGTCTATCGCTCTTGTAATAAGCCAGGATCATGACGGATCTAGTGATCCAAGTGCGCTTGCCACAGCTGAGTTTTTTAGAGACAGTATTGATTTAAACGAAAATACTAATGTTAATGCCGATATTGCGGTAACAGGGAATTATACTTCCACCAATGGTAACCTTACGCTTACCAACGGTAACGTAAATACACAAACATTAAGCACTGATGGTCTTGCTACATTGAATTCAGCAAGCATCACCACTACACTTGGTGTAACAGGACTTACTACTACAAACGGTATATCGAACGCTTCCGGCAATATCGCAAATACCGGGAATTATACTTCTGCGGCAGGTAACATAACCCTTACCGATGGTACCATCAACACTCAAACATTAAGCACTGATGGTCTTGCAACCCTTGAATCTGCAAGCATAACAAACGGTATATCAGTTGGCGGCAGCTATACTTCTACCAATGGTAACATTACCACAACCAACGGTACGATCACAGGTGCTAATCTTACTTCTACTGATGATGTAACAGTTGGCGATGATCTTATAGTCACCGATGATTACACTTCTACGAACGGTGATATCACCCTGACCAATGGTAATATCAATACGCAAACTTTAAGTGTTGATGGTCTTACCACAACCAGCGGTGGTATTGCTAACACCGGCACGATAACTTCTACCGGAAATATATCAACAAGCGGTACAGGCGCGATAACATCGGCCACTACTATCACTGCGGGTACAGGTTTAACTGTTACTTCCGGCGGTGCTTCTATAACCGGTGGCATAAATAATAATAACGGCGGCATTACAAATGCTGGTGCGATATCCGGTGCAACTACCATAGATGCAAGCGGTAATATCACCACTTCAGCTAACCTTGTAACAACTGGCACCGGCGACTTAAGCATAGCTGATGATGCGACCATCGGCGATGCATTAACTGTAACTGGTCTTACCACTACAAATGGCGGCCTTACAAATAACGGTGCATTTACTTCAACCGGCACTGCGAATATAAATACAAGCGGCGCTTTCAATACAAATATAGGCACCGGCACTAACTCCGGCACTGTGGCTATCGGTTCCGGCAGCACTGCGGCGGTAACTATCGGTAATACTACGGGCGGCACTACTGTTACAGGTCCTCTTACTGCAGCGGGTGGCACTATCAATTTAAATGCCAGCAGCAATAATAATACCAATATCAATACCGGTAACAGCACTGGTACGCTTTCCATCGGTAACTCACTCAGCACTACGAATGTTCAGGGTGCAACAAATGTGAATGTGAGCGGTTCAGCAGGGACCAATATCGGTACGGGTACATATTCCGGCACTGTAAGTGTTGGTAATGCTTCCAGCACCAATACCATACTTGGTACTACTACCATCAACACCAGCGGTTCGACAAATACCAGCATCGGTAATGCTACAAGCGCGACTACCATACTTGGTACAACGACCATAAACACTACAGGTTCAACCAATACCAGCATCGGTAACGCGGCAACTCTTACTACCATACTTGGTACAACAGATGTTAATAATACCGGTTCCGGCACTACTAACATCGCATTTGCAGGTACCGGTTCTACCAATATCGGTAACGGCACCGGCACTTTAAATCTTGTGGGTGGTACAGCTAACCTTAATAATACCGGTACCGGTACTACCAATATCGCCGTAGGCGGCACTGGTGCTACTAACATTGGTAACACTACAGGCGCTACAACTATTTATGGCACTACCAACATCAACACATCTACCGCAAGCGCTACCAATATCGGCACAGGCGGCACAGGTGTGGTGAATATCGGTAATACTACCGGCGGCACTGCGGTAACCGGCGTACTTGGTGTTTCCGGCGCTACTACTCTAAGCAGCACTTTAAATGTATCAGGTGCAACTACCCTGAATAATACTCTTGCTGTTACAGGCACTAGCACATTCACAGGTGCAACCACTTCAAACGGCGGCGCTACTGTTAATAATGGGTTTGCTTCATATTCAGGCCCAAGCGCTACTGGCAACAGTTTGGTTGTCGGCGCAACGCAAAGCACTACTATCGGTTCCAACACCGTATCATACGGAACGGCAGTTACCGGTGGTATGTTGGTTAACGGCGATCTTGGCGTGAATGGTAATATATATACGCTGAACCCTACGGCTAACGCTTCAGTCAATGTTGCGAATAACGGTTTAACCATTACAGGTGCATCTAACACTGTAGGACTTGTATCTGATAATAACTCCACAAGTTCAGATGGTCGTGCAGCAGTTACTCTAACGCCTACAACAGCAAGTTTAACGGTTACTAACAGTATTGGTAATTCACATGGTATCGCGGTTGGTGTCAGTGATACGGTAGTAAGCGGTGGTGTGAATTCCACTACCATGACATTGAATGATGATGGTGCGACATTCCAGAATACCACCACAGGTGGCGCGGCTAAAGTTACCGGCGTTGCTAACGGTACAACCCGTTACGATGCTGTGAACTACGGTCAGTTGCAGGATCTTGAAAGTGAATCACGCGGCGGTATCGCTTCCATCGCGGCAATGTCCAACATTCCTCAGGTCGATCCTGGCAAGAAAGCCTCTATCGGCGGCGGCGTGGGTAACTTCAAGGATGCCGGCGCTATCGCATTCGGCGGCAGCTTCCGCCTGAAGGATTCCACCGTTGTTAAGGCAAGCTTCGGTTCCTCGAGCGAAGGTGATGTGTCTGTTGGTATGGGCGCTTCCTATTCGTGGTAGAAATCTTCGGATTTTATAAAAAAACTCTTGTAATAACCACATAATCAGGCAGAACACGGGCTGGAAAACCGTTTGGGAAAAAGCTTTTGTTAACGCTGAAAAATATTACATACCGTATAGCGGGAAGAACTCTGCTGGATAACGCATCTCTGACCATAAATCAGGGCTATCGCGTTGGGCTGGTGGGGCCGAACGGTACGGGGAAATCTACCCTGTTCAATTTAATAGATGGTGAGCTGGAAGTTGATGGCGGCGATATCATCATCGCGCCAAAAACAAAGCTCGGCCGCGTAAGGCAGGATCTGCCGGATGATGAGACCACGCTTTTAGATGTGGTGCTCGCCGCTGATACTGAACGCGCAAGCCTGCTTGAAGAAGCGGAAACCGCGACAGACCCGCAGCGTATTTCTGATATTTATACAAGGCTTAACGATATAGGTGCTTATGAAGCGCCGACCAATGCATCTATAATATTAACCGGCCTTGGCTTCAGCATTGAAGCGCAGAACAGCCCGATAAACAGTTTCTCCGGCGGTTGGAAAATGCGCGTGGCTTTGGCCGCAGCGTTATTCCGCCAGCCAGATCTTTTATTGCTGGATGAACCTACCAACCACTTAGATTTTGAAGCGATAGTATGGCTTGAGAATTACCTGATGCAATATCCGGGAACCTTCGTGATAATCAGCCATGATCGCGAGATACTGAACAAGACCTGCACGCATATCGCGCATCTGGACCAGTTGCAGCTGGAAATGTATAAGGGTAATTACGATCAGTTCGAAACTCGAAGAGCGGAGAAACTATATAATCATCAGGCATTATTTGAGAAACAGCAGGCGCATAAAAAACGCGTGATGGATTTTGCATCGAAGTTCGGAGCGAAGGCCAGCAAGGCCCGTCAGGCACAAAGCCGGATAAAGATGCTTGAGAAGATGGACATGGTGGATGCGCTTATCGCCGAGCGTTCAACAGCGTTCAAATTCCCGCAGCCGGAATCGCTTGGTTCGCCGATAATAACTTTACGCGGTGTTGATATTGGTTATGCACCGGGAAAACCAGTTCTGAAAAATCTTAATCTGCGCATAGATATGGAAGACCGCATTGGTCTGCTGGGCGCGAACGGTAACGGTAAATCGACATTGGTGAAACTGCTTTCAAATAAACTTGCAGCTTTAAGCGGCGAGTTCGACCCGGATAATAAATTACGCATCGGTTATTTCGCTCAGCATCAGTCGGATGAGATGGATACGAACCTGACGCCGTTCCAGACCATGCGCGAATTCATCAAGGATGTGCCGGAGCATAATATCCGCGCGATGTTAGGAAAATTCGGGTTTGATAAGGCGAAGGCCGATACCCGCATTGAAGAACTTTCCGGCGGTGAGAAATCACGGTTGTTATTCTGCATGATGAGCTATGACGCGCCGCATATAATGTTGCTCGATGAACCTACCAACCACCTTGATATGGATGCACGTGCCGCGCTGATTCAGGCGCTTAACAGCTATGATGGCTGCGTGATACTGGTGAGCCACGATCCGCATCTGGTGGAAGCGGTGGTTGACCAATTATGGTTAGTGAAAGATGGCGGGGTGGAGAATTTCACCGGGAATCTGGAAGAATATCGCGAGCTGATAATAGAGCAGCGCCGCAAGGAACGCTCCGGCACGAAGAAGGAAAAGAAAGAAGATAAAGGTGATGGCCGCAACAGGAATCGCAACAGGTCAAAAAATAAAAAGAATTACGCGCTTGAAAAAGCCGAACAGAATCTGAGCCGCTGGAGCAAGGAAGTTCAGGAACTTGAAAATGAGATGGCCTCGGAAAAGGCGATGATGCATTCCGGCTTCATGAATGATCTGCTGGACAGATATAAGATAGCGCAGAAGGAATTTGAGCTATCCGAGACAGCCTGGCTGGAAGAGCAGGAGAAGGCCGCCAGCGAGGGCTAGTTATTTTTGCCACAGCATTTGGTTCTTCTTTAGATTTCGATTACATATATATCCATAAGTTTGACAAGATTTGATTTTTGTACGAATATCAAACCAAATACCTAAGAACGGAGGAGTTATGGCAGCGAAATTGAAACTGGTTCATGGCGGCAAGCGTAAAGGTTCCGGAAGGCCGAAGGGCAGCGGGAAATATGGCAGCACCACAAAGGCGATAAGAGTGCCGGAACTGCTTATCAATGAGGTTTATACATTCATCGAGAATAACGCGAATAAATACCCTTTATTTTCAAGTAATGTGAGTGCTGGTTACCCTGTTGTGGCAGATGATCATGTGGACAGGTCCATGAGTCTGGATGATTATTTAATTCCTAATCCTACCTCAACATTTTTTATCAAGGTAGATGGTGAATCAATGCGGGATGCCGGTATATTTTCCGGCGATATAGTTGTGGTGGACAGAAGCATCGAACCGAAAAGCAAAAAGATAGTGGTGGCCTCGGTAGATGGCGGGCTTACAGTTAAAAGATTTATCAAGGAAAGCAGCGGCGTGGTGCTTATGCCGGAGAATGACGAATTCAAGCCGATCTGGTTCAAGGATGGAAAAGACCTGCACGTATGGGGCGTGGTGGTCGGTGTTATCAAGAAGTTCGGGTAAACTAGCGTTGTTTCCAGCTGCCGTTGTCGGACTGGTAGGAGGCGCCGGCAGGGAGTTTTTTGATTATCTCAACGGCGGCTACTTTGCCGACAACATCAACGGGCTGGCCGTTCTCTTTTGAGATGCGCTGGTATTCCTGTTTGCGGGCGGCGTTCACTTCACCGGCGAGTTTTATTGCTTCGGGGTTCGCTTTCAGAACGGCAACAAATCCATCAGACTGTTCGCCGATTATGCCTTGTGAGCGGGCGGCTTGTAGGTCTAAAGCGTTTGCCTGAGATGCGATGCCGAGAGTTAAGATGGCCAGCGCGGAAAAAAATAATTTTGAGATTTTCATATATGCTCCTTAGAAAATATTAGGGTTATTGGTAATGGCTTTCTTAACATCTTTTTCTATTTCCACTTTTATGCGGTGTTCAATGTTAACATTAAGATTTATCTCGATAGGCTTATCAGGAGCCTGTATCTGCACTTTTGGAGAGCAGGAGAGTAATAAGAAAGAAATTAATATGGATAATATTTTCATTTTGTTTCCTCTTTTAATAATTCTTTAACATCGTTGAACGGTAGGATGCTTTGCTGTATCAGTGGCAGAATATCACCGGTCAGGTTGATATTGAATTTTACCGGCCTTGCTTCCGGCGCATCAGGATTCTTTCCTTCAAGCGCGAGATTTATTGCCGATCTTTCTCCTGCCGAGGATATCATAACGCTTAGTTTAGTATAGTGAAAGTTTTCCAGGGTTTCACGTGCAAGTGCAAGCTGTGGGTTATCGCCGGGAAGAAGATCAGGTGAAACGGATATTGTACCGGTATTGATAGCCTGCGCTTTGCCGTTCTGTAAAATGATACTGCCATCAGGGTTATATATAATAGGCAGCGATCCGGCGAGTTTGCCGGTGCCGTCTATTTTTCCTTCACTTACTTTGCCGAGGGTATCAGAGATATCCATGTTCAGCATGTTGAGCGTGACGGCGATGGGAGTTTGCATATCAAGCGGGATATTAACGGAATCGGTAGAAATAAGCCCACCGCCCCACGGGAACTGGATGTGTTTTATGTGGAGGGCGCCTTGCTTGTAGTTGGCGGTTGGTAAGGAAATATCAATAACACCATTAGTGGAATCTTCGGAGTCTTTTGCGATGGTGGTGGCGGTCAGTTTGCCATCTTTCATAGTGAAATCTATATTTACTGAAAGTGCCGGAATGGCGGTGGGAGTGCCTGATATTATAAGTGATAGAATATTTATTTTGCCCTGCCACTGGTTAAGTTTGCGGTTGAAGCTTGAAGTCAGATCAATGTTGGCGGCGGAAACCTGATATGGCGGTGCGGAGAGATCTAAGTTAGTGATAGCGGCATTTAATTCCGTGGTCTTGCCGAGCAAAAGTTTTTGCATATCGAATTTGGCGGTTATCTTTTCTATATTCAGTTTTTGTACCGTGCCGAGTTCTATGGTTGAAAGGGTCGCCCCTGAGTTATTCATATCTTCCACTATCAGCGATGAAACCGGGATACCTTTGGATTCAAGGGTTTCGCGTAGCTTGCTGCCAGCGGCGTTCTGATATGGCAAATGTTGCCAGAAGATGGCTGCTCCGGCGAGTATCGTTATGATCAGTGCAAGGCACAGCAACCCATAGTGAGGGCGCCGAGAAGTGGTTGCTGTGTTCGCAGTTTGTATCATGGAATATTTATATAATAACTCCTGTCCGGACAGTACTTATTTCGTTGGTTTATGGCTCGGCTCTTTCCTGCTTGGGTTATGGGCTGTGTTCTCGTTGACTATATCATTCCTGTTCTGCTTATTGCCAACATTGTTATTTTTAGGCAGGCTGTTCTTCAATGGTTTTTTGAAATTGGATTGGGGTTTGTTATGCATGGTCATATGAAAGCTCCTTGGTTTATGCCTGATGATGACGATCTACGCATAAGAATACAATAAGGATTTGTTCTGATTTGATATGAATTTTATCTATTCCTGCTGCGGGGGTGTGGGAAGTAAAACCCATATGGCAAATTTATGCGGGCAGGCGGATAATAAGCCTATCGGATAAGAAAACCCAATGGAGGAATTATGGTTGCTCTAGTTAACGAACAGAAAAATGACGCGATGGCGCAGAATGTTAATGACCGGATGGGAACCTCCGAGCTTGGCAAGGCGTTTGATGAAACGGATCTGGGGGAAGACCTGCCGAATAGTTATGTGAATACCAGCGGTGACCCGAACCAGATGAGCCGGAGCGAAGAAGAGGAAGTTGAGAATAATACCGGTATAAATACCAAAGGCGGTAAAGATGTCGATCTGGATAATTTATCGGATGATATAAATGACCGTATTGATCATTCTATAAGGATTTCTGGGAGTGTGGGGGAAGAAGAGTAGGGGAGAAGTAACCGGGAACCTTATATAAATACAGGGTTCCCGATCTGGTAAACTTACACTAGTTTAATATCAACTGCAGAAGTTTTGCCTTTGTTAGTTTCTAGTTCATAGCTAACTTTCTGGCCTTCTTCTAGAGTGCGTAGTCCTGCACCTTCAAGAGCAGTTATGTGAACGAACACGTCGCCACCACCTGCATCAGGTTGAATGAAGCCGAAGCCTTTAGTTGGATTGAACCATTTTACTGTACCTGTAGCCATTGTATTTTCCTTGTATTGATTAAAAGCCGAATCATTATTAACTCAGCGAGAGTTCGGTATTTTGGATATATCCAAAAAACTCTTAGTTTAACGCTGTAATGATCGATTTAGGGAGATCTTTGTATCTTATTGATACCGCTCAATTCCATTTAAAAGAGCTTGCATGTACGAAGAGAATTACTTAACTCGAAGGTATATATAGCAGGTAAACGCACTATAGGCAAGGGGTAAGTTGGTTATTGCCTTTATCGGGCAACGCTTTTAAGTACTGTTTCAAACTCCGAGTGGCTTAACTCATTCTTATTCATATAGAATTCAGCTCCATTAGAGATGGCATCCTCGCGGATATAATGGTTGTGATGACCGGTTATAAAGATTATTTTTGAAGGAGTATCATAGGTTTTAAGGAATTCCAGCATCTCAAAGCCATCCATTTTAGGCATCATAAAATCTATGAACATTATATCTATGTTATTATGCTGGATTATCTCAAGCGCATTTTCGCTGCTTTCGCATATGGTGATATTGCATTTAAAGCCGTGATCAGTGCAGTGGTCTATGTAAAATTTTATCAGCTCGGCATCTTTGCTGCTGTCATCAATGATGAGTACTTTTATATCTTTCTGCATAAGATTCATACCTTTTCTGGAAGTTCGATCGTTACGGTTATTCCGCGCTCTCTGTTCGAGGAAATTTTTATAATACCATTGTGATTATATACTATTTTTTGTGCTATTGTAAGCCCCATGCCAACACCTCTTAATTCCTCCTGTGCGTGAAGGGCGCGCATAGGCTTGAACACCTCTTCGTGGAAGCGTTCCTCGATGCCGATACCGTTATCAGATATCTTTATGGTAATGATGCCGTTATTTTCTGTAGTGGTTATTTTTATTTCAGGAGATGGCGCATTGAAGAATTTTACCGCATTATGAATTAACTCATCGAGCAGGCGCTGTATTTGGTCTTTGTCGGCGTTAACTGAGGTATCGTCGAGTTCCGTTATGACGGATATGTTATTCTGTTTTATTTTATCGGCGAATTTTTGTAATGACGTGGTGACAACATTGCTGAGTTTTATCTCTTTTAATGCCGGAGGGTTGTTGAGGCGTGAAAAATCGACCAGACTCTGTAATATCTTTTCGGTACGGGTCGTAGCATCCAGAATTATATTTTTAAAACGCTCATCAGGGCCAGATATCTTGTTGCCCAGTGAATCGAACATTATGCGCAGAAATTCTTTTATGTGGCGCAAAGGCGCGTTCAGATCGTGGGAGACCGCGTAGGCGAAATCCTTATATTCCTGCTGCAGTTTTTTATATTCAGCTTCAATGTTATTTTTCCCGGTCATATATCATCTGTTCTCATTTCCGGTTCAGGAGGTTCAACCGGCAAGTCTGGTAAGTACTTCAGGTACAGGTCTTATTCTTCGGTTTGCCAGCGTGTGGTTGATATTATTTATTACCACCTGCGGGCTGTCCTTGCCTTTTATTATATAGCCGCTTGCGCCGTTAAGGATGGACTCTGCAATATCCTTGCGGTCAGATACACCGCTATATACAAGTATGGGAGCCGCGCATTTCCCGACGATGGAATTAAGGGTGGAACTGCCTTTTGAATCATCAACATTAAGATCAAGCAATATCATGTCATAGGATCTGTCAGCCTTGCCTATCTCTTCCAGAGCATCTTTGAGTGAGGTTACGGTTTTTATTTCGGCAAATGAACGGTAGTGGTTCTCCAATATGTCCTTGCAGATCATAAAATCGAACTCATTATCTTCAACAAGAAGGAAACTTATCTTTTTCATATATTATCTTATCTCTTAAATTTTCAACCTATGGTAGGTAAATATCAACGGTGTCATTATTAGTAAAGCACAAAAATTATAAAAAAACCATATGGTATTCAGAAATTACGGTTTTTACTGAAAAGCCACACAAATCCGGAAATAGGGGGGTTTTTAGGTTAAAGCGGCGCCAGTAATAATTTTACCAGTTGATATTATCTAAAAAAAGATATTTATTAATTTCAACTTTAGATTGCATCAATATAACAACCTGTTTCTATATATCTGGTAAGTTTATGAAAAAACAGAATATAAAGATAAAGAAAAAATACGGTAATTCTGCGGTTCTATCTTATAAACCAGAGGTAGAAATAAATTTATCAAATATACTTACAGTTATTGAATCAATATTGAGATATTTATTTGTGACTTATAATATAACGCTCTATTTTTATTGGTTTTTTAGTATCGTATTTGACCGTGTTGATGTACAATATAATCATGTTCCGGCTTGGGGGAGAATGTATAAGGACCAAAGCACATGAGGGAACTACGACCGGTTTCTGAGCCTGATTTTAAGGTGTTGTTCGAAACCGCACCGGGGCTTTATCTTGTTCTTACAAATGATCTTACCATCGTTGCAGTAAGTGAAGCGTATCTGTCTGCAACCATGACGGTACGCAAACATATAATCGGCCGCAACCTGTTTGATGTATTTCCCGATAATCCTGATGATCCTAATGCGACCGGGACACGCAACCTGAAAGCGTCGCTGGCAAGGGTGATGGAATATAAGCGCCCGGATGCGATGGCGTTACAGAAATATGATATAAGGCGCCCCGAATCCTAGGGCGGCGGATTCGAGGAAAGACACTGGAGTCCTCTGAACTCTCCGGTATTCGATGATAATGGCGAGGTAATCTACATAATCCACCGCGTAGAGGATGCCACCGAATTCGTAAAACTGAAACAGCAGGGCCGTCAGAGGCTTAAAGAGAACCGGGAACTCAGAAGCCAGACCTATAAAATGGAAGCGGAACTTATCCAGCGCGCGCAGGAGGTCACGGAGACCAACCTGAAATTACAGCAGGCAAACGAAGAGCTCAAAGAATTATATAAACAGATGCAGGAATCCGAGCGGATAAAGCTTCAGGAAAGCGAGGAAAAATTCCGCTCTGCGATGTTATATGCCGCAACCGGCATGGCAATTTTTACGCCGGATGGCAAATGGTTGCAGGTGAACAGGGCTATATGCGATATTCTCGGATATTCTGAGGAAGAGCTCCTTGCAACCGATTTCCGCCAGCTGACATTCCCTGAAGACCTGCCGCAGGATGAGATATATGTAAGCAAATTCTCCAGCCGCGAAATAGAATCAACGCAGTATGAAAAAAGATTCGTCCATAAGAACGGTTCGCTGGTGTGGGTGCATGTCAGTGCCTCACTGGTATGGAGTGAATCGGGTGAGCCGCTTTATTACATCGCCCATTTTCAGGATATCACGCCGCGCAAGAAGACCGACCAGGTATTGCTGAAATATATGCACGAGCTTGAGATCAGCAATCAGGAGTTGGATGATTTTGCCTATATCGCCTCGCACGATCTCAAGGAACCTCTGCGCGGGCTTTATAACCATGCCTCGTTCCTGATCGAGGATTATAAAGATAAGCTGGATGAAGATGGCGTAAAAAGATTGAACCGCCTTTCATACCTCGCAGAAAAACTTGAAGGTCTGGTGAATGATCTGCTTTACTTCGCGCGCCTGGGCAGGGCCGAGATGTCGATACAGGAGGCCGACCCGAACACCATAATCACTGAGATAGAACAGTTACTGGAGCCAATGCTGAAAGCGAAGAATACCAACATAACCATCCCTGAACCATTACCAAGGATAACCTGTGATAAAACTCGCATTACCGAAGTATTCCGCAATCTTATAACCAATGCGATGAAATATAACGATAAGAAAGATCCGTTGATAGAGGTAGGGTTCCTGAAAAAAATTGAGGTTCCTGAAGGGGCGGAGAAAGATGTTTTTTATGTGAGGGATAACGGCATAGGGATAGCGCCGCAATTCCATCATGAGATATTCCGTATCTTCCGCAGGCTTAACCGCGCCGATGGCATTGGTGATATGGGAACCGGTTCCGGGCTTACATTCGTGAAGAAGATAGTGGAACGCCATGGCGGCCAGGTCTGGCTGGATTCGGTGCCGGGGGAAGGAACAACATTTTATTTTAACCTGAAAGGCGGAGGCGCTAATGATAACAGAATCAGCAAATGACCAAAGGTCGCAGACCATTCTTCTGGTGGAAGACAGTGATGATGATTATGAGGCGACCATGCGCGCGTTCAAAAAGGCGAACCTTCACAATCCTGTGCATTGGTGCAATTCAGGGCAGGCCGCTCTGGATTTCTTCAGGGAGCTTAACCATGATTCTCCAAGGCCGGGAGTGATATTACTCGACCTTAACATGCCAGGCCTTGATGGCAGAAAGACCCTGAAGCTGCTGAAAGAGAACAGCAGGACCATGTACATTCCTGTCATAATACTCACCACCTCTGATGATGAGCGTGATGTTGAGGAATGTTACAGGAGCGGTGCCAATACCTATGTAAAGAAACCGATAACCTTCGATGGGTTGATAGAGGCGATAAAACGGCTTGGGGAATACTGGTTCGAGATCGCAATTTTACCAAAAGGAGTTAACCATGAGTGAAGTACAGAACATTCTTATAATAGATGATAGCGATGATGATCGTCTTTTTTATACACGCGCACTGAGCAAGTCCGGCCATAGTTATGCTTTTCAGGAGGCCGCGGATGGTGATGCCGGTCTTCATATGATAGAAAAGACCATGCCATCATGCATACTACTGGATTATTCGCTACCCGGCCATAACGGTATTGATGTGCTGAAGAATATCCGCGCGAAATACCAGTTCCTGCCAGTGGTGATGCTTACCGGGCAGGGCAATGAATCTGTGGCGGTGCTGGCGATGCAGCAGGGTGCGCAGAATTATATCACCAAGTCTGACATAACCAGTGATTCCCTGAGCCACGCTATACAGATGGCCATTGAATATTGCGGTATGCAGCAGCATATCGAAGATCAGCGCCTCTCGCTGGAAGTATTCACCCGCGCGCTTGCGCATGATCTGAAAGAACCGGTGCGTACCATTATTTCATTCATGGAACTTATAACGGACCGTACCAAGCTTTCAGAAAAATCGCAGGATTATTTCCAGTATATAGTATCCGCGGCAGAACGTATGGGCAGGCTTATCGATACCATACATCTCTACACAAGGCTTGATGCTGCAGAAAAAATGAATGTGGAGACCTGCAACACCCAGTGGCTGCTTGAAGAGACCATTGAGAATCTAAGTAAGCTTATCACCGAAAGGGGCGCGGAAGTGAAAGTGAACCAGCTGCCGAAGATAAATGGCAATCATGTGCAGCTTACGCAGTTATTCCAGAACCTGATAAGCAACGCCATCAAGCATAACAGGAAACCGGTGAAGATAGCCGTGGGATGTACCGATAGGGTAGACCACTGGATGTTCTACATCAATGATGATGGTGAAGGTATAGAGGAAACCGATCTGATCAAGATATTCGACCCGTTCAACCGTGTTTCCCATAATGATAATAGCGGCCTTGGAATGGGGCTTGCCATCAGCAAAAAGATAGTTGAATCGCTGGGCGGCAGGATATGGTGCGAATCTAATATGGGTGAGGGAACCACTTTCTTCATAGCCATCCCAAAAAACTCCGGCCAGACCTTATCGCGATATCCGGATGAATTTTCCGCTGATGTGGAGATGTCCAATAATATAAATGCGGAGATAAAAAAAGAGGCCAATATACTTCTGGTGGATGATAATAAGATGGATATAGAGCTGACAAAAATAATATTGTTCGAGCAGCCGAAGGTCAAATGCAGGCTAAATGTAGCGACCGACGGCCATGAGGCAATGGATACGATGCAATCATCACTGGGGAACAAGAACCCTATCGACCTTATATTGCTGGATATAAATATGCCGCGCATGAACGGTTTCGAGTTGCTGGAACAGATAAGAAGGGATGATCTGCTGAAGGGCGTGCCGGTTATAATATGCACCACATCGGCCTATGATAAGGATGAGCAGCAGGCAAAAAAACTTGGTGTCTCCGGTTATATGGTGAAACCAATGCGCTTCGATAAGCTGAAAGAGATAATAGAAACAGTGCCGAATCTCTATTTCAGTGAGCAGGAGGACAGGCTGGAACTGCGTAGGGCATAAGTTTTAAGTGATTAGCACTTGTGTTTTATTACAGTGTGTTATAGTTGGGGATATTGTCCAAGCAGTTGATGTCCCATGAGAGAGAGTAATAAACTTACAAAGATACTGGAAAGGCCGGGACCTAATCTGGCGGCAAGTTTTTCTGACAGGATAGGTGCGCAGGAAATTTCCGATATACAGAAAAAAGGTCTGGATATAGCCGAGATAAGAATAGATCTGTACCAGGATTTCAAGCCTGAGATGGCCGATGATTTCCGGGATATTGCGAACATCGCTACCATAAGAGCAAAAAATGAAGGTGGTAACTGGTCAGGTTCCGAACAGGAAAGGCTGAAGCTATTTAAAGATATAATGCCGAAGATAGATGCGGTAGATATTGAATCCAGCGCCACCGGCATAATTGATGAGGTGATAGCGGAAGCAAAGAAACACGATGTTCTTGCGATGGTATCATATCATAATTTCAAGGATACTCCGGATATCAGTGAGCTTGAAAATATAATTTCTGCCGCTACTGCCAAAGGCGCAGATATAATAAAGATAGCAACTCAGGTGAATAGCCAGGCGGATATAGAAAAGCTGGCCGCTCTTTTGCAAGGCAGTGATAAAAAACTTGTCGTTATAGGGATGGGCGATATGGGTTCCATAACCCGTGTCACTTTCCCGCGTTATGGCTCACTGCTAACATTCTGCCAGCTTAACAAACAGACCGCCCCTGGCCAGATGAGCCTTGAGAAAATGGTCGCTGAGTTGAGCAGATGTTACCAGGAATATGGTAAAAGATCAGAATAACTGAAAACCCCCAGAGTTCTGAACTTGTAGACTTGTAGACGAATATTTTACATATATTATATATTCATGGATAAAATATTTTCAGACAATAAAACTCTCGCGCGGCTGTTCCTGCTTATGGCAACAGCGCCGCTTGTGCTGGCGCTTGCCTCGCAATATCTATTTGGGCTGAAGCCGTGTGAGCTGTGTGTTTTCCAGCGCATACCATATATGGCGATAATATTATTTTCGTTCCTCGCTATAAAACGCCCGCGTCTTAAAATATTTTTATTTTCCGCGATAATGATAATTCACGCTTTTCTGATAGATGCCGGCATTGCCTTCTACCATATCGGTGTTGAAAAACACTGGTGGATACACGGCAATTGCGCATCCACCCTGAACATGGACTCCATCGAGGCACTGCGTGCTTCGATACTTGCCACTCCAGCAGTGCGCTGCGATGATATCCAGTTCGAGCTCCTCGGCCTTTCAATGGCCGGATGGAATTTTATCTATGCGTTATGCGCCGGGATATTTTCAATTTACGCGCTGGCAAAATTCATAAAATTAAGATCGCATGAAACAAAATAAAAAACAGATAGAGGAAATTATCCGTGTGAATCATGCCGGCGAGTTCGGAGCGAAGCGTATCTATGAAGGTCAGCTCGCCTTTCTGAAAGATAAGCATGCTATCAAAACAGTCAGGCACATGAAAGAGCAGGAACTGAAACATCTTTCCTATTTTCAGGATGAACTGGTAAAAAGAAAGATTCGCCCGACACTGCTAACTCCAATATGGAACATCGCCGGTTTTGCCCTAGGTGCCGTTACCGCCGCGATGGGTGAGAAGGCCGCCTATGCCTGCACCGTTGCCGTTGAAGAAGTGATCGAGGAACATTACGCTGCACAGCTTGAAACATTGTCCGATGATGAACTTTCACTGAAAGATAACATCGAAAGATTCAAGGCCGAAGAAACAGAACATAAACAGACCAGCCTCCATAACGAGGCTGAACAGGCCGTCGGATACGAGGCACTTTCCGCCCTGATAAAAGCCGCATCCCGCAGCGCCATCTGGCTTTCCAAAAGGATCTGAGGAGTAGTTTTCATTCAAAAACAATTGGTTATATAGTAAGATATTTTTCTTGCATATCTTTTCGATTGTTAGTAAAAACCTCCCTCAAACTATTCCGCGGTAGCTCAGTGGCAGAGCAGTTGGCTGTTAACCAATTGGTCGGGGGTTCGAATCCCTCCCGCGGAGCCAGTTTCTGGTCTCCTCACATTTCTTTTATGCCATAAGGACTTATAGGGTTTTTATATTGGCAGGGTCTATCAGCATGGAAAATTTATCTTGCAAGAAGTAACTTTGAACTATCACAGAAGTGATTTTATCAAAGTTAATTAATGGAGATAGGTTATGGAAAATAAAAATCCGAATCAGCAGAAACAACAGCCGCAAAATCAGAAGTCGCAGCAAAAAGAGCAGCAACAGCAAGCAGGCCAGCCCCAAAGGAACGAGCAGGGAAATGATCGTGGGAATTCCAGACCTGATACTTCAGAAAGACAGGAAAAACGCAATGGCAATGTTGCCAACTTCACTGACCCGAATGTAACTGGTAACCCTGTTGCAAGGGAAGGTAACCAGAATAAGGCAAAGAATGATCCGAACGCTACCCCTGCCGATGAAGAAATAGAATAGTTGGTTATCAGGCGGTACGGTAATGTGCCGCCTGAATCTTTTAAAGGAATTTTATGGCTAACATACCAGTACAGAACCATCAGAGCGATGTTCACGTGGAAGTGGCAAGGCCGGAAGAATTACAGGAACTTCACGCGCAGCTGGAAAAACTTGTTACCCATCACCAGGCGGCGCTGCAGGAAGTTGAAGGCCTGAAAGATGCCGAACGCATAATAACATGGATAGAACGCTGTGAAGAGGGTTCTGCCATTGCCGAGCGCAAACTTTATCATGAAGGGCTTGAGATGCTGGAAAAAATTAATACATCTTTGCACCTTGCCATGGAAGAACAGCAGAGGATCGAGGAAGAAAGCCCGTCCGTCGCAAGCGATGTGAATTTACGCGGCAGAGAAGCGGAACGATATGCAAAAGCCTCCGGCCGTGCGAATGAAGTTGTTTCAACACTGGAACATTTAGCCGACCCGACCACAAAACCAGACCCTACTAAATCTAACCATTAAGGAGGATGTATGTCTATGTATGCAACAGCACTTGAAGATCATTTACTTCCCGATATGCAAACCATGGAAGAAGTATTCCCGGTTGATGACAAGGAAGAATGGATAGGGCGGTCGAGCATATGTACTATCAGCGCCAGAATGGAATTTTAATTTTCTACCAATTATTTATATTAAACAATTAAAGGAGAATATCATGTATTTAAGATCAGTTTTTTTCGTGTTTACCATAGTAATGTTAATGGGCCTTTCGGCATGTAATACTATGGAAGGTGCCGGCGAAGATATGAAATCCGCAGGCGAATCTGTACAGAATTCAGCCAGCGAACATAAACATTATTAATAGGAAATTAACTATTATAAGGAAAGGCCATGTGTATCATAGTGGTACATAGGGCCTTTCCAGCTTGTAAAAGATGTATATATTATTTAAATTGAATATATGAAAAAACTTCGAGGGCTAGATTCTATTTCTCATATAGTTCTGCTTGGCACATTATTTATTGCTGCAAGCGTGATAATATTTGTGCATTATGATGAATATAAGAATATCCGTGCCAGCATTTCCCGCACTGAAAACACCGAAGATCTTGATAAAAGGGTGACCACCCTTAAACTGGGTTTCCAGCAGATGTTGATCAACCAGCGTGGCTATATATCGCTGGGCATCCCGAAATACCGAAAAAGCTTCCTGATGTATGCAAACGCACTGGATGACCATATCATAGATGTATCAAAAAGCTTTACCGATGATGAGAGCGACAAGCTGATAAAAAGCGTGAACAGTAAGGTTGCCGAGCTTAAGATATTGCTGCAGATGATGGTGGAGGACAGGGAGAAGGGCCGTCCGGTAAGGTTCTCCGACCGCGCCAGTAACCAGAAGATATTAGCATTATATGATGGTATCGCCGATGATCTGGAGCAGTTATCATGGATGATCTGGTCGCGCCATCAGGATAATATGAAGGATACAAAAGAGGCTTACGGTAATTATTCACAATCTTTGTTGCTAAGCTCACTTATATCGGTGGTGATATTCGGGATGCTTGGCACAATGCTGCTGCACTCCCAGAAAAAGACCGCCCGTACCCAGGGTGAACTAGGCGAGTTGAACCAGCGGCTGAACATATTATTACAGGCCACCTCTGATGGTATCCTTGACTGGGACCTGAAGAACAATAAATTACTTATATCGCCAAAATTCAAGAAACTCCTTGGCTATGATGATGACGAGATACGATCGGACTTTGATTCCATATTCAACCTGATACATCCGGATGATAAGCTTTCAACATGGCTATATGCCAGAAAGCTGATAGCGCCGGAGCAGCCGGTATATAACCAGATATTCCGGATGAAACACAAGGATGGCTCGTGGGCGTGGATATCGGCCAAGGGCATCGGCTTCTTTGATAAGGCCGGTGAGATGGAGCGTTTCATTGGTGTGCACACTGATGTTACACTACAGAAGAACCTTGAGAACATATTAAAATACAGCAAGGATAAGGCCGAGATAGAAGGCCAGCAGAAATCAGATTTTCTGGCTTATATGAGTCATGAGATACGCTCTCCGGTAGGAGCGGTGATTGGGCTGGCGAAGATATTATCGGAAACATCACCACTGACCCCTGAGCAGAAAAAATATCTTGAGGCCCTTAAGAATGGCGCTGATACTATATATGGCCTGCTGAATAACATACTGGATCTTTCCAAGCTGGATGCCAACGCGACGAAGATAGAGAAAACAGAATTTAACCTGAAGAAGATAATTTCCGATACGGTATCACTGGCCTTGTACAACGCAAGGGAGAAAGGTCTAAAACTCAGCTCCGATATACCGGCAGATGCGGATGGTATATTTATCGGTGACCCACACCGTATCAGGCAAATAGTTAATAATCTGCTCAGCAACGCAATAAAATTTACCGAGGAAGGCGGGGTGAATTTAACGGTGAGATTATTACCTGACAGTGAAGGTAACGCCAAGGCTGAGATCATTGTTCAGGATTCCGGCATAGGTATCCCGGAGGATAAGCTTGCGGTGATATTTGATCCGTACATACAAAGTGCCGATGAGATAACACGCAAATATGGCGGCACAGGCTTAGGGCTTGCTATATCCAAGCAGTTCTCGGAGCTGATGAATGGAAAGATAGAAGTTGAAAGCGAGGCGGGCAAAGGTTCAAGGTTCAAGGTCACACTGCCGCTCGAAAGAGGGATTAAATTAAAACCCGTAACTGTCAGGAAATTAAAAAGACCAAAATCAGATGCAAAAAACACCGTGCTGATAGTTGAAGACTATGCGCCTAATGTTATTATCGCTGAAACACTTTTGGGGAATTTAGGTTATGACTGCATCTCGGTAGCCACGGTGAAAGATGCGATACTGGAGCTTTCCTCGAAGGCGGGTGAGGCCATAAGGATAGTGTTCATGGATGTACAATTGCCGGATATGAATGGATTTGAAGCCACAAAACTTATCAGGAAGCTGGAAAAGGATAACGCCCAGCAACCAAGGAAAATAATTGCCATGACCGCCTACGACCTTATAGGCGACCGGGAAAAATGCATACAGGCAGGAATGGATGATTACATTTCAAAACCATTTACTACCGAGGAATTGCTTGAGAAATTACAACAACCCCAAAAAACAAAGGCAACCGCATGAACGAGAAAAAAGGAACCATACTTGTAATTGATGATGAACCGCAATTGCGCAAGCTTATGATGATAACCCTTGAAAGCGAAGGCTTCAAGGTGGTCGACAGCGATTCCGGCAAACAGGCGCTGCGCCTTGCCGCATCGGTTAAACCGGAACTTATAGTGCTGGATCTGGGCCTGCCGGATATTGATGGTAAGGAAGTTGTAAAATCACTGCGCGAATGGACGCAGGTTCCGATAATAATATGCTCGGTGCGCAATGATGATGACGAGGTGATAAAAGCCCTGAATCTTGGTGCTGATGATTATCTGACAAAACCATTCAACCCGGAAGTACTTATTGCGCGTGTGAATGCGAATTTACGTAAAGCTGTAACGAAAGAAGTTGGTGAACCAGATCTTACTAACGGTGAGATAAAAATGAACCTGGTGCGTCATGAGGTTTTCCTGAAGGGCAAGAAAGTTTCATTCTCGCCGAAGGAATATGATCTGCTGCGCTACTTTACCGTTAACCGCGGCAAGATGCTTACCCATAAACAGATATTAAAAGAAGTATGGGGTCCTGCGCATGAGGAGAATATGCAGTATCTCCGCGTATATGTAGGCCAGCTGCGGGAGAAGTTCAGCGCCAACGGTATAAACGACGAGGAATATATAATCACCGAACCAGGTATCGGTTATCGCATGGAAACCATCAAGGCCTGAACCACTTCCTTTATGGTTAATTTATCTTTAGCTCCGGTTAACGTACAGATTTATTATACCTGATATAATAATATGTAATCATAAACCTAAAGGAGCCTAAAATGATAAACTGGATCATTACTTTCTTCATACTGGCTATAATAGCCGCTTTCTTTGGATTTGGTGGACTTGCCGGTACATTTGCCGGTGTTGCTAAATTCCTGGCACTGCTATTTGTACTATTGTTCGTGATAGGGCTGGTATACAGTCTTGTTTCCGGACGGAAACCTAATCTGCCTATGTAGATTCAGCTAATAGGTTAAAGTTTAAAGGTTTATGGTTTTTACTCTAAACTTTTAACTTTAGCCTCACCACCCTCACATCTTCCATTCCTTACATGATATCTTGAATATAGCGCCTTCTGTTTCATTATTATAAGCGCTGAGACCTAGGTTCTGCAGATCGGCAAGGGCTTTTGCTATAGCAAGCCCAAGCCCGGTTCCGGCGATCTTCCTATCTTCCATTTTCAGTCTGGTATATTTATCGAATATCTTTTCCTGCATATTATCAGGAATTCCTTTTCCATGATCTTTGATAAGGAAATCCAGGTTCTTGTTCCTCTCTATGGTAAGTTCTATCTCTGATGCCGGTGGAGAATATTTGGTGGCATTATCCAGTATTATCATGATCATCTGCTCGAACAATACCGGGTCTATGTTGAAGTTGATATAGCCGGGGATATCGCTTACTTTCAATACGCGTTCAGGATATTTCAGGCGGAAACATTTCTGGATATGTTTTATAACTACATCTACCGGCTGCCATTCTGTGTGGGCTTTAACAACGCCGGATTCTATGCGCGCCATATTAAGTATATTGGTGATGAAATTATTGAGCCGGTGCGCCTCGGAAACGGAGGTTGCGATAAGATCATCGTGTTGTTCCTCAGTTATCTTCTGGCCCATTGTGGTGAGTATGCTGAGCGATCCGATGATGGCAGCGAGGGGGGTTTTAAGATCGTGAGAGACGCTGGAAAGTATCTGCGTCCGTAACTTTTCCTTTTCCAGTTTTATATTCCGCTGGGATTCCTCTTCCATGGCATCTATCCTGAAAAGCAGTGTGGCTATGACAGAAAGTATGTCATCTCTCTGCTCATCTGACACTTTCATTTTTTCCAGCGCTTTGTTATCTACGCCGAATAGAAGTATCAGTTCGCTTTTTATCTTTATCGTGGTGACGAACCAGCCATCAATGATGGCGGGATATTGCGTATTTCCGGATTCGTAAGATCTTTTTATCTTCAGGATCAGTTTTTCTTCTTCTGCGGTGAACTCGGTGAACTGCGGTACTTCAAGCTCCAATATGCCTTCATGCAGCAGGGAGGGGAGGAAAACAAGTATAGGCCCACCGAATACTTTCGGCAGATGTTCATACAGCGCATCGATCAGGGCATCTTTGGTGCGCGCGTTGAATGCCTGATTTATAAGCTGTATGAAGCTTTCAAAGCGGGAGTTGTTATGAATAGAAAACATATTGAAATGATTATAACTCAAAACCCCCGAAAGGGATCAACCTAATATTTTTAAAATATAAACCTAAAGATACTAGTCTTTGGTCACATTATCAACAGCATCTTCTACCGCGTCGCCGGTTCTTTCAAGAGGGCCTTTGTCCTTGAGTTCATCAGCGGCATCATTGAAACCTTCGGAAATGTCATCCGCAGCTCTTTCAAATCTGCTTTTATCATTCTCTTTCTGAACCTGCGCAATGATAAGCACAGCAATGATAACCGCGAGTATTATGTATATGATGGTCATGTTAGATTTTGTATCAGTAGCCATTTTGATCTCCTTATTATTAAGTTAGACCATTATACTATAACCATCATAATAAATTATATATCACGCAGATAGCTGGATTTATAAATTTTATATAAATATCCGGGAGCAGTTTTTTATTGAAATTTATAGCTTTCTTATCTTCCGGCAGGCTTTATATATGGTATTTTTATAGGAGAATTGTCAGTGTCATTAATTAACATATTAAGAGAGAGCTGGTCATTATGAAGTTATTTAAATTTCTTATTTTACTTTCCGTCACAACATTCTGCCAGAACGCCAGTGCTGAAGATCAAGACATTCCTGCTAGGGAAAAAGATCATGATGCGATATGGAGCATCTCGATGGAAAATGATGCGGTGTTCAACAAGGACAGCAATTATACCAATGGTTTCCGCGTATCGTATATGTCGCCTGAGACAGTGCCTTATTGGCTGGAAAGAAGCGCCAATGTTCTGCCGTTGCTGGATATTGCAGGCAATAAAAGATGGGGTTTCGCGGTCGGCCAGAATATATATACGCCAAATGATATAAGCCTTAGCACACCTCCGTTGACCGACAGGCCGTATGCCGGATGGCTTTATGGTACGGCAACACTTATATCGGATAATACAAAAACACTTGATACATTCCAGCTGACATTGGGTATCGTTGGCCCTTCGGCGCTGGGAGAGCCGGTACAGGATTCGGTGCATAATCTTATTGATTACCAGCAACCGCAGGGATGGGATCACCAGCTTAAGGATGAGCCTGGAATAATTTTAGGTTATGACCGCAAATGGCGTAGCCTTGCCGAGTTCAGCCCGTTCGGGTTCGGCGCTGATATCACGCCGAGTGTGGGGATGAATTTAGGTAATGTTGATACGAGCGCGAATATAGGGTTAATGGCGCGTTTAGGGCGCGATCTTCCTTCAGATTACGGCCCGCCGCTGATCAAGCCAAGTATCTCCGGTTCAGATTTCTTCGTGCCTACAAAAAAATTCGGCTGGTATATATTCGGTGGCATTGAGGGCAGGGCGGTGGCGCAGAACATTTTTCTTGATGGTAACAGCTTCCGTGAAAGTCCGAGCGTAGATAAGAACATATTTGTAGGTGGGGTACAGTATGGTATAGCATTCACCTTCAATGATATGAGGATATCCTATACTCAAGTGCAGCGTACCAAGGAATATAAAACCCAGACCGAGCAGGATCAGTATGGGGCGATCACTTTATCATTCAGGTTTTAAAAAGCCGCCTGGAAGGCGGCTTTTTAGGTGGTAGATCTCAGATGGTAGTTTGTAGTTATTGCTTCGAACTACAAACTACCGTCTTTTAACTATTATCTATCTTCTCCACGCAGGTTTGCCAAGATCAAGGTCTTTCTTTTTTGTTACTGCACCAGTGCCGGCACCAACAATACCCCCTACTACTGCACCGCTTACAGGGTCACCGCCTAATATGGAGCTACCTACCGCGCCAACGCCTGCGCCGATAGCGCCGCCGGATAATGCTCTGTCGCCCTGGGTTTCACCGCATGCGGCGATTGATAATATCAAGGCTGTGATGGTAATAAGTTTTACTGGTTTTTTCATATATGTCCTTTTTGTGTTAACAAGTGCCAAAAACAGACACCATGACCAAAAGCTTAGTCGCATGGTAATAAATTCTCCATGCTGCAAAACTCCGGAAAGATAAAAATCATATAATTTATGTAAATTTTATAAAATGAGTTTCAGAAGGAATGTCATTTTTATAAGCTATCTGCAATTATCAGTAATGATCGGGGTTATCCCGGTTTTTAACAACAATAGGAGACTAGCATGTTTAATCCAGAAAAAGAAAAGAGCATCAAAAACTTTGATGATGTTTCTAAAGACGCTAAAAGACTGAAAGATGATTCAATAAAACTGAAAGATGAAGCAGTTTCTTATGCTAAATCCAATGCTGATGAAGCTATTGGTGATGCAAAAGCAAAGGCTCGTGAAGCAGGTAAAAATGTTTATGATTTCCTGAACCGTAACAGCAAGAAACTTAAAGATGCTGAAGAAACAACTGTTCGCACTATAAAAGATAATCCACTTGTAAGTGCTGGTACAGCATTTGCTGCAGGCCTTATTCTTGGTTCTATCTTCAAAAGAAGCAGGAAGGATAATGCTTAACATCAGTGCATTCCTACTTAACCGTATAGGCACAATGTTGGCTTTAAAAGCGCTGCCCGACCAGGCGGCGCTCCATGCCTACATGCGTAGCATGTTCAAGGGTATCGCCTGCCTTGTTGTAGGCAGCGTACTTCTTGGTGCGGCAATTACAGCATCCATATATGTTGTATATGATCAGATGATAGCTGTTGGCTATGAGAGGGTTAACGCTCTTTTCATCGCATTCGGGCTGGCAATGATATTGATAATAATCTGCTTTCTGCTGGCAGATAAATGGCTTTCGGAAAGATTCGGCGCTGCAAGGCAGGTAAGAAGCGTAATTGATCAAAAGCTTGACCATGTAAGGGACGTAGCCGGTGATACGATAACCGGTTTTATCGAAGGCCTGCTTGAAACGAATAAACAGCAATCCAGAAAACGCCGATAATCAATAATATAGGAATGATCATGAAGCATATTTTTAAAACACTGGTTATAGGAAGTTTTATATTGATCGCTACAGGTTCTGTCGCGGAAGATATGGAAAGTATAGATATAAAGAAATTGCCGGATGGCAGCATTATATCTGTAGATGGAGTGATCGAAAATGTTGAGAACCCAAAAAGATTCACACTTCACCATGATGCCGGTTCTATTGCCGTTGAAGTGGGAGAGAATGAGGATTTTATAGTTGCAGAAGGCAAGAAGGTTACTGTTGATGGCACAATAAATAACGGTGTTATTTCCGAGAGCAGCCTGAGAAGTGCCCCTGAGGATTTCTATAAAGGGCGACCTGCCGATAATGATCAATAAAGACCTTAAGTTCGAGTGAAAACGGAAAAGGGGCGGTTTACCGCTCCTTTTTTGTTGCGGTGTTACCGCTAATATATTGGTTTATGAACTTTTTATAAATAACATCAGTGGCACATACAGAGAATTTATGTCGGAAGATATAACTTATAATCATTACCACTTATTAACTTAAAACAAAAAAAGGCAATTTTATGAAAACTACAATAAATCTAAAGAAGACCCTATTCGTTCTTACGGCGGCGACCTCTCTTTCTCTGGCTTTTTCTGCCCAGGCAAATGATGAATCAGTTTCTAAGACCACAAAGACCCACATAGAAAATGAAGCTGATGGCAGTTACACAAAAGAAACTGAAACAAAAGCAAAAGATGCTTCCGGCACTGCTATCGTGGATAAAAGCAATGTGAAAGTTAAGGTTGATTCTGATGGTTCATATAAAAAGACCACTGAAGCTGAAACTGTGAAAGATCCTAAAGGCCTGATGAACAAATCCGTTGTTAAAGCTTCTGAGACCATCAAAAGCGATGATAACGAATATAAAGATGAAAGCTCTGTAGAAACTAAAAACGGCGTTACCGGCACGAAAACTACCCGTGAAGGCACTGTGAAAGTTAAAACAGATGATAAAGGTTCTGTGGTTGAAAAGACCCTTGAGACCAAAACCGTTACAGACCCTAAAGGCCTGCTGAACAAGCATACTGAAAAAACGGTTGATAAGATCGAGCAGAATGATGGTAAGAATAATTACCGTTACACTAAAAAAGTGAACGGTAAGACCGTTGAAGAAAAATCCCTGAACTCTAAATAGTTCTGGTTTTTCTTAAAGAGCCGGGGCAGGCGACTGCTCCGGTATTTTAAAGAGTTAAAGAGGGATATCATGAAAAATATATTTACGATCTTGATCATACTAAGCCTTTCAAGCGCTGTAAGCGCTTGTTATACAGCGGCCGTAGCCGGTGCAGCAGGTGCAGGTGGTTATATACTGGGCGATGATAATAAATAATTGAGTGCAGGTAGGAAGCTGACCCAAGTCCTAGTTAAGGAACCTGATAAGTTCATTTATATTACCAAGCGAATTGCCGATGCTCACCCATATAAGGGTTGAAGGCACAAGTGTCAGCAATGTGATAAGTACAAAATCAGAACCTCTTATCGAAGAGGTTCCCATGGCGCAGTTCACCGTGTTATCAGGCAGGGGAGCAAGCCTCATCAGGAAATATGCAAGGATAGGATTCTCATCCAGCTTCTGGACGAGGGCGGGTTTCATATAGTTATCCTCTCTTTTTTCCTCAAATATATGACGCACTACTATAAACGCAGTAAGGGCAATGCCGATACGAAGTACAGCTATCAGCAGTGCCGCTTCCCAGAATTTATATGTGATGCCGGCAATAAGTATTGCTGCACAGGTGAAGGGCAGACCAAGCAAAAGGATAGTTGCAAATATCGCGCCGAATAACAGGTAGCTTACAGTTGGATGAGTACGGTAGAATTGCTTGAAGGTCGCCAGCGCCTGTTTTATCTCCCCCAGGAATTCCGGTATGAAAGGTATTGCAGCGGTACCCGCGATAAGCGTTGCGGCAAGCAGCATAAATATTTTAGCATGATCACTCATATTCTATCCATTTAATATTTATCAAAATAAAGAAGCCGGACAGGAAAATCTACTAAGAGGGGGTCTCGAGGTTTTTCCTGCCGGCATGGGATCGACAAAGGTGAAGCATGTTTCATTGAAGATATTCACTGAAAGTGCTTCACCGGTATCCCGCAGGAAGATATCTACTTATAATCACGCTTACTTTCTTCGGCGCTTTTAGAAGATCTACCTTCCGTGCGGGAATTCTTCTGCTCATTTTTTACGGTGCTGTTATTGGCCCGTTTATTATGTTTAAATACATATTTCATGACATACTTCCCTAAATAACATGGAATATATAAAGTAATATTATTATCGGGATCGGCAGCCCTAGTAACCAGAGTAACAAACCTCTCATAAGCAGCTCCTTTCAATATAAATAAAACCTTATCTTGTTCCCATGGTACCATTACATGTATAAAAAATCAGTACGGGCATTAAGGTAATATCATTAAATTGCTGTAAAAATTATTATAAAAAACGCTAATGGATGCTTGGTTCCTGCCAGACCTCGTTGCTGGAGAATGTCCAGCGCTCACCGGTGTTATGCAGGAAAGTTACCCATTGAGTATCCCATTCTGCGCCATATTCTATAACGGCGACTGCCCAGGCCCTGCCTTTGCTGGTTTCCAGCGGTATCGGGGTTTTAAGTTTTGTAAGCATAAATTTTACCTCAACTATATAATGTTATATTCTGGCAGTAGAACACCGGCATAAGTTTTAACTGATGCCGGTGTTAAGCGATATCGATTAATCCTCTTTGTTACCGGTGCCAGGAGTTGTAAGTTTTGGCGCTTTGCCATCTTCTATCCTGCCTTCATTGCGAAGGTCACGGCCTTCCTGGGCTTTTCTTCTGGATTCAGGTGTATCACCATGTTCATAGAGTTCCTCTTTGATGAAGCCGGCTGTTTCTTTTATTGATCCTTTCATTGTCATTTTCATTCTCCGTTAGATTAACAAAATACTTTTTAAGTATTAAACCAAGTATGCCAAAGGCGAGCTAAAATTGCGATTCAGCCTTGGTGCGGATTTTATAAATAACGCATAAATCCCTGCCGCCGCGAAAGTTTTATCTCTTTTTTATAAAATTCGCATTTTGAGGAATGGAGATCTTATAGTATTACGGGTTAGTATGAAATATAATCTAAAGGAGAATCGTATGTATACTTCATCAGCCGCAAAAATGAATGAATCTCATGTGAACGATATTGATCTTGGTATCTACAACGATGACCTGACCCTGGATTATGTTGTTCTTGATGAATTGCTGAACAGCAGGTATTAAAATATCTGAGTTAAAATCTAGTGAGACCTTTTGATATCATCCTCATCATAAGGAAGTTCTTCAAGCAGAAGCTCATCGTTACGGCTTTTTGCCTGTGAATGGAACAGTAATTTCTGGATCGCGTAGATGCAGGACAGCAAAAATATTATGGAGACCAGCAGGAATATATACTCACTCGCGACCGTACCCGCCTCATTAGGAAAAAATGCAATGGCGGCAATAAGCCCGACAAGGAATGCCATTATCACAAATAATAAATATGAGAGCTTGGTTTTCTTGGAAAGTTTATGATCTATATAGCTGTTCATCAGATCCTCCGGTTTAAGTTTTAGTAGACCCGCCACTTATAAGGGGTATGAGGTGGATAGGAAGCGGCGGATCCTTTTGTGACCCCGTCCTCTGTTCCGGTTGGAGGGAAGCAATGGACGGGGAAAGGCTGACCTTAAAGAGAATTATTAGTCTGCGGAATTTTCTTCACGGTCGTAAGTGGAGGTGGTCTTGCCATCTTCAGTTTCGGTAACGCCCTTAGTTTTGCTTACAGTAGTTTTATTCAGCAAGCCTTTAGGGTCTTTGGTAACTTTAGATTCTACCACAACTTTTTTATCTCCATCCCTGTCAACATCTACATCAGAACTTACCTTTTTAACGGTCTTGGTGCCCTGTGAGTCAACCATGGTAGAGGTCTGCTCATACTCGCCTTCAGGCAGGGCTGAAGCCCTTTGTCTGGAATTGTCGCACGCAGAGATACCGAACGCCAGAACCGATACGGTAGCCAGAAGTGTAAGTCTATTTTTCATTATATTCTCCTTGGGTTATAGATCAAGGATATGGCAGGGCAGATAAATTTTCCATTACTGGAAGTTGTGTTTTAATAAAAATCCGATAAACTATATACGGTTAAGCAGCTTTGCGCCTTTCCAGACTGTTTCAGTGATCTCAGACATATCTTTTATTATTATTTCCATATTATTATCCAGATCTTTCACTTCTATATATATCTTCTGTATCACCCCGGAGCGCTTGAAAGTGAGAGTAAGCGTATTTTTCTGCAACGGATTCTGATGCCGCTTCACCGAAATGAACGGCGCGCCTCCGCCTACTTTTCTACCAGTGGTTATCTCCCCCGGACGCACGGATATGAACCATTGCTTCGTGGTGAATCTGTTCAATATCTTTGATACACCGTTTATAATGGTAGTATGCCCGCCCGAAACAATCTTGCCTGCTATGTGATTTTTGGAGGTGATCTTTTTGGGCATTTTTATGGGTATCCTGGGAGGTAAAACGTGCTAATCGAATTAATTATTTCTGACATGATGATGCATCATCGTCTAGTTGAACTTATATCTGAC
>CAYRJW010000011.1:21528-37338 GCA_964424715.1 uncultured Rickettsiales bacterium | reverse complement strand
TGCGTATGCAGGCGGTTCTCGGCTTCGTCGTATATCACCGAATTCTTACCATCGATTATTTCGCTGGTCACTTCTTCGCCGCGGTGGGCGGGTAGGCAGTGGAGGAATACGAAATTATCTTTTGCGTGTTTTACCAGTTCTTTATTTACCTGATATGGCTTTAGGGCTTTTTTGCGTTTGTCGGTTTCGATCTCATCTCCCATGGAAACCCATGTATCTGTGATTATCACATCGGCATTTTTAACGGCATCAACGCAGTTCTCGGTGTAGGTGACATCCGGGTAGGTCGCGATATCGCCGGCGTAATTCTTAGGGCAGGCAACGTGATATTCAAAACCGAATTTTTCAGCGGCGTGCGCCCAGCTGCGGCAGACGTTATTTACATCACCGACCCAGGCTATCTTTTTATTCTCGATATTACCTAAATGTTCTTCAACCGCCATTATATCGGCCATTATCTGGCACGGGTGGGAATGGTCTGTAAGGCCGTTTATCACTGGTACGCTGGAATGTTCGGCAAGTTCCTTAAGTCCTTCATGGCTGAAAGTGCGGAGCATTATAACATCGACATAGCGTGAAAGTACTTTTGCGGTATCAAGGATAGGTTCGCCGCGGCCGATCTGGGAATCTTTATTGGTAATTAGAATTGCATTGCCGCCAAGCTGATTGATGCCGACCTCGAACGAAACACGGGTACGGGTGGAATTCTTCTCGAAGATCATGGCAAGCTGTTTGCCTTCCAGATATTTCGGGTGGCCTTTTTTCTTTAAGGCATCCTTCAGTTCTTTGGATTTATCCAGGATCGCGCGCAGCTCGGATTTGCTCAGATCGCTGATATCTAAAAAATCACGGGTCTGAGAGAAATTCGCCATCTCTTTCTTCTTTAAATTGCTTAACATTTCTTACTCTCTGCATTGCAGGAAAGAACCATTATTACATCGAAATGGCAGGAATATCAACAGGAAATGGTTAACTGGTCTTAAATAGCCTTTTAAGGCCTGCCAGAATGGCCGGTTTTGGCTTTTTGGATTGTTCTTTCAGGTCGCTTTTAGGGCAGGGCTTTGGTGGGGTTTCGAGGTCTACAACATTAACGAACTGATGTGGATTCATATAGTGGTCTTTATTCAGCCCCTTTGTGAACAGGAAATCTCTGACAGTTTTTTTGAATTCCAGGAGGTTTTCGTGTTCTTTTAGATATTTGAGATAGATATCCTCTATATCGTTATTATAAAGACTTTTGGGATACAGCTCTTTTTTGTGCCAGTAAAGCCCGGCCCGGATATATAGTTTTTCGCTTGTGGAAGCTTCCAGGTTGGTAGTGTTTTTCATTCCTAATTTTTCTGAGCGGTTTTCTATAACAGCCAGCATCTCTGCATGGCATGATTCCAGAGCTTCTTTGACAGATCGTTGTTGTGCAGCGGCGGCAGATGTTTCAGACAAGTGATTCCCCAAATTATAATTTCAAGTATTGCTATACTTATAATTATAAAGTTTTCAACCAGTTTTCGATAATTTCGATACCTTCGGCGGCTTCGGCTTTGCTTATGATGAGAGGAGGCACCATACGGATGACATTATCGCCCGCAGTTGCGGTGAGTAAATTGCGTTTTTTTAGTTCTTCAACGCCTTGTTTTACATCAATTTTATCGGAGAATTTGAGTCCTAGCATTAAGCCTTTGCCGCGGACATCAACAATAAGGTCACTATATTTAACTTTTAATGCGTTCAGTTTATCGAACATCGCAGTGCTTACATCAACCACGTGATCGAAGAAGCCGGGAGCGAGCATCAGGTCCATCACCGCATTGCCAACCGCCATTGCCAGCGGGTTATTGGCATATGTGGAGCCGTGGGAACCAACATCCATGCAGTCGCCGATTTTTTTTGTGCTTAAGCAAGCACCAAGTGGGAAGCCACTACCAATGCCTTTTGCAGAAGATATGATATCTGGGTAAACGCCAGCCCACTCATGGCTAAAGAATTTACCGGTACGGCCCATGCCGCACTGCACGCCATCAAACATCAGCACCAGGCCGTTATCATCAGCTATTTTGCGAAGCCCCTGCAGGAATTCAACCGGAGCAGGGCGGATGCCACCTTCACCTTGTACCGGTTCGAATAATATGCCGGCTGTATCTGGCCCAATTGCTTGTTTTACTGCGTCAAGATCACCCCATTTTACTTGGTCGAAGCCATCGGCAGCTGGTTCAAAGCCTTTTAGTAGTTTATCTTTCTTGGCGGCGGAAATGGTTGCGAGTGTACGGCCATGGAATGCGCCTTCAAAAGTAATAACGCGGAATTTATTATAATTACCGATAGATTTTTGGTATTTGCGGATCATTTTCAGGCCGCATTCAACAGCTTCAGCGCCAGAATTACAGAAGAACACGTAATGAGCAAATTTGCTTGCCTCGGCAATTCTTGTAGCAAGACGTTCTGCGCCATCTATTACATATAGGTTGGAAACGTGCCATAGCTTTGCCGCCTGCTTTTGCAGAGCATCTACCAGTTTTGGATGGCAGTGCCCCATTGAATTTACGGCAATGCCCGCTGCGAAATCAAGGTATCTTCCACCGTTGAAATCATAGAGGTAAACCCCTTCACCGCGCTCGAAACAATAGTTGGAAGGCTGATATACTGGCAATAAATGTGGCATTTCTTTCCTTTTGGTCTTTTAATTCGTTGTGTTTTACTATATATACTCACAAAAATTAAATTCAATAAAATTAAGGTGAGGGGTTAGAGGTAAGAGGTGACAGATTTTTTTCTCCTCTGACCTGTAACCTCTCACCTCTGACCTTTATAATTATGAACCGTTTTGTTAAAGATAAACCGATCCCAGAAACCCGCGTGGTAGTTGCCATGAGCGGTGGCGTGGATAGCTCTGTGGTGGCGGCTTTGATGCAGGAGGAAGGCTATGAGGTAATAGGCATAACCCTGCAGCTTTATGATCATGGTGCGGCAGTGGGGAAAAAGAATGCGTGCTGTGCCGGGCAGGATATCGAGGATGCGCGGCAGGTCTGTGAGAAGATAGGTATTCCGCATTATGTGCTGAATTATGAATCGTTGTTCAAGCAATCTGTCATCGAGGATTTTGCCGATAGTTATATGCGCGGTGAAACACCAATTCCATGTGTTAAATGTAACCAGTCCGTTAAATTCCGCGATCTGTTCACCGTGGCGAAAGACCTTGGCGCTGATGCGCTTGCCACCGGCCATTATATCCGCCGCAAGCAGGGTGATAATGGTGCAGAACTTCATAATGCAATGGATGCCGGGAAGGATCAGAGCTATTTCCTGTTCCAGACCACCAAGAAACAGCTTGAATTCATCCATTTTCCACTCGGCGATATGACCAAGGAAGAGACCCGTAAACTGGCCGAAAAGTTTGATCTGCCGGTAGCAGAAAAACCTGATTCGCAGGATATATGTTTTGTGCCGAACGGTAATTACGCCTCCGTAGTTTCCAAGATACGCCCCGGCGCGATAGACCCCGGTGATATCGTGGATACCAGTGGCAACATAGTCGGCAAACATAGCGGCATAATAAATTTTACCCGTGGCCAGCGCAAAGGTCTGGGCGGTGGTTTTGAGAAACCTTTCTACGTTATCCGCGTTGAACCGGAGACCAAACGCGTAATAGTAGGCGAAGAATCCGACCTGCTCGATGACACTCTGGAAATAAAAGAACTGAACTGGCTAGGCGAAGGCGCCAATATCCCCGCCGCCGGGATAGAAGTTGAAGTCCGCCTGCGCTCACTCTCACAGCGCAAAAAGGCGAGAGTGATCCCAATTACAAATTCCCTCTTCCTTGAGGGGAGAGGGCAGGGTGAGGGTGATTCGTCACGAACCCCTCACCCTAACCCTCTCCCCCAAGGGGCGAGGGGACTACGTTACCGTGTAGAACTATACGAAAAAGAACGCGCCATAACCCCGGGTCAGGCTTGTGTTATGTATGATGGAACGCGGGTGCTGGGCGGTGGGTGGATTGTTTAGAAATACCTTGTGTTACCTTGCAACATTTGCTTGGTTATTAACGGTATTTTTAACACAGGCTTTACACCTTCGTCTTGCAACTGCTTTATAACCTCATCTAGTTTTAGATTATTTATTTCGCGCAGCATAGGGGCTGAAAGCAATGCTTTTCTCTCAATAATACCTTTTGCTACCAGAAACCCAAAAAATTGTTCTGGGGCTCCCGGTCTTCTATCAAAACCCCAGCTATCACCTAATTCAACTATATTGGTGGTATGAGCGAGCATTAGAGATTCCTTTTTATGATCAGGATTATTTACATTGTAATGGGAATGTATATCGGAGCTGATGCCGGATCTTTTTAAAAGCTCCTTTCCTAGTGTATCAACAAAGTAAAAAAAACTCATACCAGGTGAATTAAAAGTTTCTTCAAGTTTGTTCTTATCTTTGATTTTTAATCTATCTTCCAGGACTAATTTTAGCTGTTCTATATGCTCATTTATTACATATTCGTTAAATTTTTCTTTTAATTCCTTCAGATTTACAAAACTACATTTACATAATACCTGAGGATCAGTTGTAGGCCTGTTAAATTCATAATCCAGGGCTTTTTTGTGGATCGAAGATCTGTCAACGTTATCACCATGAAATTCGCTCAGAGCTATATAATACTCAGTCGACATCAGTGCCGCCGGAGCTGCTATTTGTTCTGTGATCTTTTTCTTTAAGCCAGCTGACCTAAAGTTACCTTCCATATCTATATGTGTCATAGTATTCTCCGCAAGATAGCAGTAAATAATAATGGATTATCTTACTACCTCTTGTTTGTTGGATGCCTTAATAAGTGGTTCTTTCAATATTGGCTCAACAACTTCATCTTTAAGTTTCTTTATCCGGGCTAGAATTTCGTGGTTTCTTGCTCCAAGCATAATTCCGTTCTCATAAAGTGCTTCTTTTTCAACTAAACCCTTCGCCACGGTAAAGGCAAAGAATTTTGATAAAGCTTTTTTATCAGGGATAACTTCCCATTTATCGTTATTTTTTGCTATCTTGTAAGGAAAACAGACCAACAACATATCATCTATGCCTTCGCTTTTATCTTTTAGGGTATAATGTGCTGCCATAACCCCATATCTTTCACGAAGTTCACTGCATAAACTCTGAACGATATTAAAACCAAGGTTGCTATTTCTTTCTCCGGGATTTCCTTTTTCTTTTAAATATTTTATTGCGTCATCTCTTGATGGTTTATATTTCCCTTCCATTTCACTATATAATTTTAGTTTTCGTGCAACGGCATTTTCAAATTCTTTTTCTATTATTAATGAATTAGGATCCTCTGCTAATTCACTGATTTTTATAACTCCAAATTTATAAAACCCTTCTTTGGCTATATTTTTGTATTCATCGGAATTTAGGAATTCATTAGGAAAGAATTTTGATACAATTCCTGATTTGATTTCATAAGGGGCAGGAATGCAGCTCTCGAATCTCGGGATAAATTCACTTGGCAGTCTCAGATAAAGATTGTCAGATATATCGGGATTCGGAAAACCGGACTGGAACTCCATCTGATTTTTTATGAAATCATCACCGCTATTTATATGTCCGTATTTTGGCATATCCCCCCTCTTGATTGCTAACAGTTTACTTTGAAATTCTGCTGTTTACAACGATAAAAACCATAAAACCTATTGATTCTTTGCGAAAATATCCCTAACCTCCAATCCCTGAACAAAAACATCAAAAACATGAAAAAATTCTCCTTATTTTCCCTTGTACTCGTACTATTCACCTGTACTGCCGCAAACGCTGCTGACCAGACCACATCGCTTACCATCTACGGCAATTCGCCGCAGAGTTGGGAGGTTGTTTCTTATTCTCCGGTGCGGGATGTTCAGGGTTATGCGGTGGTGAATTTTGCGCGGCAGGCTAGTTTTGCGGAGGGGTTGAATATGGTGCAGGTGGGGGATGTTCCGGATGAGATAGACCCGTCTTCGATAATGATAAAGAACCGGAATCGCAATTTGCAGGCGGTGGAGCAGAATTTTATTGCGGCGCCTAGCGCGGCGGATGTGATAAAGCGCAGCATCGGCAGGCAGGTGGAAGTTGAGAAATTCTCTGGCGATGGTGTAATAAGCACCAAGGGCATATTGCTGGATTCGGCCAACGGGCTGGTTGTTAAGGATGGCGATAAGATAAAGGTGATAAATGATTATTCATCTGTCGCCATTGATGGGGCTGACAGTGCGGCATCGGGCAATATGATAAAATGGCTGATAAACAGCGCGGGAGCCAATGATTCCCTGTTTGAATATTCCTATAAGACCGATGGTATATCGTGGTCGGCAAGTTATGATATTTATCTTGATGGTGCCGGGAATGAGGTGATGGCCAAGATCGAAGGCTGGGCGAACCTGCTGAATAATACGAAAATGAATATACGCGATACTAACCTGAAGCTTGTGGCCGGTGAGACCGCACAGGATAACCAGCCTCGCGCAGTGCCGATGATGGCAATGGCAAAAGGCGTGGCGATGGATATGGCGGAAGCAGCCCCTTCCATGCAGCAGCAGAAATTCTCGGAATATCATATGTACACTATTGATAGAAAGATAAACCTGCCTGCGCAATCATCCAAAAAGATAAAATTATTTTCGGATAAAGAAGGCGTGCTGGCTGGAAAAAAATATGTGTTCGATGGCGGTATCTCCAGCAGTGATTCGGTCAAGTCGGTGATAACTTTCGCCAATGATGATAAATCGCGTCTCGGTGTTGCGCTTCCGGGCGGGAAATACCGTGTGTTCATGAAGGATTCCTCCGGCGGTTTCGAGCAGGTTGGAGAGGCCACCCAATCACATAAGGCAGAAGGGGAGAAGATTGAGCTAACTATCGGGAATAGTTATGATTTAAAAGCTACCCGCAATCAGGCCGACAGTGAGCAGGACCAGCTTCGCCACCGTGGTAAATACACTGTAACCGTTGAAATCCAGAACGCCCTTGATGAAAAGACTGATGTTTTCGTTAAAGAACCGGTAAACCAGCAGAACTGGGCCATAATCTCCAAGACCCACGATTTCCGTAAAGTGAACTCGAACCTGATAGAATTCACTGTGCCTGTGGAAGCAAAATCCAAGGCTACGCTGGAATATGTGGTGCAATATAGCTGGTGATGAGCGCTATTTGATCCATCTGCCTTTTCTTGATGGTGCCGGTGTTCCTGTTTCGCCGTTACTCACCACGGGCGCATCAGGTGCGCTGAGATTCTGGATCAGCGTACTTAATTCGTTATGCTCGTTCTTATCGATCTTTCCTCCGCTTGTGAACATCTCTTTTACTGTTTTTACAATATAGGCTGCTTCACTTTCGTTTATATCGATACCGCCTTTTAATGATCTTTTTTCAAGGTTATTGCGAAGCTCGGTGCCGGGGGTAAAGGCATCATCAATAGTGCCTTTTTTCGCTGCTTTGACCAAGGCATCCAGTACCTTATCTGTGCCGGAATAAAATGAAGCGTCAGCAAATGGCATAATTATTGTTTTGCCTGCCTCATCTTTTGAGTAGATATTAAAATCTACCACGTTGAACATATTAAGTACTTTAATTTCACCCCAGACAGGCTGATTATTCTTACTTTCATTCGAGAAATTAAGGGTGCTGGTTTTATTATTTGCGACGGCAGTGATCTCCGATATAGCTGCATCAAGGCTGTAAAGACTACCTGGTATTATAGGAGATTCAAAATAAGCACACAGGTCTCTTTTTACCTGTCGTGCCGAGGCTGGAATTGCCATTGCCGCAAATTTATAATCATCAGTAAGGTTAGTCTCATAATTTTTGATCAGATTACCTGCCGCATCTTCGATGCTTATCTTATATACAAAAAATGTTTCGCCGCTTTTCAGGGAAATGTCTTTCTGTTTTATTACTATCTTATTCCCATTTGAAATTGGTTGGCCAGACAGGTCTGTTGCTACATTTTTGGTGGCGTCGTCTATTCTAAAAATGTCCTGGCTGATATCTGTTATTTCCCTGGTGGCAGCATTTAACAGGACATATCTGAGTTCAGTGTCTCCATAGGTGGCTATCCCGGCGTTCTTGAACAGGTCGGGGTAATTTTCAGATATATATGTAAATTTTGAACTGTAAAGGCGTCCGATCGCATCCATTGTCGCTTTATCAATGGTGGTATCATCCTCATTTTTACCTAGATATTCAGCGCTTTTCAAAAAGCTTTTGAGATCTTTGATCTTGGTCTTGTCCGTCATTTCTGCGAAATCTGTGCGGCCATATAAGTTATTATCGTTAAGGAACTTTACCAGGGCCTTATCAGCATCTGATACAATTGATTTGTAGCTGGAGATGGCGCTGTTTTCCAATACACTTTTTTTACCTACCAAAGATATATTTACCCCTAAATATGGGGTTATGTTTACATTTTTATAGGCGTTAACTTCAGTGCTGCCACTGTGGGATTCTGTGTAATTACTGGTATTTCCCATATAGGTGCTATGGAACCATGGCTCGCCGGGTTTATCGCGATCCCATTCCCATCTGTCTATGGATTCTTCCTGGGATTTTGTAAGGTCATAACTCTTTTTATATACGGAACTGTTAAAGTTAACATCCGCGCCGGCCTGAAATTTTAATATAACAGAATTCATCTGCATGAAATTAAATGTACCTGATACATTAAGGTAAGAGCTTTTTGATGAAACATTTATATTCGCCCCATACTGGCTGTAGGTTTTGCTGTCGTAATGTATCTCTTCTCTTTTATCATCATTTATCACATTCCAGATGTTATCATCATGCTTGTGTATGAACTGGGTAGAGCGCGGGGTGTTCATGGTCATATTGTAGCTGAATTCCGGTATTATACCGGCCTCTACTCCGAAGCTTAGTTTTTTTGTGGGGTAGACATTGAGCCCCACATTAAAGCTTTGAAGGCCAAGATCGGAAACGGATGTTTTTTTGAATTCTGTTGTATATGGTGGCGGTGCCGGAACTTTATTTGAAGTTGCAAGATCATTAAGTTTTTCTTTTGCCTCGATCCCGGATCTCAGTCGGACAGATTCAGCATAATTAGACTCACTCACTAATCCAGTTGTGGCATAGGCCATAAATCTCTTTGAAGCATATCCCAGACCTATTGAACCTATGTCGTAAAGTCCGTAATTAAAAGCTTCCGAGGGTTTTTGCGGATATTCGTTGCTGCTATCCGTAGAGTGAGTGGGGTCAGCTGAAGCTCTGAAGATGCTTTTTTGGGGGCTTATGCCTCCTATCCTTGCTTTAAGAAAAATATTTTTAGGAGCAAAGCCCTTATCTAAATTAAAATCCAGGTACGCTGCCGGTGGTGAGGTAGTATTAGATGATGAAAACAATGGTGCACTACCACCAAGCTGAGTATGAGGAACCCTTGTCCAGTAGTTGCTTAGCGGCTTTGATTCATTGCCTGTTGCTGCCTGAGGTTCCTGCTTTTTAGGCTCCTCTTTTTTAGGGTCATCAACCACCTGCATCTGCTGCTGCAGGGCCTGCATTCTGTATAGCGGTCTTTTTATTTCTTTTTTCTCTGTCATTTTTTTTCTTCTTATAATCTGATTATATTGGTTAAAGTTACATATGCTGTCCGCCCTTGCAATTACCGATGATGGGTTTAGTGAATGTGCCTGGATTTTTCTGGATGCCGTTCTCTGCATCAAAAACACTGAATCTTTCCTTGCGTTCTGCTTTACGCTCTATCTTTGCCTGCTCTTCTTTCTCTTTTATTTTTTCTTTTGCGAGTGTTTTAATATTTTGCACTACTTTTGTAAAGGTAGCTTCCTGTGTTTCCCTTTCGGCCTCTTCGTTCAGCTTCTGTAATTTTTTTTCTTCCTTGGTAAGTTCCTCGCTATTATTCAGGGCGGGGTCGTTAGCGGCAGGCTCTCTGATAACATTTACAACTGATTCTATATTCTCTGCTTCTATTTTTATCTTACCTTCTATTGTTTTTCTTATATTTCCCAGGCCATAAGGGAACCTGTTCTTCAGAAGGTCATAACCCGGTGTTTCTGCTGTTTTTGTCAGGTCGTTGTTCTTAGAAGTGTTTTTCAGATCAAGGATGGTTACACTTTCATGACCAAATGTCTTGGAAGGGTTATTTATGGTAATATTGGCGACCTCTTCAACCAGCGCTATTTTTGATGTATTATCATACGCAAATATCGGGAATGCTACTTTGTCTAGATTGAATTTTCCTAGTGTGGTCCCGGACACATCTATAGAGATCTGTGAATTTTTGATCTCAAGCGTTCCTATGATAAGGTCGGTGAGATCTAATATATCTTTCGTTTTAGAGATATTATTCTCTATCTTTATACTCTCTATTTTTATAGGTGTGCCGGGATGAGCTTCTTTTATTGTTTTTATTATTTCATTAAATTTCAGTATATTGTCTTTATTTATTACAATGTCTTCGCCCTCAATAAACTCTTTTAATTTATCGAGGTCCTCAGCATGATTCTTTAATTTATAAATTCCTTTCTTTGCTTCTTCCTCTGCTTCAAGGGCAGATACAGGAAGTGTTGTCCATTTTGACGGAGGTTCTTTTTTTGGCTCCGGGGTTTTAGGGGGGTCTTCATCCAGAAAGCCCTTAATGATCGTATCAAGCAATTCACCTGAGAATTTTATATCATCAAAATCATCATATTTATCAACCATAGAACCCACTCTTTTTGGCTAGCTACACGTCTCATTATACCACATAAAGGTTAATAAAGTGTTAAGATTTTGGGTTGATTTCAACTAATATGATGCAAAAGCGCAGGTTTTAAGCTAATTTACTGAAAAACAGGTGTAAAAAATAAATTCTACACATTAGCGATTTTTTATTTATTTTGTGATATGATGCTAAGAACATAAAAATAAGATGACTCAGAAAAATACAGAAAAAGCCTGTGATGTGGTTGAAAAGACTTGTGGTACGCAGGAGCAGGGGAATATTGAATCTTCAGTGTTCGACCTCTGCAAGCGCGGTAAACAGGCCTCGTATGAGCTTGCCGTTACCTCTACCGAAAAGAAGAATAAAGCGCTGCTGGAAGCGGCAAATGCCATATCTGATTCCTCTAAGAAGATACTGGATGCGAACCAGCGGGATGTTGAAGAATCTGTAAAAAGCGGCCAGAAAGCCGCCTATGTTGACAGGCTCACGCTTGATGCGAAGCGTGTTTCGGCGATAGTGCAATCATTGCGTGAAGTGGCGGAACTTCCAGACCCGGTCGGCCGGGAACTGGCTCGCTGGCAGCGGCCTAACGGGCTGGATATTACGCGCATTGCAACGCCTATCGGGGTTATTGGCGTTATATATGAATCACGCCCGAATGTAACGGCTGATGCGGGTGCGCTATGTCTGAAATCCGGCAATGCGGCGATACTGCGCGGTGGTTCGGAGAGTTTTTATTCATCTTCCGCGATAGCGTATTGTTTGCAGCAGGGGCTTTCAGCGGCTGGTATCACCAAGGATGCCATCCAGTTCATTCCATTTAAGGAGCGTGAAGCCGTTTCCGCCATGCTGCGTGCGCATGATTGTATAGATGTGATAGTTCCGCGCGGTGGCAAAGGGCTGATAAAAAAAGTCATCGAGGAAAGCAAGATACCGCTTTTCCAGCATCTTGAAGGTAACTGCCATACATATATAGAATCTTCTGCAAATCCGGAGATGGCTGTTTCTGTTGTAGTTAACGCGAAAATGCGCCGTACCGGTGTTTGCGGGGCAACAGAATCCATCGTGATAGATGAGAAGATACTGAATTCGCATCTGCCGTTCATAACTTCCGCGCTTATCGCAAAAGGCTGTGAGATACGCGGTGATGACAAAGTACGCGCCCTGGATAACAGGATAATAAAAGCCACGGAAGATGATTGGGATACCGAATATCTTGATTCGATAATTTCAGTAAAGGTGGTGAAGGATTTTAACGAAGGTCTGGAGTGGGTGAAGAAACATTCATCCCACCACACCGATGCAATAATCACCGAAAATCAGAAAATGGCCGAGCGATTCTTAAATGAGATCGACAGCGCCATAGTTATCCACAACGCCTCCACCCAATTCGCCGACGGCGGCGAATTCGGAATGGGCGCGGAGATAGGGATAGCTACGGGCAAGATACATGCGCGCGGGCCGGTTGGGGTGGAGCAGTTATGTACATTTAAGTATATTGTGCGCGGTAACGGTCAAATCCGAGGATAAAATTTAGATGGCTAAGAATAATAACGGTTATCATGATCCTATATACGAGTCCTGTCAGAACGACCTTTCTCTGGAGGAATATTTTTTTGCTGAAGATAATGGCGTAACCATGACAAAATTCCAGACCAAGCTGGAAGAGTTTGCTTCTCGTATAGTTCTTCGGGGGGTGTTCACTAACGAGATAAGAGAATGTATCTATGATAGGAAGCTTGATCCGAGAAGCGAATTACCTAAGAAATATAACTCTGAAGCATCCCCATTACATCATGTATATGCAAAAGATGCAGCGACGGTGAGTGCTTTTTCGGAAGAATTATCTAAATTAAAAGGTATCACAGCTTCTCCAAAGTTGTTCCGGGAAAAGCTTCGGGCTTTCATGCAGCATAATGTATATGGCAAGGGATACATAAAAAAGCCTGCACAGCTCGCAGGTGCCGAAGCCGTTGAAAGATATGAGCGCAATTATTCTGATCTTGTTAACGGTGTTGCTGTAGAATTCGAAGAGGGCAAGAAAGTATGGCAATATGGTTTGAGTGAGGCGCAAAGTTTAATACGGGCCGAAATGGAAAAACTGCAATCCTCTCTTACCGAAGTGAAATATTCAATAAGTAATAACCCGATGCTTCGATCTGTTGAGAAGGGAATGTATCGTGAATTTCTGGAGGGTTGTAAAAGAAATAAAATAGACCCTGAATTCTATTCGAAACAGAGTACGAATGATTATGATAAATACTATAAACTTGATAAGGAGTATCTGAAGTGGGGCGATCTTTATAAGGCCACTGAGGAATTCAGAAATAATGGTACGCCTTTTGATGCTAAGTTGTGGGATGACTTCAAGCAAAGAGATTTCAAAAAATTGGATCCTAAGTCATTGGATCCTAAGACAAGTGAGCTTCTTGATACTGTGCCACCAATGCAGATAATGGTTGTATCTCCATTCATAGAAAGGACAAATCAGGTATCAACCGGGAAGAACAGCATAAACACAAGGTTGGTATCCAAAGGCATAAAAACCTTTGAAAGTCTTAAAAGAAAAATATCGTCCGGCCATTATATGGATGATCTTCCTGCCGTTAATGATGGCATAAGGATATCTATCGCAATAGGTAGTGGTAGGGGTACAAAGCTTCTGTTGGATAATATTGAAGATATTGCAATGGAAGAAGGTATAGTCCTTTCCAAGAAAAACCTTCAGGATAGTTGTACTTTAAGGGTGTATGGAAGCTTTTTTTGTGCTTATACCGTTAATGGTGCGATTCCTCTGGAAATAGAGGGGCCTGATGGCAAGAAAGAAATACATTACAGAAAATTTGAGATAAAGATCGTTCCGGAAAAACTTCTAGAGAATAAATTCCAGTATGGTGATCCTAATTACAGGATAAGGGATGCAGGAAAGCCTAACACAAAAGGCTATGGTCTGGATGCGCGTCGAGGCAAGCGTGAATTCATTGATGTAACTGATCCATTGAACAAGGCTTTGGTGGAAAATTTGCATGATAAGATAGTAAAATATGTATATAACGATGGAGATGCAGATAAGAAGATATCTGAATTAATGAGGGAATACGGTTTAAGTTTTGATTGCAACACCCGAAGCTCTGGTGACGAATTTGGGATAAGAGATAAAAATAGTATGTTTATCCAGCAAAATTTTAATAACGCCATTCAGCTTCTTGAGGATATTGAAAGATATCTTAACATAGATGGCATAAAAAATACCGAGCCAAAACTAAAGCAACAGATACATCAAAAGTTCGTGCAGCAAAAAGAGGCCTCTAAGCCAGTAGGCGGTAAAAATAAAGAATCTCTTCGGAAAAAGCGTAATTATGAAGGTGAGTTTAATAACCATGACCATATTATTTTTGAAAAGGCATTTAATCCCGGTGAGATCGAGGCCTATGTAAAAGGAAGTGCCGGGCAGGGGTTACAAGATATGCAAGGTATAATAGACAAGATAATAAAAAATAAGAATTCGCCCGGTAGGGTTGATGGAAATGTGGAAGCAGTCAATGGGCATGAATCAGAGGCGGAAAATGTTGTCCACAGGATTTTTTAGATCATTATTATTCTCCACCATCTTCTACCTCTGGATACTGGTAGCGATGCTGCTTGCGTTGCCGGTTATGGTTTCATATAGCGCTATATATAAACTTAACTCCCTCTGGGCCGGTTCGGTCATGTGGCTGTTCAGGAAGATCGTCGGTTGTGATTACAGGATAGAAGGGCTGGAAAACCTGCCTCAAAACTCTCAGGGTTTTGTTATCGCCTCCAAGCACCAATCAGCTTGGGAAACCATAATACTTTTTAAGATACTGCCCAAGGTCTGTTATGTGTATAAAAAGGAGCTTGGTTATATACCCATCTATGGCTGGTATAATATCCGGTTCAACAATATCAGGGTGGATAGGGGCTCCGGCGGGGCGGCGCTCAGGAAAATAGTTTCGCAGGCGATAGAGCGGGTGAAGGATGGCTATCAGGTGGTCATATTCCCGCAGGGCAGCCGTACACCGTTTGGCAAAGAGGTGAAATATAAGCCAGCAATATACGCAATGTACCGTGAAGGTCTGCCGGTTTACCCGGCGGCACTGAATTCCGGCAATCACTGGCCGAAGAACGGACTGAAACATCCCGGCACCATAGTCATGAAATTCCTGCCGCAGATAGAGCCAGGCTTAGATCGCGAGCAGTTCATGTCCCGCCTTGAGGCTGCGATAGAGGTGGAATCGAACGCGCTTCACGATAAAGATAATAATATGCACGGTCGCGGGTGTGCGTGCCACTAGATTCAATTTGTATCCACTCAGATACACCGCCGGAAAATTTCTCCCAAACCTCCCCCCAAAATTAATTTGCAATTGACTCTTTTTAACTGTTTACATCTATGATATAATGAATTATACGGCACGTTCGTTTTTATTGAATAAGTTTTATATTTTTGATGACGTAGTTTTTATATTGTTGAACTTATAAACAATTTAGTAAATTGAGGAACAATTGATGATCACATTTGCCAGCGTTGGAGAAGTAGTTGATGATAACCCTCCAGACCACCCCCAGCATGTATTCAGGGAACATACCCTTAAGAAAGCAGCAAATTTTTTCCTAGATAATTTTAAAGGCAAGATCTGTTACGCGGTTAAAACAAACCCGGCGGATTATGTCATAAAAGCAGTTCATAACTCCGGCATCACATCTTTCGATGTTGCATCGCTTGAGGAGATAAAACTGGTTCACTCGCTTGCGCCAACCGCAAAACTTCACTTCATGCACACGATAAAATCCCGCGCGGCTATCCGCGAGGCGTATTTTACCTATGGCATCCGTGATTTCTCGCTTGATACTCACGAGGAACTTGCAAAGATACTTCAGGAAACCAAGGATGCGAAAGACCTTAATCTTTACGTTCGCCTTGCCATTCCTAATACATACGCTGAACTTACCCTTTCCGATAAATTCGGCATCTCCCAGAAGGGTGCTGTTGAGCTTCTGAAAGCCACGCGTGAAGTTGCCGCAAAACTCGGCATGTGCTTCCACGTTGGTTCGCAATGTATGCATCCGGATGCTTACCGCATCGCGCTTCGCATGGTGCGTAACGTAGTTAA
>CAYRJW010000011.1:0-21518 GCA_964424715.1 uncultured Rickettsiales bacterium | reverse complement strand
AATAAATCCGGTGTTAACATCGAAATGCTTGATGTAGGCGGTGGCTTCCCTTCAGTTTACCCGGGGATGATACCACCTGATATGATAAGCTATTTCAACGCCATTCACGATGAATTCAAGAAGTTCAAGAACTACAAGGAAATTGAACTTATGTGCGAACCGGGCAGGGCGATCGTTGCTGAATCCGGCTCTGTTATAGTTCGTGTTGAACTGCGCAAGGATTCCTTCCTTTACATTAACGATGGCACCTACGGCTCCCTGTTCGATGCCGGCACGCCGCACTTCATCTTCCCGGTGAAACTGCACCGCCGCAATGTCGATATCCATTCCGACAACATTATGCCATTCTCCTTCTTCGGCCCGACCTGCGATACTCTTGATTTCATGAAAGGCCCGTTCTACCTGCCTGAAGACATCAAGGAAGGCGATTACATCGAAATAGGCCAGCTAGGCGCCTACGGCAAAACCCTCGCCACCCAATTCAACGGCTTCCAGCCAGAGGATGAGGTTATCATGGTGAACGATGAACCGATGATGACGATGTACGATGAGGATCACCTGTCTCAGGATATTGATATTTTTGCTGCTTAATTGTTTGCAGGCGACAGAAGGATATTGATTTTTCCTGCTGAAGCCTGTAGCAAATCATTCACTCTTTTACCCTTAAAATTTAGGAAATAGAAATGACCACCATCACAAAATTCATTGATAATAACTATAAACACTTCAACGCTGCTGCGTTGAAAGATGCGGCGCAGGCTTACAAAAAGCACGTGGATAACGGCGGCAAGATGTTCATGACGCTTGCAGGTGCTATGTCTACTGCAGAAATTGGTATTTCACTTGCCGAGATGATTCGTCAGGATAAGGTTCATGCGATCTCCTGCACTGGCGCTAACCTTGAGGAAGATCTGTTCAATGCGGTTGCGCATAACCATTATAAGCGTATCCCGAATTACCGCGATCTTACGCCGCAGGATGAGCAGGAGCTGGTGGATAACCATTTTAACCGCGTTACCGATACTTGTATCCCGGAAGAAGAGGCTATGCGTAAGCTGGAAAATTTCATTGTGCCGCTATGGAAGGCTGCATCTGATAATAAAAAGCCAATGTTCCCGCATGAGTTCATGTATAAGATTGCGCTTGATCCTGAGTTCCAGAAAACCCTTCAGATACCGAAAGAAAATAGCTGGATGATCGCCGCGGCGGAAAAGAACCTGCCGATATTTGTTCCGGGCTGGGAAGATTCCACCTTTGGTAATTTCTTCATCGGCCATACTTTCAAGAATAATTTTGATGTGCATGCCGTTCGTCCCGGCCTTGAATATATGCGCGAGCTGGTTGGCTGGTATAAAAAATATACGAAGGGCAATGATCTTGGCTTCTTCCAGATCGGCGGCGGTATCGCTGGTGATTTCCCCATCTGCGTTGTGCCTCTTATCCACCAGGATCTTGAGGAAGACGCTAAACTTTGGCAGTATTTCTGCCAGATAACTGATGCTCAGGAAAGCTACGGCGGCTACTCTGGTGCCCTTCCGAATGAAAAGATAACATGGGGTAAACTTGCGGCTGAAACGCCTAAATATGTGATACATTCCGATGCATCCATAGTGGCTCCGCTTATTTTCAATTATGTATTAGGTAACTAAATGGCTGTAAAAAAGAAAAAACTAACGGCAAAAGATTTTAATCTGATGCCTTCGGAAAAAGGTTTCCTTGGCCTTTCCAAGAAAGATGCCGTTTCATTTGAAGATGCCAAAGCGGTAGTCATACCATTCGGCCTTGAATCATCTGTATCATATGGCGGAGGCACTGCAAAAGGCCCGCAGGCTATGATAAAGGCATCCCATCAGGTGGAGTTATTTGATGAGCATTTCTGGTGTGAGCCGTTCCGTAAAATTGGTATCGCTACACTTAAAGAACCGAAAATTGGCAAGAATGTAAAAGAGGAAATCGATAACCTTGATAAAAGTGTTCAGAAAGTTCTCGATGCCGGTAAATTCCCGATAACATTCGGCGGTGAACATTCCATATCGGCGGGAACTATCCGCCCGTTCGTGCGTAAATATAAAAATCTTGCCGTGCTGCATTTTGATGCCCATGCCGATCTGCGTGATGGCTACGCTGGGGAGCATTACTCCCACGCAGCGGCGCTGCGCCGGGTCATGGATCATAAGGAAATAACTACGCTTATCTCTATCGGTATCCGTAATATTTCACAATCAGAAGTACCATTCCTTGAAAAGAGCAAAGGCCGCATAAAAATATACTGGGGCAAAGATCGTGAAAGCTACGATTACAAAAAAATGGTCGCTCCTCTTAAAGGTCGTGATGTATATTTAACATTCGATGTAGATGGCTTTGATGCATCCCTGATGCCAGCCACCGGCACGCCTGAACCGGGCGGGATATTCTGGAGTGATGCGATGGGAATAATCGGTGAAGCGGCAAAAATATGCAACATAGTCGGTGCCGATGTAAACGAGCTTGCGCCACGCAAGGAATTACATTCTGCGGATTTCCTATGTGCGAAGCTTGCTTACAAGATACTAAGCTTTGCGTTTCTGGGTAAGGGCAAGAAGAAGTAAATTCCACTAAACACAAATGTGTCATTCGCGAGGATGACACAATGTAAGAGGGTAAATTACTGATTCAGATACATCTGCTTTATCGCCGGATGTACCTGTTCATTGCCTTCCGGCTGGTCTGCGAATAGTTGTTTTATTACCCCCGCAATCTGCTGAGCATCGGCGCAGAATTTTGCCGGGTTCTCTTTGTATATTCTGTCGGCATCGGCCACGTTCTTATCTATTGTTGCCTGCGTTATCTGGTTATCTTTTTCTGCCTGCTCAAGTTGTCTGGCAAGATTATCTATCGTAGGTTTGCTTAAGTTAAGTTTGCAGAAATCATTATAATGATATGCCAGAAAGGCCACCGAATAGCCCTGTGCTTCTGAGTTTGGCTGTGGACTGGCCAAGGCCGCTGACTGTGCTGGAATAATTGCCGGAGCCGTAACTTTATTGGCCATTGAACGCGGTGGCTGGATACTTTGTGCATTGGCGCTCAGGCTTAGTGTTAAGATGGAAAGTAAAATTATTTTTTTCATAAATTGCCCTTTTTCTTTAATAAAGAATGTTCGCCCATTATGCAGTCCAGTTTTTCTTTTACGGCCGTGCAGGCCTTTTTGTGGTCTCTTTTTTCCAGCGCCACTATTATGATATTCTGCTGTGTTATCCATGTTTCGGAACATTCATAACTATCATAATATGTTTCCGTCATAAGTTTTTTCCTGAGGTCGGAGATTATCTTATACATTTGTATCAGCATTGAATTTTCTGAAAGTTCGGCGAGCATATCATGAAATTCTATGTCGGCTTTCTCTATAGAGCCCTTTTTTGTTTTGCAGATATTTTTAAGAGAAATTATATCCTGTGCGGTGATATGGTGCGCAGCAAGAGCCGCCATTTCCGGTTCCAGCATCATGCGAGATTCCAGTAATTCCAGAAACGAGCATTTCGTATTTATCTTCGCCAGATCACGGGCCATTTCCTTCGGATTGACCTTGAAAAAACTGCCAACACCAACCTGTCGTTCCAGCAGCCCATCTTCCACCATGCGCTGCATGGCATTGCGCAGGGTAGTACGGTTAAACCCAAGATCTTCCGCTATTTTCCGCTCAGGGGGAATACGATCGCCGGGCTTGAAAGACCTTCCCGCAAAATATTTTTGCAGTTTCTTGGATACTTCATCGCAGTTGGTATATTTCTTTCTATTTGCCATATAACTGTATTTAGGCTGGTTTTAAGCCGTTTCAAGGTTAAGGATAAAGTAGCCTGCTATCCCAGTTTCCATCCTTCATTCTCTCAAAAACCTCACGCTTGTGGTAGCGGAACTGTTCGGCTTCCCAGAATTCTATGACATCGGGAACGATCCTCCATCCGCCCCAGAATTCCGGGCGGGGGATATCTTTGCCGGTGAATTTGTTCTTTGCGGCCTCAAGCGCATCGAAGAATTTTCCTCGGGATTCCAACTCGCTGGATTGTTGCGATACCCATGTGCCAAGCTTGCTGCCTTCCGGGCGGGTGTTGAAATATTCATCAGACTCGGCGGCGGAAAGTTTTTCAACCCGGCCTTCAATGCGTATCTGCTTGCCTAGCGCGTTCCAGTAAAAGCACATTGAGGCAAAGGGGTTTTCGATAAGTTCGCGTGATTTCCGGCCGGTGTAATTGGTGAAGAAGCAAAAGCCGCGATCGTCAAATGATTTCAGTAATACCATTCTGGCAGAAGGCCTTCCGGCTTTGCTGGCGGTGGCGAGGCAAACTTCGGTCGCATCATTCACCTGCGGGCAATTTTTTGCTTCCTCGAACCACTCGGTGAATTTTTCTATCGGCAATTGAGTCATATTTCAGCTTAACAGATTTTAAAAATAAAAGTTGCTAATTCATTCCGAAACAATATAACTTTAGTATAGGAATTACAACACTATTGGGCAACATATTATAGGGAAGTTAACATGGCACTGAATCTACAAGTTCCGCAAAGCTACAACCTTAAACCGACCATTACAGTGATAGGTGTGGGTGGAGCAGGCGGTAACGCCGTTAACAACATGATAGAATCCGGCGTTGAAGGAGTTAAGTTCGTTGTTGCCAACACTGATGCGCAATCTATCGAAAATTCAAAATGTACTAACCGTATCCAGCTTGGCATGAATGTTACGCAAGGCTTAGGTGCCGGTTCATACCCGGAAGTAGGCAAGGCTGCCGCTGAAGAATCCAACGAAGAGATATTAGATTACCTGCAAGGTTCCAACATGGTGTTCGTAACTGCCGGAATGGGTGGTGGTACAGGAACCGGCGCTGCATCGGTAATAGCCCGCCTTGCAAGAGAGCAGGGAATATTAACCGTTGGCGTGGTCACAAAACCATTCCATTTTGAAGGCACGCACAGAATGCGCGTTGCGGAACTTGGCCTGCAGGAATTACAGAAATATGTCGATACGATGATCGTTATCCCTAACCAGAATCTTTTCCGTATCGCCGATAAAAATACAACTTTCCTTGATGCCTTCCGCATGGCGGATTCCGTACTTAAATCCGGTGTTAAAGGTATAACCGATCTTATGGTGATGCCTGGCCTTATCAACCTCGATTTCGCCGATGTCCGTTCAGTAATGTCTGAAATGGGCAAAGCGATGATGGGTACCGGTGAAGCTGAAGGCGAGAACCGTGCTATCAAGGCCGCTGAGGCTGCAATAGCTAATCCGCTGCTTGATAACGTTTCAATGCAGGGCGCGCGCGGTGTGCTTATCAATATCACCGGCGGTTCTGACATGACGCTGTTTGAAGTTGACGAAGCCGCTAACCGTATCCGTGAAGAAGTTGACGAGAACGCTAACATAATTTTCGGTTCCACTTTCGATATGGCGCTTGATGGTAAGATTCGCGTTTCCGTTGTCGCAACTGGTATAGATGTTGACAGCTCCGCCTATGTTTCAAACCCGAAACAGGCAACTCCGGTCAGCAGAACATTGAGCGAACAGCCGAAGCAGGTGAACAACTTTCGCGATACCGCCGAGGACGAAGAATCAGTAAAGAATACTTTCATCGGCCGTGAACCGATCGAACCGCAAGCTTTCGGTCGTAACCAGCAAAGCGCTGAAAGACCTAATGAAAGATTTGAACGGCCGAATGCAAGGCCAATGCAACCTTCAGCTCCTAATTCTTCGCAGCCTAATAACGGCCTATTCGGCAGTTTATTCTCCCGCAGGGAAGATGAGGGCGGCGTTCCGCCTATCAATCAGCAGCAGCCTACTAACGCCAAACCAGCCAGAACCCAGGAAGATGAACTTGATATTCCTGCATTCATGAGAAGAAAAGTTTAATTTAACTTTGCCGTGTTCCGGAAACTGATAAATATAATCGTCCCGCCAAGATGCCTGTGCGGAAAGATAATCCATAATGAAGAATCTGCCCTGTGTCCTGAGTGCTGGGAGACCGCCGGTTTCATAGCCACAAAATCAATATGTGAATGTTGCGGTAATCCCTTTGAGTATGAAATGATGCAGGGCGTGTTATGTTCGGAATGTATCGCTGATACCCCGGAATTTGACAAGGCCCGGTTCGTTTTTAAATATAATGATGTCTCCGGCAAAATGATAACCGGCCTGAAATATACTGATAAGACCCCATACGCCAAAACACTGGCAAAATTCATGTCCAATAAGATAAAAGAATTATCGGATGATCTGGATATTATAGTTTCCGTACCGCTTCACCCAAAAAAACTTATAGCCCGCAAATATAACCAGTCCGCGCTTCTGGCAAATAAACTTGGACAGCTCACTGGCAGGAAGGTAAATAATTTAATATTACAGAAAGTAAAAAATATCCAGCCGCAGGCAAGCCTTACCCGTAAAGAGCGGCTGGCGAATGCCAAAGGTGCCTATGCAGCGCATCCGAAATATAAGGATATTATTGCCGGAAAAAATATATTACTGGTGGATGATGTTATAACCACTGGCGCAACCGCCAATGAATGTGCGAAGATACTGAAAAGGAACGGCGCGGCGAAAGTGTATTTACTCACTGCCGCAAAAACCATTATGGAGAGTTAAATTGCGTATTGCCACATGGAACATAAACTCTGTCCGCCTGCGTGCGGGGATAGTCGGTAAATTCCTCGCTGATCATAATATAGATATACTCTGCCTGCAGGAAACCAAGACCGAGGATAAAACCTTTCCCAAAGAGTTCTTTGAGAATATCGGCTATGAACATTTGATGTTCTCCGGTGAAAAAAGTTATAACGGTGTTGCGATAATTTCCCGTGTGAAGCTGGAGTTCGATAAGAAGCTGAACTTCGTGAATGACCATAAGCGGCATATCTCTGCAAGGGGTAAGTACGGTAAAAAAGATTTTGAACTGCATAATGTATATATTCCCGCCGGTGGTGATATCCCTGACCCCAAGCTGAACGATAAATTCCTGCATAAGCTGGATTACTGCCGTGAGTTGGCGAAGTTCTATCCGAAGAGCCGCAAGACCGAAACCATAGTAGTGGGCGATTTTAACATTGCACCATATGAGCATGATGTCTGGAGCCACAAGCAGCTTCTGGGCGTGGTTTCCCACACCCCGGTTGAGGTGGAATTACTGGAAAAATTCCGCCGTTCGGTTGATTTTGTGGATATTGCCCGTGAATTCGTCCCTCACAACGAAAAGCTCTATAGCTGGTGGAGCTACCGCAACCAGGACTGGCGCAAAAGCGACCGTGGCCGCCGCTTAGACCATATCTGGGCAACCAACGATATCGCCGGTAAAGTTAAGAAATTCGAGATAATAAAGGATATCCGCGATTACCCGCAACCTTCGGACCATGTGCCGGTTATAGTGGAACTCTGATCATAACCCCACCCTCAATTGACTTCCCTGCGAAAGCAGGGACCCAGTCGTTCCAGCCCACTGGTCATGATAGTGAAAGAAATAGATCCTCCCATTCAGGATTAAATTTTTCTATCATTTCAATCTTCCATTGTCTTTTCCATTTTTTGATCTGCTTCTCTCTAAGAAAAGCCTGATTAATATCATTATGTATCTCATAATAAACCAGCTTATCGATTTTATATTTTTTAGTGAATTTACTTCCTTCACCGAATTTGTGTTGTTCTCCACGGTTAGGAAGATTGCTTGTAAAGCCGATGTATAGGGTTCCATGTCTTTTGGAAGCAAGTATGTAAACGATATAATTTTTCATTAACCGCAAGTTTAACCACTGGGTCCCTGCTTTCGCAGGGAAGTCAGTATTTTTATTTTATGTTATTAACAATATTATAAGTTGCAAGTTTCATATAATATATTAAAAGAATTCAAAATGTTATAATGAGATTTAAATGGACATATTCCAGACATATAAAGAAAAAATAGAAATAATCTGTAAAAAGCTTTTTGCTGATAAGCTACCTTCTGATCTGAATAGTATTTCAGTAACTGAGGGTATAGCATTAGCTAAATTTCCATATCCTGTTACTGCTGAACCACCTAAAGATATAACTCACGGTGATATAGCTTCTAATGCCGCTATGGTACTTGCCAAGCCACTTGGACAAAATCCTAGAAAAATCGCGGAAGAAATTATTTATGAGTTAAAAAAAGATCCAACTATTGATATGGCTGAACTTGCCGGTCCGGGGTTCATTAATATCAGGCTTAAGAATCCGGTATGGTATGAGGTAATAAATAATGTACTGAACCACCCGAAGGAATTCGGGCTTTCAAATGCCGGAAAGGGCGAGAAGGTGAATCTTGAATATGTATCTGCCAACCCTACCGGGCCTATGCATATAGGCCATGCGCGGAATGCGGTTATCGGTGATGTGCTTGCGAATATAATGGTTGCCAATGGTTATGATGTTACCCGCGAATATTACATAAACGATGCCGGCGCGCAGGTGAATGTATTGGCTGAATCAGCCTTTCTGCGTTACAAGGAAGTGCTTGGTGTTGATATCGGGGAGATACCAAAAGGGCTTTATCCCGGTGAATATCTTATCGATATAGCAAAAAAATTCGCTGAGAAATATGGTGATAAGTTCCTGAATGACAAAACATTCCCGGCTGAATTAAAGGCTTTCGCCATTGCCGAGAATATGGAAATGATAAAGGAAGACCTTGCGGCGCTTGGTGTAAAACATAATATATTCTCATCAGAGGCCGAGCTTCATAAGCAAAATGGGATACAAAAATCTATAGAGTTTTTGAATGCTCAGGGCCTTGTATATCGCGGTATTCTTGAGCCACCAAAAGGCAAAACCCCGGAAGACTGGGAAGCCCGTGAACAGCTTTTATTCCGTTCAACACAGTTCGGTGATGATGTGGACAGGCCGTTGCAGAAATCTGATGATACATATACATATTTTGCAGGCGATATCGCCTATCACTGGGATAAGATAAGCCGTGGTTATAATAATATGGTCATCACGCTTGGCGCAGATCATGGTGGTTATGTGAAAAGGCTTAACGCGATCGTTAAAGCGCTTTCTGACAGTAAAGCTTCCATAAATGTTATTCTTTCGCAGCTTGTGAATCTGGTTGAAGATGGCCAGCCGGTGAAGATGTCAAAGCGTGCCGGTAATTTTGTTACCATGCGTGATGTGATAGATAGGGTAGGGGCGGGAGTTGTGCGGTTCATAATGCTCACGCGGAAGGCTGATGCCACCATAGATTTCGATCTGAAAAAGGTTCTGGAAACCTCAAAAGAGAACCCGGTATTCTATGTGCAATATGCCCATGCGCGTATCAATTCGGTGATAAGAACGGCGGAAGAACAAGGGTTCACTTCTGATAACTCTGCCGATATATCAATATTGAAACATCCTGCGGAAATGGAGCTTATAAAGAAGATCGCTGAATATCCGCGGATAGTCAGGTCTGCTGCGATACATATGGAACCTCACCGTGTGCCGTTCTACCTGCATGATCTGGCCTCGACCTTTCACCAGTTATGGAGTGTTGGGAAAGATGAGGATCTGAGGTTCATCAATAGCAGCGATCCTGTTGCAACAAAAGCGCGGTTAAACCTAATTAAAGCCTGTAAAACAGTGATTTCTTCCGGTTTAAATTTACTTGGCGTTCAGGCCGTAGAAAAGATGTAGTTTAAATATCCGGAAATCCGAGAAGAGTTCTGGCATATAAAAACTAACCAAGAGGCATCAAATGGAAAAAAGACCTGAGGAAATGGAACCTTCAAACGGCAAGTTCGGCGATGGACTGCTACTGCCGATATTCGCGGTTGCTGCGGTATTCTTATTCGTGGTGCTGTGCTTCTATGCATATAGCAATGTGATGAAGAACAAGAACGGCGGCGAGGTTGTAATGCTGAACGGTGATGATTCCTCCTTCAAGGTTGCCCCGCAGGATCCAGGTGGCATGCAGGTTGAATATACCGATAAGGCTGTGTTCAATACCGTGATAGGTACGGAAGAAAACACCGGTGGCGAGATAAAGGTTGAATCGCAGGAAGCCCCTGTTTCACAGGAACAGCTTGCGGCTAATGTCGATGGCGCTGCGGCCCCTGTGGCTGCGGATGCTGCTCCGGCAGTAGTGAATGAAGGTGAGACCTCTGCCAATGTAGTTGTTCCTGAGGATGCCGCTCCATCGGCTTCCGGTGAGGCAGTGATTCCTGAAAATACTAACGATGATAACACAAAAACTGTTACTATAGCCGAAGATGCTGCGCCTGTTATGCCAGAGAATAAGGAAGTTTCAGAGACCGAAGAAAAGCTGAAAGCCCTGAAGGCTGAGATAGCTGCTCCTAAAAAAGTGGAACTGAAAGAACAGGAAAGTCGTGTTAACGCCGAAGTTAAAAAAGAGACCAACAAGGAAACCGGCGAGACAAAAACCATAGTTAATTTCAGAGAGCCACCAAAATCAATGAAGAAAACACCTACCTCAATGGCGTCGTCTCCAACTTCCGGTGCATTCTATGTTCAGCTAAGTGCTCATACTTCCCGCGAGGAAGCTGATTCCAGCTGGAAGGATGCAAAGGCTAAATACTCAGCTGAGATCGGGAATTATTCCAAAAATATTTCTGAAGCTGAAGTGAAGGGCAAAAAATACTATCGCCTGAGCTTCGGCCCATTCTCTGATCGCGGCCTTGCCTCAACCAAGTGCGGTATCCTGAAAGCGAAGGGTAAGGATTGTATAATCCAGAAATACTAGGCTCTATTTTAAATGCTTTAGAACCGCCACCAGCGCAAAGCAGCCTGTTGAGCAGACAACTATCGCCGGGCCGGAGGGAAGGGCATAATTTACCGAGAGCATTAACCCTGATATTACCGAAACAACACCAGTTAGCGCAGAGAACATTGCCATTTGTTTTGGTGAGCGTGATATCTGCCTTGCGGTAGCGGCGGGGATTATCATCAGTGATGTAACCAGTATTATTCCCACGATCTTAATGGAAACAGCGACCGTGATTGTTATAAGTGCGGTGAAAATTAACTGTGTGGTAAATGTGTTTATACCTTCGCCTTGCGCAAGGTCTTCGTTTATGGATGAGATAACGAATTTGCTCCACATTATATAAACCGAAACCAATACAACGCCAACTCCTATCAATACCGGAATAAAATCATGTTCTGTTATTCTCAATAATTCGCCGAACAGCAGGGCGTGTTCATCCACATGGTGTTTATATTTTATCAAGCTCAGCACCACCATACCAAGTGCTATGGCGGAATGTGCCAGTATGCCAAGGATAGTATCGTTGGCAAATATCCTGCTGCTTTGCATCCATAATATCAGTGCAGCAAAAACCGTGCATATTATGATTATACCAAGGCTGGAGGATATGCCAAAAACAATCCCCACAACAAGGCCGAGTAATGCACTGTGTGATAGTGAATCGCCAAAATAGGCCATTTTACGCCATACTACAAAGCAACCGAGGATGCCTGCCGCAATGGCGACAAGAATTGCCGATATGAGAACATAAGACGGTATGGAAGTATAATTTATGATCTCGTGTAAATGTTCGCTAGGCATGATCGCAATCCTCCCCATGTACGTGATCAGGGTGGTTATGAGTGTGATGATGCTGGTAATAGGCCATCATGTTAGACATATCCGTGCCGAATATCCTAATGAATTCCGGGTCTTTGGTGACCACCTGCGGGGTGCCGGAACAGCAGACATGGTGATAAAGGCATATCACCTGCTTGCTGGTGGCCATTACCATGTGCAGATCATGCGATATCATAAGTACGCTACATTTTCTGGTGCGGTATATTTTTTCTATTAAATTATAGAAGCGGAGCTGGTTGCCGATATCAAGGTTCTGCGCAGGTTCATCGAGAATTAACAGATCTGGCTGGTGGAGCAGGGCGCGGGCAAGTAGGGTCTTCTGCATCTCACCGCCGGAAAGTACATGGAGAAGTTTGTTGGAATAATCTATCCCGACCTCATTCATAACTTCCGAGATATTTTGTTTTGTGCTACCTTTTACCAGTTTTAAAAACTCTTTTACGCTTATTGGCAGGGAAGGGTCAGCGATGAATTTTTGCGGTACATAGCCTATTTTGATATTATCTTTTTTATTTATTATCGCGTTGCCAATATTATCCGGCTTCAGGATACCCATTATTATTTTTATAAGCGTACTTTTTCCGGAGCCGTTCGGGCCTATGACAGTAACGAAATCATTCATCCCGATATCAATGGAAACATTATCCAGGATCTTCATCCCCGATCTTTCGTAATTGATGTTATGTGCGCTGATAAGATTCATATGTTTTTCTGTTAACTAACTTTATAACATACTTGTCAAGTGTAGCCTGAAAAACCTTGTTTTACAGAAAAAAACCGGTAAATCTCAAATTGTTAAAAAACTGGTGTCAATATTGGGCAATTGGGGTATAAATATTAAACAATTTTAATGAGAGCTATGAAAGATAAAATAATCTCCATACATGATGCCCTTGACCCAAAAGTGGTAAAAGGTGCTGACAAAGTTTTTGCAGACCATTCTCAGGCTACTGCCGATTTTAAATTTGATAAACAGGTCGCCAATGTTTTTGATGACATGGTGAACCGTTCCGTGCCGTTCTATGAGGAAATGCAACGCATGAGCTGCGAGATGGCAAGGTCTTTCGCGGTGGAAGGCACTTCACTGGTCGATATAGGCTGTTCTACCGGAACCACGATCAAGGCGCTGGATAGTTATATCAAACCGGGTGTTAAATTTGTAGGACTGGATAATTCCGACGAAATGCTGCAAAAAGCGGCTGATAAATTAAAAGGGATTTCCCACGAGCTGGAGCTTAAAAAGGTTGATGTGAATGACAGTCTTGCGATCGAGAATGCTTCGGTGGTAACAATGTTGTTAACTTTGCAATTTGTTCGTCCTCTATACCGCGAAAAGATCGCGAAGCGTATATTTGAAGGCCTGAACGATAATGGCTGCCTGATACTGATAGAAAAACTAGTGGTTGAGGATTCAACCGTTAACAGGCTTTTCATCGAATATTATTATGATTATAAGCGCCGCAACGGCTATTCGGATATCGAGATATCCAAAAAGCGTGAAGCGCTGGAAAATATACTGGTTCCTTACCGTATCGAGGAAAACCAGAAACTGCTTACCGAGGCCGGTTTCAAAAGCGCCGAGGTATTCTTCCGCTGGTATAATTTCTGCGGTATAATCGCCATTAAATAATTTTCAACAAACAAAAGTGATAATATGGAAAACGCTGCTACACTTAAACACCCGCCTCTAATGCTTAAGATAGGTAATTTTTTATTCACTTACCGTAATAAGATATTCCCGCTTATTTATCTGGTAGCGTTCCTGATATTCCCGCCGTCGGAATCTCATGAACTACGTACACTTGGTTTTATAGTAGCAGGCATTGGCCAGCTTACCCGTGCGGCGGTTATAGGCTTTGCCTATATAAAACGCGGTGGCCTGAATAAAAAGGTTTATGCGGATAATCTTGTTACCACAGGGTTTTTTGGCGTTTGCCGGAATCCGCTATATGTGGGTAATATATTAATGGTGATAGGGCTGCTTCTTATTCACGGCAACCCAGAGCTTATAATCATTGGTTCTGCTTTGTTCGTATTTATTTATTATTGTATAGTTTTTGCTGAAGAGAACTATCTGCAGGACAAATTTGGTGGTGGTTTTGCCGAATATTGCCGCGATGTTCCACGCTGGATACCGGAATTCAAGAATTTTAAATCATCCACCGAAGGCATGGAATTCAACTTCCGCCGCGTATTGCTGAAGGATTATTCGACTTTCGCAAGCTGGTCTGCCTTTGCTATTTTACTAGTGATGTATGAGAATTATCTTGATGATATCTCATTCTGGGAAGCGGAAAATATGTATGCTATACTTGCCCTTGTCGCAGTAGTGGGTTTTGCTTATGGTATAAAATACCTTAAAAAATCCGGCAAACTGGTTGAGTAGGATATATAAAATAATTCAAAAGGAAAAAATATGTTATCAGCAAAATTTTACAGGGACAAAAAAAATGAATCAGGCGTAAAAAGGATATTTAACCTTTCCCGCAGGATAATGCGCCCGTTCAAATTTAAAATGAAAGTTGTGGATGGAAATACCGAATATCTGTTCGCTCCCGCCAATAAAACGGAATTATACCGTTACCTGACCTTTTTCAGCAAGGAAGAGGGGACCATAGAGTGGTTAAAGAACACACTTCAGCCTGATGATATATTTTATGATATAGGCGCAAATGTAGGGCTTTATTCTTTATATGCTGCAAAGCAGAACAAGAACATAAAAACTTACGCGTTCGAGCCTCACAAAATTAATTTTGTAACGCTGGTGCAGAACATAAACCTTAATGGCTTTGGTGATGTAATAGATCCTATCGCCATACCCCTGGGTGATTCATGCCAGACCTTCCGGCTGAATTATATGTCTATTGACAGCGGTGCATCCATGACGCAGCTCGGCCATAAATTCCTTCCCGGCCAGAAAGAATTCAAGCCGAAGCTTGAGGAGCTTGTATATGCGGTAACGCTTGATGAACTGGTTGAAAAGAATATCATCGCCGCACCTACAGTTATAAAAATAGATGTTGATGGCAATGAGCTGCCGATATTAAAAGGAATGTCACGCGTTCTTTCTTCGGCAAATAAGCCAAGGAGCGTTCAGGTAGAAGCCAACCCTGGTCAGAAATCCATGGTCACCGAATTCATGAAGCAGCATGGCTATGATCTTGACCACTCCCACTTTACCGCCAGCAAAAAACCAAGACTTGCAATGGGTGTATCGGAAGATGAGTTGGCGCATAATGTTGTATATGTCGCAAAAGCGGCCTAGAATATCAACTGTTTCTGTGCTTTGGCGTAATCTTCAGGGATCCCTATATCGATGAAGTAATTTTCCACGGTGAAATAGCCGGGAGTTATTTCTTTTATTCTCGGTAACAGGAAGTCCAGCTCGAACGAGAATTTTTCCGGCAGATTCTGTTTCAGCATCCAGTATGCGTTTATGATATAATACCCGGTATTGATGAGGCCCTTGCCTTTTACGCCTTTTTCCCTGAAATCGGTTATTACAGTGCCATCAACCTCGGCCCTGCCATATCTTTCAGTATCTTCAACCTCACGCAGTGCCAGGGAAAGATTCTTGAATTCATGGGCTTTAAAGAATTCTTTATAATCTATCTGAAGAAAACTATCACCGTTCAGCACCGCCACATTTCCTGTAACGCCGGCCTGCTTTATGGAATGGAGTATCGCGCCGCCGGTGCCGAGCGGCTCCTCCTCGATGGCGAAGCTTATGCCTCTTTCGCCTTTGAAATGCTCTGTTATCTGTTCGCTCATGTGGTGTATGGAAAGAACGAACTCATTGAACCCCTGTGTTTTCAGGTATCTTATAAGAACTTCAAGGAACGGTTCGCCATTTATATCGGCCATGGGTTTTGGAACATTCGGCAGAACCTGTTTTAATCTTGTTCCGAAGCCACCTGCAAGAATTATAGCTTTCATATCTTCATTGGTTTTATGGTTGCCGCAAGTCTGAATACCTGCAACAATCTATGTGTAAAATTGAATCAAATCAACAGATTTGCCATAATTTTCTATTTGCAGGAAATTTTTTCATTAAAATGATAAACCGAATTATTTGAAATAGATGGGAATGAAAGATCTTATAAAAAATAATATCTCAGTGAAATTACAGGAGTTCATCCGGCTGGAATCTGCCTCCGGTATCCTGATGATAATTGCCGCTATGATAGCTATAATTCTGGCTAACTCGCAATTATCCGGATTCTATGAGCAATTGATCTCCTATAAATTCTCTGCCGCTTCCATCGGAATTTCAGCCAGTATAAAAGATATCACAAAAGACCTGCTGATGGTGCTGTTCTTCTTTGTAGTAGGGATGGAACTGAAAAAAGAGATGCTGGAAGGCTTTCTTTCCAAGCGTGACCAGATAGTATTGCCTTTTTTGGCCGCTGTTGCAGGGATGGCGGTTCCGGCCATCATATACACGATATTCAATGCAGATATACTTGCTACCAAAAGTGGCTGGGCCATTCCTTCAGCTACCGATATAGCCTTTGCCTTGTGCGTGCTTAGTATTTTTGGCCGATCTGTTCCGCCTTCGATAAAAATATTGCTGCTGGCCATTGCAATATTTGATGATCTGGGAGCGATATTGATAATCGCATTCTTCTATAGTACCGGTGTACATAGTTTTTATCTGCTGCTTTCCGCTGTTGTAACAGTAGGGATGTATGCCATGAATAAAAAAGATGTATCAATTATATGGCCGTATCTGGTGGCTGGCTCGGTGCTTGTTGTTTTACTTGAGTATGCCGGGATACACACTACCATAGCCGGTGTCATAACCGGGTTGCTTATTCCGTTAAGGGGGGCTGATAGTAAAGTTTCACCGCTGAATGAGGCAATGCAGAAATTACATCCGTGGGTATCATTCTTTATACTTCCGTTATTCGCCTTTGTAAGCGCGGGGGTAATGTTAAAGGGGTTTGATGTTTCAATGGTATTAAGCCCTGTTGCACTTGGTGTTGCCTGCGGATTATTTATAGGTAAACAAATAGGTATATTCGGCTCCATCTGGCTGTTGGTAAGATTTAAATTCGTAAACCTGCCGGAATCCGCAACATGGAAGGATATTTATGCGGTGTCGGTATTATCCGGCATCGGTTTTACCATGAGTCTTTTCATAAGCCAGCTCGCATTCCTTGATCCCGTCTTTATTGAGGAGGCAAAACTTGGTGTTCTCGCTGGTTCCATTTTTTCAGCTATTCTTGGAATGATCATTCTGAATAAAAAGGCTGGATAGTTCAGGTAAATTTTGTATTAATAGAATTTAATTTTACATTTATGTAATCATTATTAAAACCACATATAGTTTTGAATAAAAAGGTTTAGTTCATATGCGCATTTTATTAGTTGAAGATGAAAAGAATGTTTCCCGATTCATATCGCGGGGCCTGCGTGATGATGGCTTTGCCGTTGACGAGGCTGATACCGGCAATACCGGTATGGAACTTGCCACATCATACCAGTATGATCTGGTGATACTTGATGTGATGCTGCCGGAGATGAGCGGTACGGAAATATTGCAGCAGATGCGCAGGAATAAACAGCGCACACCTGTATTGATGCTTACCGCCAAAGATTCAATAAACGATAAGGTCATGCATCTTGATGCCGGTGCGGATGATTACCTTACAAAGCCATTCTCATTTGCCGAACTTCAGGCCCGCATAAAAGCGCTGATGCGCCGTGGCCAGAGTAATTATTCTAGCTCCCTCAAGATCGCTGATCTTGAGATAGAGCGTCTTGCCCATCTGGTAAAGCGTGCCGGGAAACGTATCGACCTGAGCGCCAAGGAATATTCCCTGCTGGAATATATGGCGCTGAATGCAGGCCGCGTATTATCACGCACCATGATAGTTGAGCATGTCTGGGACCAGAGCTTTGAAGGTCTTACCAACATCGTGGATGTATATGTAAAACAGTTGCGCTCAAAAGTTGATGAGGGGCATAAGCAGAAGCTTATCCATACGGTACGCGGTGTAGGCTACCGTATGAGCGATGAAATAGTAGTATGATAAACCCACGGGCCTTGCATATACGGTTGATGCTCTTGCATACGATGTTGCTTGGCACACTGGCATTGGCTTTTGCCGTATACACTTACATAGGGCTACAACATTATATGGTATCTTATCTGCAGGATGGCCTTATGCGTCGGGCATCCCAGGTGGCGGATGATATGGTGCTGAGGATGCCACGGATCGGTAAGGCCAGGATGATAGAGGATATAAAGGCCGTATATGCGCCGGAAAGTAATAATCGCTTTATTAGGATAACCGGCAAGGATGGAAAACTAATCTATGTTTCCGGCATACCAAAAGATCTCAGCTTTAACTCTACTGATCTTGGCCCTGTTACAGGCCCGTTTCCTAACCAGCGAAGTGAAGATACCGTTAATGGCGGAAAACTCTATATAGCCAGTACCATAGTTTCTTTGGGCAAGGATAAGGACTATATTATAGAGGCCGGATTTGCCGATACTATAATCAGGATCACGCTGCAAGAGCTGCTTATAACCTTTGTGCTGGGCTTTCCCATGCTGTTGTTGCTGGCGGCTGGTGGGGCTTATCTACTGGTGCAGCGTTCGCTTTCTCCCGTTACCGAGATCATGAATGCAGCAGAGAATATCAGTTTGCAGAATCTCAGCAACAGGCTGCCAGTGCCGTCTACCGGTGATAAGCTAGAACATTTATCGCTGGCGCTTAATCGCATGATAACGAGGCTCCACGATGCCTTCCAGCAGGCTACCCGTTTTACCGCTGACGTTTCGCACGAATTAAGAACGCCCCTTACGGTAATGCGTGGTGAGCTGGAGCTTATCTTTAACCAGTCCCATCTTCCCGAAGATGTGCGTGAGCAGATAGGTACGGTGCTTGGAGAAACTGAGCGCCTGACCGCTATCACTGAAGGTCTGCTCACTATCGCCAGGCTGGAAGCGGGTGAGGCTAAGGTAGGCCATAAGGCTTTTGATCTCGGGCAGCTTGTTATATCTACCACTGAGCAGATGAACTTGCTGGCGCAGGAAAAAAATATCACGCTTAATGTTATAGATGAAGGAAATGTCATCACTGAAGGTGATCCTGCGCGTATAAAGCAGGTGGTTGTTAATCTTCTGGATAATGCGATAAAATATACACCTGAAAAAGGCAGTATAATGATAAGGGCATTCAGTCGTGATAAAAAAGTTCATATTACCGTAGCTGATACGGGTATTGGCATACCTGAGCCGCATCTGGCGCATATCTTTAAGCGCTTCTACCGCGTTGATAAGGTGCGTTCCCGCTCATTCGGTGGCTCCGGGCTTGGCCTTTCCATCGTTAATTCTATATGCGTTGCACATGGCGGGAGCGTATCGGTGGAAAGTATAACTGATAAAGGCACTGTATTTACCGTTACCTTACCTAAGGTGCAATTGAGCGCACAATCTCAGATAGATGCTGCATAAAATATGCCTGACTATAGGGTAGGTTGTTTATGAGCAAGATTTAATAGGTCATTCACGCTGTCTTAATAATCATGCTGTACCAATTCTGGATATAACGATGAATCTCCGGAGGAAAGTATATACAGCAACCAGAAATATCATTCATGGTCTGAACAGACTGAAGAACCACAGGTACGGTTTTCCGGTGCGCCTAACTATGAGGACATATTCCCTTTGGCAGTACAGCATCAATGCGCACGCAACTATGGTGAAGCGCTGAGGATATATAAGCTTATCCTTTCTGCCTGTCCTGACCATGCCGCCACTTTGAATAACCTTGGTCTTTTGAAATTTGATATTGGCAAGATAAATGAATCAATAGAGTTTTGTACCAAAGCCATTAAGATCCAGCCGGATTACGCTTTCGCATATCAGAATCTTGGTAATTCCCTTGCAGCCAAAGGCGATATGAAAGAGGCCGAGCAGATGTTCAGAAAGGCTATCTCACTGATACCACATTTTCCGAACGCCATTCACAGCCTTGTCCAGATAGTTAAATATAAAACTGCCGATAACAAGGATGTAAAACACATATTGAACCTTTTAAAGGATAATGATGATCAAAGCGAGAGCAGGGAGCGTCTCTGTTTCGCGCTTGCCAAGATATATGATGATTGCGGGTTGTATGATGATGCTTTTGAATATTTCTGGCAGGGTAATGACATCTGTAACAAAAAAATCTCTCATGATCACGGGGAATTAAGCCGTGCCAGCGATAATATCATGAAGGTCTTTGATAAGGAGTTCCTTTCAAGGCCGTTCTCATTCGCATCAGAAAGTAACCAGCCGATATTTGTTGTTGGTATGCCAAGATCAGGCACTACTCTTGTGGCCAATATTCTCTCTAACCACTCCAAAGTTGCCGCTGCCGGTGAGCTTACCGGTATCATGGAGGCGGCAACCAGTTTGCGGGAACAGGTTGGTAATAATATTAACTATCCGTACGCCGCAAGACATTTAACATCCGATATATCCGACAGGCTGGTAAAGGATTATGAAGCCCTGCTGCAACGCGATGTTGACCCGAAAAGCCCGTATATAATAGATAAACACCCGATAAATTTCCGTTTCATCGGCCTTATAACAAAATTATTCCCGAACGCAAAAATAATCCACTGCACCCGTGATCCGCTTGATACAGCGCTTTCCAACTATTTCCAGTGCTTCGATCTGCAATATAGCTACTCATTCGATCTGAAGAATATCGCTGATTATTACAGGGATTATCTAAGAGTAATGGAACATTGGAGGAACGCTCTGCCTACAAAAATGCTTGAGATAAACTATGAGGATACAGTAAAAGATACAAAACAGGTAACCGACACGATACTCGATTTTATCGGCCTGAACTGGGAAGAAGCTTGCCTAACCCCACACAAAAACCCCCGCGTGGTCAGAACCTCCAGCGTGTGGCAGGTAAGGCAGCCGATCTATAGTAATTCTATGAAAAGATGGAAGAATTATGAGGGGCATCTGGGGGTGTTGAAAGAGGTGATGTGGGAGATCGAGTGATTGGAATGGCTCACTCGAGATTATTTATTACCAAACCATAGTTCATCAACTTTTTTAGCAAATTTTGGTTTATTTACTGACCGGAGAGCATTACCTAATATTGTTGTTTTTGTTTCGGGCTTTGTTTCTATCTGCTTAATGTAGTCTAAAGCCTCTTTACCTTCGCGATAAGTCATGTTTCTAAAGGTAGCGGCGCCATTACCACGATATTCCGCGCCTCTTTTTTCTTCAAGCGGACCATCATTGTGTACAAATGTTTTCACTCGCTCTATTGCCTGTGCGCCTTTTCCTGCGCCATTAAATTTATCATATTCACTTATATCAAGTTCGCTGCCTGATAAATCTACCATTATAGCTTTTCCTTGCATGTTGCTAAGTTTAGAATGACTGACCAGAAAATTTGCCGCCCAATCGGCGGTTACCGGGGTAGTATCAAAAAAATGTACCTCATCCTTGAACTTTGCAGCATTGTATAAAGATGCCAAAATCAAACTTTTATCTAATCCTTCAATATTTATTTTGGTCATAATATTCCTCATGTTTTTGTTTTTTTAGATTATACCACAAAAAGGTTAAAAAAGTGTTAACCAAGTGCGGATTTTTATTGTGATTTAAATCAGTAGGTTAGTTGGTATTATTCAGCGAAAGCTGGAATCCAGCCGTACCACCAGCGCAGGAAGGGATTGATTCGCTTTCCCTGGGGAAAGCTCACCCCTTTGGGGCGCATGCTGCGTCCAATTTTTGATGTGTCAAAAATTGTTGAACAAGGGTTTTTTATCCCGCTCGCTTTCCGCCATAAAAAAAGCCCCTGAAAAGGGGCCTGTTTTATGGCGGTGTGGCAAGTGTCGCCAGTAACAAGCTCATAAATTTACCGAGCTCTCGCTAAAGTTTATTGTAAAATACCCCTTACAATCTAAATA
>CAYRJW010000010.1:37297-37773 GCA_964424715.1 uncultured Rickettsiales bacterium | reverse complement strand
CAAGTGTTCCTTCAACATTTATACGCATATTCTTTGCGCGTTTCTGGATAAGGGTTTGGGTGGCAAGCACATGTTCCACCTCAGAAGTACCGATACCGAACGCCAGCGAGCCGAACGCGCCGTGGGTTGATGTATGCGAATCACCACAGACAATGGTCATGCCCGGCTGGGTAAACCCCTGCTCCGGCCCGACTATATGCACAATGCCGTTACGTTCATCATTCACCGTAAAATAAGGCACACCGAATTCCGCGCAGTTTGCTTCCAGCGTTTCAACCTGCGTGCGGGATTCCGGGTCTTTTATCCCCGCTTTTCTATCCGCCGCTATGGTCGGTATGTTATGATCGGCCACTGCCAAGGTTTTATTTACCTGACGCACCTTACGCCCCGCCATACGCAGCCCCTCGAACGCCTGCGGCGAAGTAACCTCATGCACCAAGTGCCTGTCGATATAGATAAGGCAAGTGCCATCCGGC
>CAYRJW010000010.1:28805-37287 GCA_964424715.1 uncultured Rickettsiales bacterium | reverse complement strand
AATAATGTTTTGTAACCAGTTTTTTCTAAACGCCCTGCTGGATTCCCGCCTGCGCGGGAATGACACAGAGTTTTTTGTGGTTTTTATATAATGTAAATAAGGCAGAATGTAAATGGCATTAATTATATGGTACGAGCACCGCCAATGTTGTTTTCTTTTAACAGCTCTATGCCTTTAAAGTTAATTCCACTCCTAACTAGAACAGCACCTTATTTTTTTGCAAGAACAGTAGTATCTTTTAGAGAATTTGTACTGGTTTCTTGATTTATGGTCAGTTCTGGTAATAGCTTCGGAGTTTTGTTAAAAGTAGTTATCCTGCCCCCTGCAGCATTATCTACAACACTTGTGCCTGATATCACATATTCCCTTCCTGCAATAAGCCTTTTCTTATCTTCAAAATCTACACCCACCTGCAATAATGAAATGCTATCTTTACCCCTGAAATTTTTTTCACCCACCCACTCTACAGCGTAAACATTGCGTGGGGTACCACAACTACCCTTATCAGCGCCCACTCTCATCCATTCTATCACTCGAACCTTCTTATTAGAGAAGGTTATTTCGTTTTGATTGGTTGTTGTAATCGTTGTTTTAGTTGCACTATCAATCGTAACACACATTGTGGACTCCTGCTCACTGGAACCACTTGGACCACACCCGCTAGATACAGCAGCAGCTGCTGCTACACGCAACGCCCAAAGAAAATTACTTGTTTTAGACATGTATATCCCCCTAGATTTTACGTTAGCCAAGTTGTATCATAAGCGTAAGTAAAGAGCAATAAAAAAACCCGGCAAATAACCGGGTTTTTCTTAGAATATTTTACCTAAAACTACTCAGCGCTTTCAGCTTCAGCTTTTTTATCTGCAACAACGGAATCGAGGCCTTGTTTGCCTAGTTTTTCTTTGATGCGGGCGGATTTGCCGGAAAGTTCGCGCAGGTAGTAAAGTTTAGAGCGGCGAACGGAACCTTTGCGGGTAACTTCGATAGAAGCGATACGCGGGCTGTATAGAGGGAAAACCCTTTCAACGCCTTCGCCATCTGAAATTTTACGAACGGTGAACGCGGAATTAACACCAGCATTCTTGCGGGAGATGCAAACGCCCTGGTAAGCCTGGATACGTTCTTTATCACCTTCGATGATACGGTAGTTAACTTTTACAGTGTCGCCGCTTTTAAAATCAGGGATCGCTTTGCCTTCAACAGCTTTGGTAACCTGTTCAGCTTCAAATATTTGCAGTTTATTCATAATTTAGCTCCGTTTTTTGTTTTTCGTTTTCCGTTTTTTGTTTTTCGCCAATTTCGAAAAACGAGCAACGAACAACTAACTTTCTTTATATTTCTTCCAGAGATCAGGCCTTCTTTGCTTTGTAGCGGTTTCTGCCTGTTCCAGTCTCCATTTCTCTATCAGCGCGTGGTTACCGTTCTTTAGCACCTCCGGAACTGACATTCCCTCCCATCTCTCAGGCCTTGTATAGTGCGGATATTCAAGCAAATTCCTGAATTTACCTTCACTAAAACTCTCTTCCGAGTGCGTTTGGGGGTTTCCTATTACACCATTCAATTTACGAATGCAAGCATCAATTATAACAATCGCCGCAACCTCGCCGCCGGAAAGGATATAATCCCCGATGGAAACCTCTTCAATGCCATGTTTTTCAAGCACTCTGTGGTCTACGCCCTCATACCGGCCGCACAGGATAGTGAGGTTTTTATGGGCGGTGAATTCCTCGATCTTCGCCTGCGTAAGCAGCGCCCCACGGGGGGATGGGTAGATTATTTTTGGCTTTGTATCTAAACTGAAATTTTTTGATTGTTTTTCAATAGTATATTCAACCGCGCGACTCAGAACATCCGCCTTCATCACCATCCCCGCACCACCGCCATATGGCGTATCATCCACGGTCTTGTGCTTATCCAGCGCAAAATCCCGCAGGTTTATGGCCTCATACCCCCAAAGCCCTTTCTCCAGCGCTTTTCCAGCAAGAGATTGCCCCAGAACACCGGGAAACATTTCGGGGAATATTGTTAAGATATTGAAGTGCATAAATAAAATTTTGTTCTTTATTTAACGATTTATTAATCCTTTTGTGGTATAATGGTTTTGGTTAAAACAGTAAATATATAAATAATTTAAGAGGTATTATGGGTTCAATGGGGCATGGAGCGACAATAATAGGCTCCGCCGAACAAGCTAACGCTCTTAAGGAGAAACTGGAAGACCAATGCTCTAAGCCAGTTCCCAAATTATCATGCGATTACCTGTTAAGCGCATATCATGATTTCTATGTGAAAAATGGTGGCTTGCAGAAAACTATCACTGCCTACAAAAATGATCTGGATAGCTTGAATGTGATACGCCAGCGAAATGGCATTATGGATATAGACATACACGAACAGAATGTTCAGTATCTCAAAGATAAATTCAAAAAAGATACAAAATATGTTTTAAGTTCATTTAATCTTAGTGAAGATAAGATACCTGATTTTCTGGATGATATAATATATACAAAACCCGTAAAGGCAGTGATGATAAATCTTTCCGAGATCACAGGTCTGTACCTTAATAAAAATGCTCTTGCCGAGAAGTATTATGACTTCCAGGAAACTGATACCGATAAACAGCATCAAAAAGGATTTTTTAAAGCGAATCAAAAAAATGCCTTTGCCATGATCAGAGATGATTTCAGGAGAATTGGTGTGGATGCTAATATAACCCATAGACCCGATTACTCCAGAGGCCACAAAAACGGTGTCGTTCTTTTCGTTACAGATGAAAAACAGTTTCAGAAATTCATTGATCACGCGGTGGCCACAGATCTTATTTCGATAAATGACCTGAAAGAAGCAGAGGGCGGAAGATCCTATCTTAAAAATCTGAAAGATGAAGATATCTGGGTTGATAAGGATGCCATGATAAAATCAATGATCGCAAAGCACTCCGACCATTTAACTGATAAGGATGGTGTAGCAGTGAAACCCCTGGCGTTATATAAATAGCTATTTCTTCCCCAGATAAATATCCACAATATCACCAAGCAGCGTAAGCGCTTCCGCCCTTGGGCGCTGGAAGGCGTTGCGGCCGATTATGGAGCCGTTGCCGCCGCCGTCGCGGATCTCGCGGATCTCATTCAGGAGGGATGGGGCATCTTTGGCATCGCCGCCAGAGAATACTACTATCCTGCGGCCATCGAAGCAGGCTTTGCGCACATGGGCGATGCGTTTTGTAAGGGTGGAGAAATCATATCCGGCAAGAGCTTTTTTGGCTTTATCTACGCCAAGAACTGCCGTTGGAGGTTTAACTTTTATTATATGCGCACCAAGTAAAGTTGCGATATGCGCCGCGTAGGAGATAACATCCACCGCTGTTTCAGTTTCCTTGGTAAGCGTGCCGCCGCGTGCGTATGACCATATAACAACCGCAAGGCCGTTAGCTTTGGCTTCCTCGGCCATTTCCTGTATCTCCTCGAACTGGTCAACAGACTTATCAGAACCGGGATAGATAGTGAAACCGATAGCCGCACAGCCAAGCTTTATCGCATCTTTCACCGAGCCGGTTATGGCCTGATCAGGAGTGCCGGTATATAATAAATTAGAGCTGTTAACCTTCAGGATAGTAGGTATCTGCCCGCGGAAGGAATCAACGCCCGCCTGTAACATACCATAAACTGAAGCGTAAGCCGAAAGCCCCGCATCTATGGCAAGCTTGTAATGATAATGAGGATCGTAAGCATCCGGATTCATGCCGAAACTCGCATCCGGGCCATGTTCCATACCCTGATCGACCGGCAGGATAACAAGCTTACCTGTTCCGCCCAGTTTGCCCTGCATTAAAATGCTGGCAAGATTTTCCTTTACCTGATTGCTCTCACCTTCATATTTTGAAAGTATATCTTTTACCTGTGGAGTGATTTTCATATTTTTATCGCGCTTTGGTTTTGTAATTTCAAACCAGATTATTAAATGCTCAAAGTTTATGTTGCAAGGATTTTTTAGTTAACTCCTTATCCCCTGCCCTTATAGGTTGGAACGCCCTGTTCCGGTAGCCATACGTTCTTTGGTAAGGTGCCTAGCTGGAAGAATATGTCGATAGGGATGCCGCCGCGGGGGTACCAGTAGCCGCCTATGCGGAGGAATTTGGGTTTGATGAAACTGGAGATTCTTTTAGCTATCTCAACCGTACATTCTTCATGGAAGCCGGCGTGGTCGCGGAAGGAGAACATGAAAAATTTCAGTGATTTGCTTTCAAGCAGGAATTTTCCCGGGACATAATCTATAACGATATGCGCAAAATCAGGCTGGCCGGTCACCGGGCAGAGTGAGGTGAATTCCGGGCAGGTGAATCGCACGAAATAATCAACATCCGGATGCGGGTTAGGCACTTTCTCAAGCTTTGCAGCTTCCGGTGAGTTAGGTATCTTCGCGGCTTTGCCAAGCTGCGCAAGGTTGTTGTATTTGTTTTTTTGTTTTGCCATGATTTCAGATCATTATTAGAATTTTGTACTGTCCTGCTCTTCTATCTCAACCAGATTACCTGTACAGATAGCATCGGTTGAATCAGCCTCATATGCGCCGACAGCGTCTATACATTCCTCATCAACAACATATTTGCCGGAGAACGGGGTGTCCGGCTTATCTATCTTGGCATCGATGTTCCTGTGGGTTTCTACGGTCAGACCACCGGCGCTTAATTCATTATCGGCGGCTGCGGACATTTTACCAACCCTCAGATAATGCTGGAACCCTTTAGTTCCAGCTGAACCGCCACCAGCTACAACTATGGTCATGGTATTGCCGAATGTATATCCCAGCGCCGCATCATTGGCAGAGACCGGCCTGTGGGTTCCCGGTATCCGGCCACCTGCGGTACATGGGTCAAAATCTATTTTATCTTTTATCATATCGGCGTAGGAAAGCTGTAACCATGCGAGGTCAAGTTCTTCATCGGCATCCAATACACCATTGCCTAAACTACCCAGGGAACAATCATCCGCTGCGTTGCCGGTAAAGCTATCATCCAGATAAGGCTGCGGCATATCGCCAGGGCGGAATTTATATTTATCCATGAAATCACGCTTCGCCTGATCATAAGAGGATAATTCTGTTATGACGGTTGATGTTTTGCTGGATTTTATAAGGTCAGTGCCCGCCATTATCCCGCCTACCAGTATACTGATAACAACTATCACGATAGCCATTTCCACCAGCGTAAATCCGGAATGATGTTTATTTGATATTTTCATTTTACTAACTTAAGATTTTGTTTAGGTTGTATCTATTATAAACAAAAATCAGCAATTGGCTATGGCAAATATAGTAATGTACACCACGACTTATTGCCCTTACTGCGTTAAGGCAAAAGAATTATTTAAAAGAAAAGGCTATGAGATCATCAGGGAAATAGATGTTACCACATCTGATGAACTCCGCGCCGAAATGATGGAAAAAAGTGGCGGAAGGAAGACCGTTCCGCAGATATTCGTGAATGGCGTTCATATCGGCGGCTGCGATGATACTTATGCGCTGGATGCAGCTGGGAAGCTGGATGGGATGCTGAAGTGATCCTTGTCCTCTCCCTTGAGGGGCGAGGGGGAAGCTTTCTTAGTTAATAGTAACTTTACGCGTACCATCCTGCAGCATCTCTATCTTAATATACTTACTACCCTCAGGCAAAAATCCGCCTATCATTTCCGGCCATTCTATTAATGTTACGGCGGAATCAAAGGCGTCTTCGAGGCCGAGATTCATGAATTCATTTTCACTTTTCAGCCTGTAAAAATCGCAGTGATAGACCGGGAATCTTGCAGTCTTATATATCTGCACCAGATTAAATGTAGGACTTGTGACCGGTTCTTTTGTGTCCTGCAGCGAGCTTATGAACCCTTGCGCGAATGTGGTCTTCCCTGCCCCAAGGTTACCGGCCAGACAATAAACATCGCCCGGTTCAGCGCGCGAAGCAATATCCCCGGCAAATACCTTCATCTCTTCGGCAGATCTGATAATGAATTCTTTCATTTATGAAACGGGAATATCAATAATAAATTTTGTACCGTGTCTGGCCTCAGATTCAACCATTACAAAGCCGGCATGAAGTTCTATTATCCTTTTCGCCAGATACAGGCCCAGTCCGTTCGAACCTACGTCATCAGAATTTATTTTATAGAACTGGTCAAATATAAGCGGGATATCTTTTTCCGTAACCGGGGTTCCCTCATATTCTATTACCATATACAGGCGCTTCTCCACCTTGTTTATGACTATCCCTATCTCGGAATTTTTCTTGCCCATAGAGACGGAGAAGCTGAGTATAGAAGTTAACGCCTGCTGCATCCTGAGTCTGTCAGCCTTTATCTGGCCGGTATTCTCATCAAGCTTTAATTTTACAGTGATCTTTTTTTCATCAGAATCCGGCTTAAGCGATGTAATTACCGGGCCGATTATCTCCATAACCCCGGTTTTTTTGATATCCAGTGAAACATAGCCGGCATCAAGTGAGGATACATCTATGATATTATCGATAAGATGCTTCAGCGTTATCGATGATTCGTGAATGGCCTGTATATATTCCTTCGATTTTGGATCGAGCTTGCTTGCATACATCTGCAGCATCATTTCCGCGAAACCCATTATGGAAGTAAGCGGCGAGCGCAGCTCATACGATACATTACCAAGGAAATTGGTCTTTATTCTATCAGCTTCCTCATAGGCCATTTTCTCAGCGCGCAGGCTGCGTTCAACATTTTCCTTATCGGTGATATCGAAATATGTCACCAGCGAAGCACCATCCGGCAGAGGCGAGAATCTTTCCACCAGTATCTTGCCATCATTGCGCAATATCTTCCTTTCGGAAGTATAGCGCGATTGCAGCGCGGTGATGAAATTTTCCTTGAACTCCGCCGAACTCTCAACGCTGCATTGTCCCATCATCTCATCCAGCACGCGCGAAACATGAGGTTCCGACCTTACAAAACTTTCAGTAAAGCCCCACAGGCTAAGGAAATTAGGGTTAAACAGTTCTATCCGGCCATTCTCCGAGAACACCACCACGGCCTCATTCAGGTTATCCAGCGTATATTTCTGCACCGATACCAGCGTGTTATACGATCGCTCCAGCGAAAGCTGGCCGGTCATATCCTCGTAATAGAATAGCAGTCCACGGTTCTGGTATGGGATTATGATTATCTTTAAAACTTTGCCATCACTTAAGTAATAATAATCTTCCTTCTTGCTGATGAGGTTGGAGAACATATTTATATTATCGCGCTTGAACGATGCGAAATCCGCCTGCTCCGGCAGTTTGCGCTTTTCGCGCAGGGCTTCGAGTATCTCACCGTATGACGGGTATGTCTTCAGCCAGTCCTCATCCAGCTTCCATAATTCCACGAAGGCACGGTTATAATATTCCAGCTTCTGGTTAACGCCATATATCGCCACCGCGGAATTCAGCGATTCCAGCAATCTCTTCTGGAGTTCAAGGTTGAATTTTAGCCGTTCGCGGGTGTTCTGCAATTCCACAAGGTTCAGCGCGAAACCTATAGTGCCGTTCTTTGCCGAAAATGCCGAGGATTTATCGCTGATAGGTATCTCGACCACCTGGTTAAGCGTGTTGGAACCGGCTATCACGATATTCTGCTCCATCACCTGCACCTGCCCCGTTTTCATCGCACGAGAGGAAACCTCCTGACTATCGCGGAACAGTTCGATATTGCTTTTTTCAATGATATTTTCCCGGATCTCCCCGGTGATCTCACAAAAGCGGGTGTTACAATATATAATGTTCAGATCCTTATCCCGCTGCCATATCGGAAAAGTTATCTCGTCCATCAGATTGGCAAATGTTTTCAGCTCTTTCTCATAAGTATTCTTAAGCCGCGCCAGCAGCCGGGCTTCTTTGTTGGTATAATCATACAGCCGCTCGAACTTTTCCGCCTTGGTGGCATAAAGCACCAGCAGAACCGCCATTACAAATATCATCGCGATAAGCGAATAGAGAACAACCTGTTCCAGCGATTGCGGATTATTTAGAATTTCTGACAGCATCAAAAGTTTTTACCCTATCGGCAAAAAACTGACAACTTAAAACTACTATTCTTGTTTGAACAATACCGTTTTAAAGTTCTTACGATCTTCCAACGCAGTACCAGTACCTATCGCAACGCAGTGAAGCGGGTTTTCGGCCAGGAATACCGGCAGGCCGGTTGATTCGCGGAGTAATACATCCATATCGCGCAGTAATGCGCCGCCGCCGGTGAGGATTATGCCGCGCTCTACTATGTCGGATGAAAGTTCAGGCGGGGTTTTTTCTAGGGCATCGTGGACGGCTTCGCGGATCTGGTTCACAGGTTCCTGAAGGCTTTCGGCGATCTGGCGCTGGGAAAGTTCTATCTCTTTTGGAACACCATTAACAAGATCACGGCCTTTTATGGTGGTGACATCGCCCTCGCCCTGTGCAGGAACGATAGCGGAACCGATCTTCTTTTTA
>CAYRJW010000010.1:0-28795 GCA_964424715.1 uncultured Rickettsiales bacterium | reverse complement strand
TAATTTCCTCAGCGGTGGATTCACCGATAAGAAGATTATGATATTTACGGATATAGTTTATGATGGCCTGATCCATTGAATCACCACCTACACGAGTGGATTTTGCAAGCACGATACCACCAAGGGATATCACCGCAACTTCGGTAGTACCACCGCCGATATCAACGACCATTGAACCTTTTGGCTCATTAACCGGAAGGCCGGCACCAATTGCTGCCGCCATTGGTTCTTCAATAAGGAATACCTCACGCGCACCGGCGGAAGATGCTGCATCCTGTATCGCTTTACGCTCAACCGGGGTTGAGGAGGAAGGAACGCATATAACAATAAGCGGGCCAGCGAAATTTTTGCCTTTATGGACGGAGCGGATAAAGTGTTTTATCATTTCCTCAGCGCCTTTGAAATCGGCTATCACACCATCACGAAGTGGGCGCAGAGCCTCAATTCCCGTTGGTGTACGGCCTAACATCATTTTAGCCTGCATGCCAAATGCATATGGGTATTTCTTGCCATCACGGATCTCAAGAGCCACCACGGAAGGTTCATTGATAAGTATGCCCTTGCCTTTTACATATACAAGAGTGTTGGCTGTACCAAGGTCTATCGCGATATCGCTGGAAAAATAGCCTAGTATCTTCTGGAATAAATTTTCTGACATACAAATTCAGTTGTTAGAATCTAGAATCTGGAATCTAGTTCGTTGATAATAAGGTCTGGGTTTATATCTCACAACAAATTGATTGGCAAGGGTGATTTTGGGAATTAAGGGGCAGTTATATTATGATTATATATCAAAGGTTCCGGTTTATTGCCTACATCAAACAGAATAAAAATAAATCAAATATCCGTTTGACTTCTACGCCTTATTTTCATACAATGGGCGACTATTTATCAAATCTAATGGGGGTTACCTATGACTACTGGAAGCAATGCTACGACCAATATCGAAACTGATCCTATAAAATTAGCCGAACTTCTTGAAGTAAATACCTATGCAATTTATTCAAGAACCAAAAACTTTGGCCCAGAGGCCATTGAGCTTGCCAAGGCAGAGGTTAAAGAACTAAATAAAACAAATCCATCCTCTGTTAAAGAAGCTATAAAAAAAGAAATAGATGGGCTTGTTGAAAGATATAAAGGGTACAAAAAAGATGCAGAAAAAGACATCGCTATGAATGATAGAATAAAAGCTCCAAAATTAAAATTTGCAGCAATTCAGGCAAGTAAGGATAGGAAAGATCCTACCGCACAGGAAAAGGCTGATGGCTGTATGAACGGCATCGCAAAGCTGGTGGATTTTGGAACTCAACTCGGACATAATAATCTAAAATCATACGTTAAAGATCTGGGTGTTCAGCTAAGCCAAAAAATTAGCGCATAATAAATACAAAAGATCATGGGATTCCTCAGTCAAGAGCTGAGGAATTACCTTATCCCTCCAGAACTTCCGTCTGCACCGTAACCTTCAACGTCTCTTCCCCACCACCACCTTTATATAATGTTCCTTCTGTCGGGGTGGCATCCATGAAGTTGCGGCCGGAGGCGACCCTGATGTAATCGAGATCTACCATTTTGCCGTTGGTGGGGTCGAAGCCGCGCCAGCCTACATATGGGATGTATAGTTCGGCCCATGCGTGGGTGGCTTCGGATTGGATCTTGTTGGAATAATCGGCACCGGTGTAGATGTAACCTACGCGGTATCTGGCGGGAATGTTCAGTAATCGTGCCATACATATTAGCAAGTTGGCGAAATCCTGACATACGCCCTGACGGTTCACATAAACTTCAAACGCGGATGTGTTAAGATCGGTAACACCCTGTTTGTATAAGTAATCCTCATAGATGGTGCGGTTGATATCCGCCAGCGTTTCAAATAAATGGAAATCATTGCGCTCAGCGAAGCTCATGGCGTATTCGTTAAGTTCGCGCAGTTGAGTTTCCGGCAATTCCTGTGGTAGCAGAAAAGGCTCCATCATCTGGCGCTGCCACGGCATCCATGCGGCGGGTATGCTGGTTTTACGCAGCGGGTCAGAAAAATCCTCGGCATCTATTTTATGGATACGGACTATCGCCTGACTTTTTATCTTCAGTTCATTATATGGCGTTTCAATGTTCATGTGGATGACATCGTTATTGAATACATCGCGATATGTTATCTTCCGGCCCGGCACCGAGATATCAAAAGAATATTCCAGAGCCTGCTGGAAACGGTTATTCATCGGTATCATACGGAATATATGCTCAGAGCGCTCAATAGTTTCAGTATAATTATAGGTAGTTTCGTGCGTGATGCGCATCAGGCGCGAGACCTCGTTCTGCATGTTTATATATTCATTCGCGGCGCTGTAATCCGGCTTTAGTAGTGTGAATAGTTTATTCGCAGGCATTATTCCCTGTATTTTCGACTGGGCCTGCTGCGGGTTCTCATACCCTTCCATCCTCTCGAATTTGCGGTTGCTGGAATGGCTGTTCCATTTCAACATCGCTTTCTTGGCGACCACCATCTGGCCTTTTTTAAGTTCGGTATAACCTTCCTGCGTAACCGGCAGGGTTGAAAATGCATAGACCGTGCGTAAATTATTTGATTCCTTGCGGAAATCCATCAGGAACCCGGCATCGGCATTTTGCAGGGATATACTTTCGTAAGGCGGTTTTATGCGCTGCTTGTAAAGCGCATTCTCACCATCAAGACCGCGATATACAACCATGGTATTACCATCAGAAAGGAAGAAATTAGCGGTGCCAAGCTGGTTAAGTTCCTTGAACCATTCATGCAGTTTATCCCAGCCTATATCCGCAAGTTTTTTTACCTTCCAGCTGGTAACGCGATTGAGGATTATGCAGAACGCCAGCTCGGAATCTGTATTGCCAAGCGGTTCATAGAAATTATCGGAGAACTGGTTGTGTTTCTTGCGAAGCTTTTGCATATCAAGGCTGCCCTGATGCATCCATATCCAGTCCTTTTTGCCCACCGCCTTTACATATGGCTCGGTATCCTGCGGGGTCGGGTTCCATGAAGCGCCGTTTAAGTGCATCATGAAGCTGGTGGAACGGAATGAGTTCCTGTCATCGATTATCTGCGGACGACCGACCTCTGCGAATGATTTTGGGTCTTTTACTATGGTTGCGGCGTTCTCATCAGCGGTATACCACGCTATGCCGGAACCGCTCACTTTCCTGCCAAGATGTTCAACCACAACATTTTTAGGAAAATCCACATAGGGGTTGGAAACAACATCGATAGAAAGCGCAAATAAAAAGTTTTTCATATACTGAAGGTTACAGGTTATAGGTTACAGGTGAGAGATATAACCTGTAACCCCTCACCTGTAACCTAATTAGTTGTTTTAATATTTTTAAGTTTCTATTAAGAACATATTAGGAGTTAAAGAAAATGACAATTACCGTAGGCATTACCCACATAACTCATTACAAATATGACCGGCCTGTTTCATTAAGTCCACAGCAGATACGCCTGCGCCCTTCCCCTCATAATAAGGTTCCGGTTAAATCCTATAGCTTCGGGATAGAACCGGCAGATCATTTTCTTAACTGGTATCAGGACATCTTCGGCAATCATGTCGCCAATGTAGTGCTGAACGGCAAGGTGACCGAATTCAAAATAGAGGTTGACCTCAAGGCCGAGATAAAGACCATCAACCCGTTCGATTTCTTCATTGATAAAAAATATGAACAATGGCCTTTTCAATATGACGATGTAACCAGGAACGAACTGAACACCTATCTCGATATAAAAGAGAACGGCCCACTGCTGAAAAGCTGGATAGAACAAAGAATGCAGGGCAAGAACGGCGAGATAACTTTAGACCTGCTGGTATATCTTAATCAGCAGTTAAATCAGTCGCTTGAATATACTATCCGGCTTGATCCCGGCGTTTATTCGCCGGAACAGTTATTCGCCGAAAAGAAAGGCTCCTGCCGTGATATGGCATGGACACTGTGCCAGATATTCCGGCATATCGGCCTCGCCAGCCGTTTTGTTTCAGGCTATTCGGTTCAGCTGAAGGCCGATATAAAACCCCTCTCCCCGCCTTTCGGCCCGGAGGAAGATATAGTTGATCTTCACGCATGGGCGGAAGTTTATATTCCCGGCGCCGGCTGGATAGGGTTCGATGCAACCTCTGGCCTGCTATGCGGCGAAGGGCATATCCCGCTTTCCGCAAGCCCGCTGCCTCACCAATCTGCCCCGGTAGATGGGCTTATCGATAAATGCGAAACAATAATGGATCACAGTTTTATATTAACCCGAATCCACGAAGACCCGCGCGTTACCAAACCATTCTCCGAAAGCCAGTGGGCTGAGATAAATGAACTGGGTGAAAAGATAGATAAAGAGATAAAACAGAATGATATACGCTTAACCATAGGTGGCGAACCAACCTTCATCTCCACCGAGAATCGTGATGCGCCGGAATGGAATGTTGCAGCACTGGGTGATGAGAAATGGGAAAAAGCCGTTGAGCTTATGCTCCGCCTGCGTGAAAAATTCGCCCCGGATTCCAGCCTGCATTTCGGTCAGGGCAAATGGTATGGCGGGGAAGTTTTACCCCGCTGGGCACTTGGCTGTTTTTATCGCAAAGATGGCGAGCCGGTATGGAATAACAGCAAGCTTATCGCTGAGGATAAAAAAGATTACAAAGTGACCATAGGTCAGGCTGAGAATTTTGCAAAGACCCTGGCTAAGTCATTGGGAATAGATGATAGTTGCGTTCTACCCGCCCATGATGGGAAAAAGATAAAAGGCTTTGTGCTGCCGGTGATCTACAGCATCACCCGCAAGAAATGGATATCCAACAGATGGAAATTCGAGGATGGGTTAGATCTAATTCCCGGTGATTCTCCAATAGGTTATAGATTGCCATTGAATTCAGTTCCCACCGTGAAAGGTGCCGAACAGGAAGTTCCTCCGGCCAGAAGTAATTTTGAAAAACTCGGTAGCCTGCCGAAATGGAAAGAGCTGAAAGAAAAAATTGAAAAAAGAATTTCAAAACAACCGGATAATGAATATCTTAAAAAAGATGAATTCGGCTATGTAAAAACTGCACTATGCATCGAATCCAGAGGTGGCAAATTATTCGCCTTCCTGCCGCCAACTTATTATGCCGAGCATTATCTGGAACTTATCGCCGCTGTCGAAATAATTTGCGAACAGCAACAGCTTCCTATTACGCTGGAAGGGTATGACCCTCCGAAGGATACCCGCACTGGTGATTTCCACATCACCCCTGATCCGGGCGTGATAGAGGTGAATGTTCAGCCCGCCAAAAGCTGGGATGAATTGAAGAATATAAATGAAACTGTTTATGACGAGGTCTTCAAAACCTCCCTCACCGCCGAGAAATTCCTGATCGATGGAAGAAGAACGGGAACCGGTGGCGGCAACCATATAATTGCCGGGGGAATTATGCCGGACGAAAGTCCGTTCCTGCGTCGTCCGGATCTTCTCAAAAGCATTTTGACATACTGGCAGAATCATCCGGGCCTTTCATATTTATTTGCCTCCATTTTTATTGGCCCTACTTCTCAGGCACCAAGAGTTGATGAAGCACGCAATGATACTCTTTATGAACTGGAAATAGCTCTTGCCCAAATATCTGATAATAAAGATAAAAGATCAAAACCTACCGCGCCTTGGCTGGTTGATAGATTGCTGCGTAACATCCTGATAGATGTCACCGGCAACACCCATCGTACTGAAATATGTATAGATAAACTCTATTCACCGGAAGGTGAACGAGGGCGCCTTGGCCTTGTAGAATTCCGTGGCTTTGAGATGACACCGCACGCAAGAATGAATCTACTTCAGATACTTATGCTGCGCGCCCTGATAACAAAATTCTGGAGCGAGCCATATAAAGGCAACCTCACCCGCTTCGGCACATCGCTGCACGATAAATTCATGCTCCCGCATTTCGTCTGGCAGGATTTTATGAGTGTTTTAAATGACTTACGCGAATATGGCTTCAATTTCAAACCGGAATGGTTCCTGCCGCAATTCAATTTCCGCTTCCCGACCTATGGCACGCATAAAATAGGCGATATTGAAATAGAACTGCGTATGGCCCTTGAGCCGTGGCCGGTACTGGGCGAGGAAAATGTCAGCGGCGCCACCAGCCGTGGCGTTGATGCCGCACTTGAAAGATTACAGATAAAAGTGAAAGGGTTAGACGAAAACCGCTATCGCATAACTTGCAATCAATACGAAATTCCACTTCATGATACCAATGAAAAAGACACTAAAATATCCGGCATAAAATTCAAAGCCTGGAACCCACCGCAGACCCTCCACCCGAACCTGCCGGTGCACTCGCCGCTGGTATTTGATATCTACGATATGGCCAATAAATGCTCAATTGGCGGTTGTAAATACCATGTTTTCCACCCCGGCGGCAGGAACTACGACACCACCCCGGTAAATGTTAACGAAGCCGAAGGAAGAATGATAAGCCGCTTTGAGAAGATAGGCCACAGCAAAGGTAAATTTGAAGTAAGATCAATAGATTATAATCCTGATTTTATTTACACGCTGGATCTACGCCGGGCGAAATAACCTCTTAGCACCATCCCCCACCCCATGTCATTCCAGCGAAAGCTGTAATCCAGCAGATAGTTTTATAAGTAAGACAGAAAAAATTTTCTTAGTTCAATAAACGACCGCTTTAATAACGGAACGGCTGGATTCCAGCTTTCGCTGGAATGACATGGGGGAGAGTATTGAGCGAAATTGCAAACCTGTGCAAGGTATAATATATAAATAGCAAATTCAATATAATAATCCTAATATCTCAACTAAAAGATAAGAAAAAGAAGTCTTTATATATCTCATCGCCGATATCGTTAAGTTTTTGTTGTATAAGGTCTAAATATTCGTGTAGGCCGAAGTCCCTTATCTCGCTTACAACAGCCACTTCAAGTTCTTGATTTAAGTTACTGAGTTTAGCAATAGATTTACTACCACGACCTTCATCTATCTGATTGAGTACCTCGAAGGCACGGTTAACGGCATACTTAACTGATCTTGGGAAGGTTTTTTCGAGGATGAGGAAATCTATTATCTTATCATACTCAATAGTATTATGTTTTTTGCGATATGGTTCAAACGCACTGGCAGATTTCAATAATGCCGCCCATTGTATATCATCATATGGCGTATTTACATAACCAACTGATGGCAATAAGAAAAAATACTTAACATCTAATATACGGGTTATCTTATCGGCCCGCTCCAGCATCCTGCCTAGGCGGATGAAACACCAACCTTCATCCTGTAACATGGTCCGCTCGGTCAAACCTATGATAAGATGGCTGAATTTTATTACATACTCATATAGCTCTTTTAGCTTTTCAGTCGATAGCTTAATCTTACTCATCGCATTAAGTTTGTGGTATAATTCATTAATTTCATTAAACATTTCAGGTGATATGGCTTCGCGCACACATTTGGCATTGAACCTTGCACTGTTAACACATGACCATATGGAGTTAGGATTTTTTTCATCGAAGGTCAGGAACTTTATGACATTCTTTTCCGAGTAACTTTTATACCTCTTTTCAAAATCCTCATCATCGCCGGAGGTCACAATCAAGGGTTGCCATTGCTGATCTATAGAAGCCACATTGGAATCCAGCATAAGGTTGTTATTCACATCAATTATCCGCGCAACATTTTCCGCCCGCTCGATATAGCGACCCAACCAGTATAAATTTTCAGCGGCACGGCTTAGCATAATTTCTCATTCCTCGGCTTGACCGAGGAACCTCATTATTATTTTACGTTTTCAATTAAAAATTCCTGCGATAAATCTGCCCATGAAGGATTAAAATTATTAATTAATTCAATCTTCCAATCTCTATTCCAGTTCTTTAATCTTCTTTCTCTTTTCAACATCTTATCAGCACTTTCCTGAAATTCATAATAAACCATTTTAGATACGTTATATTTCCATGAAAACCCTTTATACCTGCCAGTTTTATGCTCAGTCATTCTTCTTGCTAAATTATTAGTACAACCAACATAGAGAACATCATTATATTTATTAGTAAGTATGTAAACTATATAACTATTTTTCATATTAACAATCTAACGAGACCCCTCAATCAAGTTGAGGGGCTGGTAAGAACCCAAGTATCTTTACTCCCCCCACCCTGCGAGGAATTAACAATTAGCGATCCTTTACGAAGCGCCACCCTTGTTAACCCACCGGGCAGAACGAATATTTCTTTTCCATATAAAATATAAGGCCTTAGGTCTAAATGCCTTGCTTCTATCCCATCATCAGTAATTGTTGGCGCAGTTGATAATGCAACAACGGGCTGGGCGATGTAATTATTTGGTTTTGCTTTTATTTTTGCGATGGTATCTTTCTTTTCCTTCTTGCTGGCATGCGGGCCTATCATGACCCCGTAACCGCCGGACATGTTAGTTGGCTTTACTACCAAATTATCAATATTATCAAGAACATACTTCATATCTTTTTCACGGCAGCACATATAGGTAGGTACGTTTTCAAGTATAGGTTCTTCATTCAGGTAATATTTAATTATATCAGGCACATAAGGGTAAACGCCTTTATCATCTGAGATACCAACACCGGGCGCGTTAACTATAACAACATTACCGGCACGGTAGGCATCCATTATGCCGGGGACACCAAGCATTGAATCTTTGCGGAAATATTTCGGGTCGAGGAAATCATCATCGATACGGCGATATACTACATCGATCTGTTTCAGCCCGTGGGTGGTTTTCATGTAGACAATATTATCCTTCACCACAAGGTCACGCCCTTCTACCAGTTCAACACCCATCTGCTGCGCTAAGAATGTATGCTCGAAATATGCGGAGTTATAAACACCTGGGGTCAGCACCACGATGGTGGGGTGATCTTTGCCGCTCTGGTATCTCAGCGTTTCAAAAAGCTGGCTTGGGTAATTGCTCACCGGACGCACCGGGAGTTGATGGAATATGCCGGGTAAAGTGCGCTTCAGAACATCCCTGTTCTCAAGTACATAGGAGATGCCAGAAGGGCAACGCAGATTATCCTCCAGCACATAGAATTTACCGTTCCTGTCCCGCACCAGATCGATGCCGGAAATATGGGTGTATATATCATGCGGCGGGCGGAAACCTTCCATCGCTTTAACGAAGAACTCACTTTTTAGGATAAGTTCTGCCGGAATTATTTTATCTTTCAGTATCTTCTGCCCGGAATAGCAATCGGCGATGAACAGGTTCACTGCATGGACACGCTGTTTCAACCCCCTCTCTATCATCTCCCAGTCGCTTGCTTCAACTATGCGGGGAATGATATCGAACGGCATTATCTTTTCGGTTGAGCGCTTATCGGAATAAACGGTAAAGGTGACACCCGCCTGCATCAATATCGCCTCAGCGGCGGCCTGCCTGTTCCGTAACTCGCCAATACCAAGCGTTTTAAGGCCCTCTATAACGCTTTTTGCACTTCCACGCGGTTCGCCGCAATCATCAAAAAGCTCGTCATAGAATTGGGATGATGTGTAATTAAATTTATTCATCAAAGAGATAATACTAATTTATTTACATATTTCAAAAATAATTATAGTTTGCGCCTGAATTTCAATTAAATAGTTTTTAAAATGAATAATAAGATCCAGAGAGCCTTAATTTCCGTTTCCGATAAGACCGGTATCATAGAATTCGCAAAATTCCTGAAAACACAGGGGGTTGAGGTCATCTCCACCGGCGGAACTTCCAAGGCACTGCGCGATGCGGGTATAACCGTTCGCGACATTTCCAACCTTACCGAATTCCCGGAGATAATGGATGGCAGGGTAAAGACCCTTCACCCGCTGGTTCATGGCGGCTTACTTGCTGTTCGTGATAATAAAGAACATCAGGATGCGATGGCGGAACATAATATCAGTAACATTGACCTGCTGGTGGTGAATCTATATCCGTTCGAGCAAACCGTTGCCAAAGGGGCTGAGTTTGATGAGGTGATCGAAAATATAGATATAGGCGGCCCGGCGATGATACGCTCTGCCTCCAAGAATTTCAGGTTCGTGACCGTTGCGGTCAACCCGGAAAGATATACAGATATAATGGAAGAGATGCGCAATAATAACGGCTCAACAACTGAAGCCCTGAGAAAGGCCCTTGCCACCGAGGCTTTCTCCCGTACTGCGGCTTATGATAGCGCCATTTCAACATGGTTCAACGCGCAAATAGGTAACAAATTTCCTGAAAGCCTTTCCATAGCCGGCAAAAGAAAATCCATAATGAGATATGGCGAAAATCCGCATCAGGCCGGGGCGTTATATATAAATGACGAGACCATAAACTGCGCCGCCAACGCTAAGATAATTCAGGGCAAGGAACTTAGTTATAATAATATCCTGGATAGCGATGCCGCGCTTGATCTGGTCTCCGAGTTCAGCGAAACGGCTGCGGTTATAGTAAAACACAATAACCCGTGCGGTGTTGCCGTGAACGACAACCAGAAACAGGCCTACCTCAACGCCCTTGGCTGCGACCCGGTAAGCGCGTTCGGCGGGATATTCGCCTTCAACCGCCCGCTGGAAAAAGATACCGCGGAAGAAATATCCAAATTATTTGCCGAAGTAGTTATTGCCCCTTATTTCACCAAAGAAGCGCTGGAAGTTCTTGCCACAAAAAAGAATCTGAGGCTGCTTGAAACGGGCACTTTAAATAAAGAGCTTAATACAAAAAATACAATACGCTCCATCTCCGGCGGGTTCCTTGTGCAGGAAAAAGATAATATGGTCCTGAACGAAAATGACCTGAAGATAGTAACAAAACGCAAGCCTACTGATTCCGAAATGAAAGACCTTGTCTTCGCGTTCACCGTTGCGAAACACGTTAAATCAAACGCCATCGTTTATGTTAAAGATGGCATAAGCGTAGGCATCGGCGCCGGCCAGATGAGCCGGGTTGATTCCGCCAGAATAGGAGCATGGAAGGCCGAAGGCACTAATACCAATGTTAAAAATGCAAAAGGCAGCGTACTGGCATCCGATGCATTCTTCCCATTCGCTGATGGATTGGAAGCCGCAATTAATGAAGGCTGTACAGCCGTAATTCAACCAGGCGGTTCAATTCGCGATAACGAAGTTATCGAAGCGGCAGACAAGGCCGGGATAGCGATGGTGTTCACGGGAATACGACACTTTAAGCACTAAACTTCCCTCTCCCTTGAGGGGAGAGGACAGATTTTCTTATTGAGCTTGCGAATTTAGAAAATCTTGGTGAGGGTGATTAACGGCACGAACCCCTCACCCCTCCCTCTCCCCCAAGGGGCGAGGGGGAAATTAAACATTAGTTATTTATGAAAATTACATTAGCTCAGTTAAATTTTACCGTCGGCGATTTTGCCGGGAATGCAGCCAAAATAATTTCTACGATAGAAAAAAACAAAAAATCCGACCTTATAGTTTTCCCGGAATTATGTGTAAGCGGTTATCCGCCTGAAGATCTTGTGTTGCGTCAGGAATTCATCAAGGCATCGCTGAAATATACCAATAAGATAATTGAATATACCAAGAAAACGAAATGTGATGTCCTTATAAATACCCCTCTGCGTGAGGATGGCGGGTTGTATAATGCGGCGCTGATAGTTTCCAAAGGTAAAATAATCCATAAACAATATAAATATGACCTGCCGAATTATGGTGTGTTCGATGAAAAGCGCGTATTCAAGGGCGGGCCTATACCAAGGCCGTTCATGTATAAAAAGCGCAGGATCGGCCTGCTGATATGTGAAGATACATGGAATGAAAAAGCCTGTGCCAGCCTGAAAGGTGCGGAATTTGTCATTTCAGTTAATGCTTCCCCTTTTGAGCGCACCAAGCAGCGCAAGCGTTTGCGTATAGTCGGCACGGCAGTGGCGGCGGCGAAGGCACCGTTATTCTATTTGAATCAGGTGACCGGGCATGATGATCTGGTGTTCGATGGCGGCTCTATGGTGGTGGGAAAGAACGGAAAAATATTCAGCCAGATGAAATTCTTCGAGGAAGAAACAAAGACCTTCGATGTTGATGAAGTGCTGAAAGCCAAACCTTCAGCCGTTACCAAGATAAACCAGTTCGAGCATATGTATCGCACTATGTGCTATGGGTTGCGTGAATATGTAGATAAAAATAATTTCCCCGGCGTGGTGATAGGCTTAAGCGGCGGCATGGATTCGGCAATATCGGCCTGCGTTGCGGTTGATGCGCTTGGCAAGAACAGGGTAAAACTTGTTATACTCCCTTCCAAATATACCTCCAAAGAAAGTTTTGATGATGCGAATGCGCTGTGCAAAAATATCGGCGTTGCGCTTGAAGAAATAGATATCCAGCCGCTTGTGGATGTTTTCAGGCTGGCACTAATGCCGTTCTTCAAAGGCAAAAAAGAGGACATAACCGAAGAGAATCTGCAAAGCCGTATCCGCGGGGTTCTGCTGATGGCAATCTCCAACAAATTCGGCCATTTAGTTCTAAGCACCGGCAATAAAAGCGAGATAGCCACCGGTTATGCCACGCTTTACGGCGATATGTGCGGTGGTTACAATGTTATAAAAGATCTCTACAAGACCAAGGTCTATGAAGTGGCGGAATGGCGCAACAAGAACATCCCATCTGATGGCAAGACCAGAAAAACAAATATAATCCCGAAAAACATCTTCAAAAAAGCCCCGACCGCTGAACTGCGTCACAACCAGAAAGACCAGGATAGCCTGCCGCCTTATGAAACGCTGGATTCAATATTATATAATTTAATAGAGTTGGAAAAATCTGCCGAAGATATCACCAAAGAAGGCTTCGCCAAAAACACCGTGAACGAAGTAGAGCGCCTCCTCTACGCCTCCGAATTCAAACGCAGACAATCCGCTCCAGGGGTGAAGATATCAAGCAAGCCTTTTGGCAGGGATAGGAGATATCCGATTACGAATAAGTTTTCGGAATATTGATTACACCTTATAAGGCATTATAACATTAGGGAAACCTTTAAAATCAGATGAATTCCTTGTAACTAGCGGAATAGCCTGAGTATTGGCGGTAGCAAGGATTATGCAATCGGGTAATTTCAGTTTATTTTTGTTGACGATGCTATTTGAACGGATCTCGGCAGTTTCTTCAGATATTCTTACATCAAGGTCAAGAACTTCAAATTCCTCTTCCAGCAGTGCGCGAATTACCTGCTTTTCTTCTTCTGTTTTTGTTCCTGCCAGTAATTCTATATAAGTGATAATGCTTATTTTTTTATCATTATATTTTTCAAGGGTTTTCTCTGCCTGCTTATAGCCATTCAGGTAATCGATCAGGATATTAGTATCAAATACTGCTGAAACCATTATCATTCCCATTCATCGCGAAGTTTCTTCTGGAACTCAACACCATCTATTTTTCTGTCTTTCCATAGACCAAAAGCCTTTTTTGCAAGATTTTCTTTCATAGATTCCTGCTCTATCAGATTATCAATGGCATATCTTATAGCTTCAGCCCTGCTCCATCCATTCTTGGCTATTATAGCATCAAGGTCCGCCAGTTTTGCTCCATCCATTTCGAATAGTACTTTGCTCATATCGCTACCTATATATAGTATATCTATATAGTATATACTAAAAACAACTTAAAGTCAAGAAAGAATAAAAACCCCATCCCTGCCAAACAGATTGGCGATTGTTGGGTTTTTGGCGGCGAATTCCTTGCAATCTCCGCCGGCATCAATGTAAAAACTTTTTTCTATGGTGAAGCCGACCTTGTTTATCAGGTCGATGAAATCGGTGATGGTGGAGAAGTGGATGTTCGGGGTTTCGTACCATTCGTAGGAAAGTTGTTTTGTCACCGGCATTTTGCCCTTGGTGAGAAGTTGGAAGCGGTTGCCGATGAAACCGAAATTCGGGGTTGATATCAGTGTTTTTCTGGAGATACGCTTGGCCTGTTCCATGGTAGCTTTCGGGTTCTTCATTACCTGCAATGTATTGGCAAGAACGGCAAAATCAAAAGGCTCCGCGATAGATTCTTTGGAAGGAAGGCTTGCAAGCTCTATATCAGCATCACCATGAATTACGGAAAGCCCTTTTCCAAGAGATTCCGCGACCTTGGCAGATTCAACCTCTATACCGAATGTGTGGCAGTTCTTATCCTTCTTCAATATCTGCAAAAACTCCCCTTCCCCGCAGCCAATATCTATGACCCTGGAGTAGGTTTTTATATAATCTAAGAATATTTCGTAATCTTTTCTCATATAATTTTTTTCATGAAACCGGTTACTGTTTTTATTAAAGCTTCGCTTTCTATTAAAAAGGCATCGTGGCCTTTGTCGGAATCTAGTTCTACGAAGCTGACATCGGCGTTAGAGGCGGAAAGTGCGTGGACTATCTGCTTGGAATATTCAGTTTTGAAGCGCCAGTCGGAGTTGAAGGATATCATGCATACCGGGAAATTTACCTTCTCGAACGCAAGGGCGAGATTGCCGCCGTGGTCGGCCTCGAGATCAAAATAATCCATCGCGCGGGTTATGTATAAATATGTGTTCGGGTCGAAGCGCTCAACAAAACTTATGCCCTGATGGCGTAAATAGCTTTCCACCTGAAAGCCTGCATCGAAGCCGAAGGAGCTGTTATCTTTATCCTGAAGTTTACGGCCGAATTTTTCCTGCAATCCGGATTCGGAAAGATAGGTTATATGAGCCATCATCCTTGCGAGCGAAAGACCCTTAACCGGGAATTTGCCTTCCTGTATATAGTTACCGTTGCACCAGTCGGGATCGTTCATTATCGCCTGCCTGCCAACCTCGTTGAACGCGATATTCTGCGCCGAAAGCCGCGAAGGCGTTGCCAGCATTAATGCTGAACCAACATATTCCGGGAATTTGCTCATCCATTCCAGCACCTGCATCCCGCCCATGGAGCCACCAATAACGCTTGCAAGTTTTTTTATACCGAATACCTCAACCAGTTCGCGCTGAACCTTTACCATGTCGAATAAAGTGATGAACGGAAAATCAAGATTATAAGGTTTGCCTGTTTTAGGATTTGTTTCCTTAGGCCCCAGCGTTCCCATACAGCCGCCAAGAACGTTAGGCACTATGATAAAGAAGCGGTTAGTATCGATAGGTTTTCCCGGCCCAACAAACTCCTCCCACCAGCCCGGCTTGCCGGTTACGGGGTGGGTGCCGATAATGTACTGGTCAGCGGTAAGCGCGTGGCAAATTAAAATCGCATTGGTTTTTTTCTCATTGAGATTACCGAAAGTTTTGAATGCTACAGGGAAGTTGGATATCTTTTCACCACATTGCAATACCACCTCTGAATTCTGGCAGAGGGTGATTACATCGCCAACCTGAACCTTGCGGTGGGATGGGCCGAAGAATGATTCTATCTGTACAGGCTTATTATTCATTTTTTAGTATCTTAATTGTGACCAGCAATCCCTGTATCTTTCGCGGGTTTGTTTGGGCCATTTTTCTATGCTTTCCGCCACTTCTTTCATCTCGTCCATTTTGCCGTTGCAGTGTATCACAACATCGCAACCTGCTTCCAGAGATCTCTGGGCGCGTTCTTTCATGCCGCCTTCAAGGGCTTCCATCGAAAGATCATCGGAGAATAATATTCCCTTGAAGCCAATTTCATTCCTTATAAGTTCTATAACTTTTTTGGACTGGGTGGCACAGTTTTTATCATCAATGGCAGTATATTTAATATGAGCCGTCATCGCAAATGGCATATTTGCCATTGCTTTGAACGGCACGAAATCGGTTTTGCGAAGTTCCTCAAGGCTGCAAGTGACCGTTGGCAGCGCCTTGTGGCTATCCACATTGCCGCGGCCATGGCCTGGAATATGTTTTATCATCGGGAATACATTACCCCTTAAATGTGCCGCGCAAACTTCCTTGCCAAGCTCGGTAACTTCAAACGTATCAGAAGAAAAGGCGCGATCACCTATTATATCATCGGAACCCGGCTGCGGAACATCAATCAATGGCGCGCAATTGACATTTATCCCCATTTTCTGGAGTTCATACGCGCACAGGCGGTAATGGTCATATACCATGCCCCTCACGCGGTTCAGAGTTTCAAACTGAATGAGATCGCCAAAATATTTGGCAGGTTTCATCTCGTTCCAGTATGGCCGTTTAAGGCGCGCCACACGGCCGCCCTCCTGATCTATCAATATAAGAACATCATTACGCGGGAATACTGTCGCCTTCATCTGCATCACTAAACGACGCAGCTGCTCCGGCGATTCAATGTTGCGTGCGAATATTATGAAACCCAGCGGATTATGTATGCCGAACAATTCTATCTCGGCCAGGGTCAGTTCCTTACCCTCAACGCCGAATATAACGGGTTTAATATGATCTCTTCTGTCATATCGTTTTATCATTCTGATAATTCTATTGAAGTTCCTTCGCCCTTGCTATGGCGGCCTTGATAGCAGTTTGCAACAGATTTTCCAGCTTTTTATCGTCCATAAGCGGTTTTAAGGCCGCTTCTGTGGTTCCGCCCTTACTGGTTACGTCAATACGAAGCTGTTCCGGGCCTTTCGCGGACTGCATCGCAAGCTTGCCGGAACCATAAACTGTGTTTTTAGCCAGCGTAAGCGCTACTTTTTCATCAAGACCCGATCTTTTGCCTATCTCACTCAGGGATTCTATCAGGTGAAATATATATGCCGGGCCGCTACCGGAGATAGCAGTTACAACATCCATCTGATCTTCAGCAGAGACCTCAACCACATCACCAACGCATTTTAATAATTCAGTTACTCTCCCTTTTTCAGAGGCTGAAACATTCTTATTGCAGAAAATAGCCGTAACTCCTGCAGAAACAGTTGCAGGAAGATTTGGCATAGCACGGATAATTTTTGCACCAGTACCAAGCAGGCTTTGCATTTTATCAATGGTTTTACCCGCCGCGATGGAAATAAAGATACATTTTGTAGCATCAATGAATTTATAGTTCGCCACCACCTCATCGAAATTCTGCGGCTTTACGGCGAACAGGCATATATCGAGATCAGCAGGTAATCCTTTATGGTCAGGATATATATTTACCTTTAGCTTTTGCAGATTTTCAACTGCACCCGGTTCAACTACATAAATATCTGCAGGCGCGATGCCGCAACCAAGCCAGCCTTCCAGCAGGGCGGAACCCATCTTGCCGCAGCCGACCAGTAATATTTTAGTTCTATTCATTATCAAACAGGCCCGGATTTGAAGTTGTTGTTTCAGCTTTCTTAGGTTTTGCCGCAGGCTTTTCAAGGTTAGTATTTAGTTTATCAATAACTTCCTGCTGGGCCTTAATGGTGTTACCGAACTCTATTATCCTGCTTTCGACATTCTCGCCGAATGTTTTCAGTTCTGACATTAATTTCTCGTTATTCTCAGGGCTGACGGAACCAGTGCCTTTAGAGACCTGACCTTTAATTACATCTATGCTGGAGGTTATTGCCTGTATCTGTTTCTTCAGCTCGGCAGACTCTTTCAGCAGAGTTTCATTCTCTAGTCTGATGCGGGTTGCCATGGCCTTTACCACCTCGAACTCGTCGCGCGTGATAAGGTCCGCCGATCTTGCGAAAGACTGTGTTTTGGAACGCAGGCCATCAGACACATTCTTGCCCGATTCAAACAAGCCCGCCGCAAGATTCGTTGAAACCCTTGCCAAATCTTCAAAAATATTGTTTTTAGCTGTCATATATAAAGTTATTAGAATTTAGAATCTGGATTCTAGCTACCAGTAACTCACTTTATTAACAAGATTTTTTTATGTTTCAAAATGATTTAAACCCCTAGTAGATATATGGATAACAACCCACAAGATACAACACCTATGGATGTCTCGCAATCCGCCGATAATATCGTTAATTTCTTCGAGAAGACCAACCGTGGCTTCCATCATCCGGATATAGACCCGATAGCGTTCCAGCTAAGCCAGTTCGATGTGCGCTGGTACAGCCTTGCCTATCTGGCCGGGATATTGCTGGGTTGGCTTTATATAAATTATGTGAACAAAAAATATGCGGGCCATTACCTCCAGCTAAAACCTATGGAGGCACTGCCGCTCTGGATAGTCATGAGCGTGATACTAGGCGGAAGGCTTGGCTATGTGCTGTTCTATAATTTTGGTTATTATTTTAATAATATCGGCGAGATACTTAAAGTTTGGAACGGCGGAATGAGCTTCCACGGCGGGCTTTTAGGAGTTATCACCGGAACCTTTATATTTTCAAGAGTATATAAATTAGAGTTCTTCAGGGTCACTGATTTCCTTGCGCTGGCAACGCCTATCGGGCTGTTCTTCGGGCGTATCGCTAATTTCATAAATAAAGAACTGGTAGGCAAAATAACCTATCAGCCGTGGGGCGTGCTATATCCGAACGAGACCATCCCCCGCCATCCAAGCCAGTTATACGAGGCATCGCTGGAAGGTATCGCGCTGTTCCTGATATTATATGCAGCCCTGAAATGTGGCGCGTTAAAAGAAAAAGGCATCCTCTCCGGCCTGTTCCTGATATTCTACGGCATATTCCGCATGACCTCGGAATTCTACCGCGAACCTGATAAACAGATAGGCTATGTGTACGATGTGTTCTCGATGGGCCAGTTGCTCTGCCTACCGATGATAGCGGCGGGAGTGGCGATATTGCTTCTTTCCAAACGAGTTCCGGAAGCTAAGAACTAACGAACTCAGGAAATCTGTTTACTTTTTTACTTTAAAAAACTAGAAACTAGCAACAAACAACTAACAACTGATAAAAATGGTTGAATTCAATTTACCAAAAAATTCCCGTGTTGAGGAAGGCGAATATTTCAAGGCGGAAGGCGCTTCCAACAACATCAAAAAATTCAAGCTCTATCGCTGGGACCCTGAAGGTCAGGGCAACCCGCGCATGGATACTTACGAGATAGACATGGATAAATGCGGCCCCATGGTTCTTGATGCGCTTATCAAAATAAAGAATGAAGTTGATAGTTCTGTAACATTCCGCAGAAGCTGCCGCGAGGGTATATGCGGAAGCTGCGCGATGAATATCGGCTCCAGCGCAACAATGGGCAAAGGCACAAATACGCTGGCCTGCACCTGCTCCATCGAGGAACTTGGCGGGAATGAGGTGGTTATAAATCCCCTGCCCCATATGCCAGTTGTGAAAGACCTTGTGCCAGACCTGAGCAATTTCTATCAGCAGCTTGAATCTATCGAGCCTTGGCTGAAAACTGATTCAACCGCACCAAACGATAATAAGGAACGCCTGCAAAGCCCTGAACAACGCGAAAAGCTTGATGGGCTATATGAATGCATATTATGCGCCTGCTGCTCAACCAGCTGCCCAAGCTACTGGTGGAATGGCGATAAATATTTAGGGCCAGCCGTTCTGCTGCAAGCCTATCGCTGGATAATCGACAGCCGCGACGAGGCCACGCAAGAAAGGCTCGATGCACTGGAAGACCCGTTCAAATTATATCGTTGCCACACCATCATGAACTGTGCTAAAACCTGCCCTAAAGGCCTAAACCCGGCAAAAGCTATCGGCGAGATCAAAAAAATGATAGCGGAAAGAGCCTAATAATTTTTAATTTATGTTAACACGCTTCGCACCTAGCCCAACGGGCTATATACATATCGGCAATGTTCGCACTGCGCTGATGTGCTATCTGTATGCCAAAAAATCGGGCGGAAAATTCATGTTGCGTATCGATGATACGGATGTTGAGCGCAGCAAGGAAGAGTTTGTTACGGCCATAAGGGCCGATCTTGCATGGCTTGGGTTGAATCCTGATGTTGAGATGAGACAATCTGCACGGTTCGCGAGATATGCGGAAGTGGTCGAGGACCTGAAAAAGAAAGGCCGGATATATGAATGTTTTGAAACGGCTGAAGAGCTGGAATTCAAACGCAAGATACAGTTAGGGCGTGGTTTACCGCCGGTGTATGACAGAAGCTCGCTTAAATTGAGTGCTGATGATAAACAAAAATTCCTGAACGAAGGCAGAAAGCCTCACTTACGCTTCCAGCTTGATAGCACCGAAATCGAATGGGATGATGAGATACGCGGCCATATAAAAATGAATCCATCTCACATGAGCGACCCTATCGTTATCCGTGAGAATGGCGAATATACTTATATGCTTCCTTCCACGGTTGATGATGTGGATATGAAAGTTACCAATATAATTCGCGGCGAAGATCATATTTCCAATACGGCAATTCAAATTCAAATTTTTAAAGCGATGGGCGCTGAAGTACCAAAATTCGCGCATAGCAGCCTGATAAAGACCAAAGAAGGCAAACTCTCCAAACGTGAAGGTAAAGGCGCAGTGGCGGAATTGCGGGAAATGGGAATTCAGCCAATGGCCATCAATAGTTTCCTTGCAAGGATAGGAACCAGCGATTCTGTTAAATTAATGAACAACCTTGAAGAACTGGTCGCCGGGTTCGATATAAATAAGTTCAGCAAATCCCCGACCATGTATGATGTTGAGGATATTTTCCGCCTGAATACTCAGGCTTTGCATGAGATAGAGTTTTCGGAAGTGAAAAACAAGTTACCGGCAGGAATGACCGAGGAATTCTGGAATGTTGTGCGTTTGAATGTTGAGAATTTCGATGATGCGAGCTTGTGGTGGAGGATATGCCACGAAGGTATAAACGCCGATATTTCTGCTGAAGATAAGGATTATTTAAAAACAGCCTCAACACTTCTTCCAGCCGCACTTGATGAAAAAGCATGGGATGTGTGGGTGAATGAATTAAAAGCAAAATCCGGCAGGAAAGGTAAAGCACTATTCATGCCATTACGCATAGCACTGACTGGAATGGAACACGGGCCGGAATTAAGGGATCTATTGCCGTTACTTGGCAGGGATAAGATATTACAAAGGCTTGCGGCCTAGTTAGAAAAAGGGCTTTTTTCTTGTTGCTCTATTCCTGATTTCTTCAGCAAAGCAGCCGCCACAACAGTTTTTATGGTTTTTATAAGCGCTTCTCCTTCCAAGCCACCTTTTTTATGTAGAGCTGTCATCTTATAACCTTTTTTAGATATTTCCTCCGCCATCTCCCCAGCTATTTCTTCACTTGAAGATAAGATTACCAATGGAACGTTAAGACGCTCTGTAATTCTCATAAAATTTATAAAATCAAATCCCGATTGCGCACAACTGTCACCAATTATCAGCTTCATACTACCGATATGCATATGTTTTTCCATCATATCATATGATTCAAACGCTTTTATTTCAGAATCAGGAAATGTGGTGTTTATCATCTCCCCGATCATATCTCTCCACCCCTTACTTTTATCAACAATTACAATATATGATCTTGAAGTTTCAGGCATAAATCCCCTTTATTAAGGTTATTATATGATTTTAATTAGAAATAACGCATTTACAATTGAATTTTCCGAAAAAACCCGCCAGAAAGTGCCCTATGGAATTATATCTTTTCAATTCACTATCCAAGAACAAGGAAAAATTTGTTCCGATCGAAACCGGCAAGGTAAAGATGTATGTCTGCGGGCCTACCGTGTATGACCGCCCTCACCTTGGGAATGCGCGGGCTGTGGTGGTTTATGATGTGCTGTTCCGACTGTTCAAGAAAGTTTATGGCGATAAGAACATAACCTATGTTCGCAATATCACCGATGTTGATGATAAAATAAATAAAGCGGCGGTTGAGAATAAGGAAACGATCAAGGAACTCACCACCCGCATCACAAAATATTTCCACGATGACATGGCGGCGCTGAATAACCAGAAGCCGAATCAGGAGCCGCGTGCTACCGAGCATATCAAAGAGATAATAAAACTGATTGAAGCGATACTGGCCAACAAGCATGGTTATGTGGCGGAAAACCATGTGATGATGCATGTTAAAAGTTTAGAGAAAATAAAAGATTACCATTACGGCGCGCTCTCCGGCAAGATACAGGAAGACCTGATCGCCGGTGCGCGGGTGGAAGTGGAAAGCTACAAGAAAAACCCTAGCGATTTCGTGCTGTGGAAACCGGCCGATGCCGAGGATGATGAAAGCAGCAAATTTGAAAGCCCTTGGGGCGTTGGCAGGCCGGGATGGCATATTGAATGTTCGGCAATGGCGACAAAACATTTAGGCAAGAATTTCGATATTCACGGCGGCGGCGCAGACCTTAAATTCCCCCACCACGAGAACGAGATAGCACAAAGCAAAGCCGCCGACCATGATTGCTCATACGCAAAATACTGGATACATAACGGCTTCCTGACCGTCAACGGCGAAAAAATGAGCAAGAGCGCCGGGAATTTCACCACTGTGCGCGACCTGCTGGATAAAGGCATCAAAGGCGAAGTAATAAGGCTGGCCCTGCTCACCGCGCAATATAGAAAGCCACTCGATTTCTCGGAAAAACTTATTGAAGATGCCCATAAAACACTGGATAAATTCTACGGCGCATTAAAAATAACCAAAGAAAATATCAGCATAATCGCCGAGCGCGATGAGAATGTTACTGAAAGTTTAGCGGAACGCTCTAAAACCGCCTATTACCAGTTTCTGCACGCGCTTAACGATGACCTGAACACGCCACTTGCGATATCCCACCTATACACAATAGTAAAAGGAATCCGCAGCATAAACAGCGATGATGAGAGTTTAAAACTATTCCACGACGCCTGCAATATATTGGGTATTTGCCAGATGACCGCCGAAGAATGGTTCGCGAATGATAAGATGAAGAATATCAATAAAGCGTTAGTGGAACAGAAGATACAGGAGCGCATAGAGGCAAAAAAGAATAAGGATTTCACTAAAGCTGACAGCCTGAGACTTGAGCTGGAAGCGATGGGACTGATATTGAAAGACCATAAGGATGGCACGGATTGGGAAGTGAAGTGATCACGTCAATTTTAATTCATTATATATATAGCTTTTCATCTCAAGTTTATTAGAACTGAAAAGGCTTATTTGACTGTCAGGAAAGAGCTTTTGCTTGAATAACTTCTTTGACAGGTCAGTAACAATAGATAAAGCTTCTCTTGCCTGATGTTCACTTAGCACATCACCTATAACCCCAATATCCTTAAGGGCTTTACTGGTATTGACCAGAGATAGATGACAATCAGGAGGCAAATGCTCAAAATTCACCGTCCGTCCTCTGATAGCAGATTCAAGATCATTATTTCTTAAGTTAATATAAATATCCTTTTTCCATGCCAGAGAACCAAATGAACTGCTGACTTTCATTTCGTGCAGTATATCCTCTTCTGTAACACCGGATCTCTGAAGATATTTGAATAAATAATAGCTATCAATTATATCCGTTGGTCTAAACCTTTTTGGAAGATTACAGATATATATCTTTCTTACCAGTTCGAACTTAAAATTCGGTGCCTGTATCTGTTTTAACCCTGTAACATCATGATTCTTATAATTTGAATCTATCCTTAAATTTATTTTTACTTTTTCTTGGGGCTGGGAAAATGATTCTAAAATAAATCTTTTTTCCCGCGCGGTATAAAAATCAGAATTTTCATGTAGAGTCAAAAGTTTTTCAGCAGCGTCGCAATCAAAATTGATATGTATATTGGAAGCCCAATAATTATGCCCTGTCCTTTCTTTTACAAATGATTTCAGCCTGCTATATTTCTGTAATAACAGAAGAGAGTCCACTGAAATATTATCAGCTACCTTCTGAAAAAGGAAGTCGCTGAATTCCGGATTATATTCTTTTGCACGCAGATGGGTTGGTATAAATATTATCAAATCAAGGTCTCTTGGTCTTCTTGAGTAACCCAGCTCTTTCCCATAATAGCAAGCTGCCACCGAACCACAAAATACTATATTACCAAACTTCACCGATTCAGGAGCATCTTTCAGCTGGCCTTCCAAAGCCCCGGACAGGAATGATATTACCCCACTCCTCAATAAGTTATATAGCCTTATTTTTTCATTGTTATCGTTCATTAACCCCTGCCCCCTTCATATTGAGTAGTGAGTATAACAAAAACAAACTAAAATTCAATTAGTTAATTACTAGCAACAAAATGCCCATTCCGTAGCGATTCAACATCCAAATGATTGAATTTATATAGGAATTCGCCCCCATCAGCACACACCACCCTGCCCCCTGCGGCCTCTAATATTGCCTGGCCGGCGGCGGTGTCCCATTGCATGGTGTTGCCGAAGCGGGGGTAGATATCGGCCTTGCCTTCGGCTATCAGGCAGAATTTGTAGGAGCTGGAGGCAGGGAGGAATTCTTTTACGTTGAGGGTTTTTATATAATCCTCGGTGAGTTTATTGCGGTGGTTCTTGCTGGCGATTATTCGGTAGCCCTCCGCCGGTGATGGTGCCGGAGCAACTTTTATATGAATTTTGTCATTCTGAGCAAAGCGAAGAATCTCGCCGGATCCTTCACTACGCTCAGGATGACAGTTTACTTTATAAGCCTTGCCGTCCTCTCCCGTATAATAAAGCGCATCCAGCGCAGGGGCGTAGATAACACCCATATATGCACGGTTATTTACAACCAGACCGATATTCACCGTGAATTCCTTTTCGCCGTTGATGAAACTTCTGGTTCCATCAAGTGGATCAACCAGCCAGTAGGTGCTGGTGTGGGGCATGTTGTCGTAGTCGCCTTCTTCGGAGATAACGGGGATGTTCGGGGTGAGTTTGCGCAGGGCTGCGGAAATATAGTTATCCGCCTCAATATCCGCTTGAGTTACAGGGGAATTATCGGCTTTTATATCCACAGCGCCGCCAGCCTGAAAATGTTTCATTAATATGCCACCTGCATCAACTGCGAGGCTAATTATAGAGGGTATCAAAGAAGAATATTGCATTATTGAATCTTGGGTTTATAAATCTCGCTATTAGTAAATATTATTATTAACTTTACCGGCCAATACTATAGGTTTCTGGCGGTATTACAATAAAGTTATTTATATGCTAAAACGCGCGCTAACCAAAAATGGCAACGAAGATATGGCAGAGAAACTTCAGCAGGACAATCAGAAATTCATTAAAAAAGTCATTTCCTTCGGCGAAGGCAAAATAGGCAAAAAACTCAGCCACGCACTGGAAAATTTCATTGGCCAGTTCTACACCGGCTGCGATATAAAATACCTTGAAAAAACACCGGTCGATGTACTTTTTGATGTCTGCTATTCCGCATTCGAGTTCATCCAGACCCGCCAGAAGGACCAGACCCGCAAAATAAGAGTATTCAACCCCGAGAACGAGACCAACGGCTGGAAGAGCGACCGCACCATAATCGAGTGCAACACGCCGGATATGCCGTTCATCCTTGATTCGATAATAAATTATGTTTACCAGGACGAACGCGTTCTGCATGAGGTGATCCACCCTATCTTAGGCGTTGACCGCGATGATAAAGGCACGCTGAAAGATGTAAGCGCCACCGCGCCGAAGGAATCGCTGATACATATACAGATAGGCCATATCTCTGATGTTAAGGAACATGCAGCGATCGAAAAAGACCTTAACGAAGTACTTGAATGCGTTGAGCTTTCCGTGAATGACTGGCGTCCTATCATTAAAAAGGCCGAAGATTCCATAGCCAGCCTTCAGAAGATATCCAAAAAAGTTGAGCAGGCGGACATTGAAGAATCCATAGAGTTCATAAAATGGGCGGTGAATAATAATTTTATTTTCCTTGGCTATCGCGATTTTGATTTTAAGAAAGAGAATAAAGTTACCATTAATAACGGCACACAGCTTGGTGTTTTCAAATCCTCACTGAACCGCTCCCATGATGAAAAGATAATGGGTATCCCGCTTAACAGCGAACTGGTGCTTGAAAGTGCGAAACCGGTTGAAGTTACCAAATCCTCAAGGCGTTCAGTGGTTCACCGCGCGGTGCCGATGGATTATATCGGCGTTAAGAAATATGACGATAAAGGCAATATCATCGGTGAAGAAAGATATATCGGCCTGTTCACTTCAAAAGTTTATTACCAGTCAGCGCATGATATCCCTATCATCAGGAAAAAGATCGACAGTATCATCACCCGCTCCGGCTTCGCGCCGAAAAGCCATAATGGCAAGGCCCTTGTTGCCGTGCTTGAAGGCCACCCGCGTGATGAGTTACTTCAATCCACCGAGGAAGATCTGTTTGAGATCGGCATGGGTATCGTTTCCCTTTCAGAAAAACCTGCTACCAGAATTTTCATACGCAAGGACAGGTTCCTGAGATTCTATAGCTGTATATTATTCATCCCTAGAGATTTCTTCACAACGCAATTGCGTGAAAAGATTCAGGTGATACTTGAGGCCGAGCTTAACGGCAAGGTGATGGATTATTATACTCAAGTGACCGACTCTCCGCTTGCACGCGTGAACGTGCTTGTACGCGCAACGCCTGAAGGTCAGGCTTCGGATTACCTACATAGCAGCAATATGCTGAAGGAAATTCCGCAGATCGATATTGATAGGCTGCAACAGAAAATTGAAGAAAAGACCAATAGCTGGATAGATGGTTTAAATAAAAAACTGCTTGAAAGATTCGGCGAGATCGATGGCGAACATATCTTCAGAAGCTACTCAAAATCATTCCCTGAAGGCTATAAAGATCTCTACCATCCGGGCGGTGCAAGCATTGATATACAGAAGATAGAACATGTATATAAAACCAACGATATCGCACTTTCGCTTTATTTTGATCTGTACCATCTGGAAAAGGACACTAACGACCAGTTCCAGTTAAAATTATTCTCACTTAGCGAAAGGATAACACTTTCTGATATCCTGCCGCTGATCGAGAATATGGGCTTCCACGCGGTTGATGAGATCACCTTCAAGATAATGCCTAAAGGCCGCACCACGCCTGTATGGATACACCATTTCAAATTACAGCTGGTCAGAAAGGCCGTTGGCGATGATAACGAAGTTACCATAAAAGATATCAAGGATATCTTCGAGGAAACTTTATTACTCATCTGGAAAAAGGAAGTTGAGAGCGACAGCCTGAACCAGCTTGTTTCACTGGCAGCGCTGAACTGGCGCAAGATCAACCTTCTGCGTTCTTACATTAAATATATATTACAGCTGAACTTCCCTTATTCCAAGGAATTCATCGCAACTGTATTATGCAAATATCCGCAGCTTTCAAAGTTACTGGTCGATTATTTCTATGCGAAATTCGATATAGAGGTTTCCAGCGCTGAAAGGCAGGGTAAAATAGAATCTGTTGAAGCCGAGATAAAACAAGGCCTGCAGAATGTAGCTTCTGTTGCTGAAGATAAGATCATCAGCCAGATGTTCGAGACCATGAAAGCAACTCTCCGCACCAATTTCTTCCAGAAGGATGAAACCGGCGCACCTAAGAAATATATCTCGTTCAAGCTGAATTCCTCGCTGGTGCCTAATATGCCAAAACCGGTGCTTTATGCCGAGATATTCATTTATTCCTGTGATGTTGAAGGCATCCACCTTCGCGGCGGCAAGGTTGCCCGCGGCGGTTTACGCTGGAGTGACAGGCATGAGGATTTCCGCACGGAAGTTCTGGGTCTTGTAAAAGCTCAGCAGGTTAAGAATTCTGTCATCGTACCGGTTGGCTCCAAAGGCGGTTTCGTAGTGAAACGCCCGGTTGTCGGCAAAGATGCCTATATGGCGCAGGGCAAGGAATGTTATAAAACCTTCCTTTCAGGCCTGCTTGATATTACTGACAACATCATCTCCGGACAGGTCGTTCCGCCTAAAGATGTTATCCGCCATGATGGTGATGATCCTTATTTAGTTGTGGCTGCGGATAAAGGCACCGCGACATTCTCCGACATTGCCAACAGCATTGCCCGTAAATATAATTTCTGGCTTGATGATGCTTTCGCCAGCGGCGGCAGCGTTGGTTATGACCACAAGAAAATGGGCATCACCGCTAAGGGCGGCTGGGTCTCTGTTATGCGCCACTTCCGCGAGATGGGCCGCGATACCCAGAAGGAAGATTTCACCGTTATAGGTATCGGCGGAATGTCGGGTGACGTATTCGGTAATGGTATGCTGCTTTCGAGACATATCAAGCTTATCGGGGCGTTCAACCATGTTAATATCTTCATCGACCCTTATCCGGACGCTGAAAAGTCTTTCAAAGAAAGGGAAAGATTATTCATAAAGACCGAATCCTCATGGGTCGATTATGACCAGAAACTTATCTCCAAGGGCGGCGGCGTATTCCTGAGAAGCGCGAAATCCATCCCTGTTTCCAAGGAAATGAAAGAGATATTCGATATAACCGAGAATGAGATATCACCTGATAACCTTATCAGGAAATTGCTGATGTCCCGCGCAGACCTTATCTGGAACGGCGGTATCGGAACTTATGTTAAAGCAAGCTCTGAGACCAACGAGCAGGTTGGCGATAAGGCCAATGATACATTGCGCATCAACGGCAACGAACTGCGCTGCAAAGTAATTGGCGAAGGCGGAAACCTTGGCTGGACACAACGCGGCAGGATCGAATACGCCATGAACGGCGGCAGATGCAACACCGATGCCATCGATAATTCCGCAGGCGTGGATTGCTCTGACCATGAAGTTAACATTAAAATAGCAATGCAGCAGGCGATCCAGAAAAAGAAGATCACCGTCGAAGAACGTAATGCCGTAATGCTTACCATGACCGACGAAGTGGCTGATCTTGTACTGCGTGATAACTACCTGCAGACACAGGCCATCACCGTAATGGAGAACCAGAAGAACAAAATTATCGAAGATAATGTTCGCCTGATGCAGTTCCTTGAAAAAGAAGGCCGCCTTGACAGGGTGATAGAATTCCTGCCGAGCAACGAGACCTTATATCA
>CAYRJW010000009.1:21945-38469 GCA_964424715.1 uncultured Rickettsiales bacterium | reverse complement strand
CCTACTTCACATTAAAATTTTTCAAAACCATACAATCAAAAAATATTTTTATGATTGTATCCATGGAAGACCTTCCGCTTTCCAGCCGCTTAGTCTACCCCTCTGGTTCTGTTCGTTGATGTCCCCCTCAAAACCGCCGGCGATATTATAACAATTTTTGTAACCCAGACTTGTCATATTCATCGCTGCGTCTAAAGATCTTCCGCCAACCTTACACATAAAAAATAATTTTGCATTTTTGTCGGGAATGAATTTTTCCAGACTCACTGTAAAACTATCATTGAATTCCATCTTCGGGTAAACCAGCCAGGAGATGGTATAAACTTTCTTACCTATCAATGAAAGGTCGGGAACCCCCGAAAACTGCCACTCCGGCAATGTCCTTACATCTATCAGAAAAGAATCTTTCTCATTTTTCAAGATCTCGAATGCATCGGATGGTTTTATATCTCCTGCATATCTCATCTTAAAAAATTCCGTTTCGTTTTTTTATCTCAAAATTATTTTCAAAGATTATTTTCGAAATTATTTTTGAGTGGAATTCAATGTACCTAAAAATAATGGGCGGTAAACAAATTAATTAAAAATCTTTTTTTACGAAAAATATTGACAGCGGAGAATGAAGCAATCGGGTTGTTTCACGGAACAAGGCTGATGACAGAAGACAGGGGAACAAAATTTCAAATTTGCAAAATTTCAACGGCTTAACCGTGTAACAAAATTCAGAGGAAATTCCGAAATGATTTTTTATTGAAACTTGAGGTTGCAGAAAAATAAATTTTGGAAATATTTTAGGTGATATTCCTATGAGATCTTTTTTATTTTTACTTTTTGCAGGTGATATTTATGAGAAGAAAAAATGAAATGTGGAGATTGTGTTGCCAGGCTCTCCACGGGCCCCGTTGAACTTATAACTGTTTTATCCTAAAGAGGATTACGCAGCCATTTTAAGTTCATCAGATGCAAAATTATCGTTTGCATTTAGATTATAATCCGTCACAGAAGATCACTCTGGGTAAAATCCAAACTTTTATTGCATTTGTCGAGCCTATTTCGCCCCCGCCGAAATCCACTTTTATTAAGTGAACTTTGGTGGAGGCGCCGGGTACCGCCCCCGGGTCCAATCTGTTTATTTTGAGAAGACATTTATTACCATAGCCTTTCGGCAACCTGCATTATAGCATGTTTTTGAAGCTTTGTAAAGGAAGCTTAAGCCGCGCGGGAAACCTTGTTTCCGGGGTGCCGGATGATCTCGCCAAGTAGCTCATATTCAAGCAGTTTTGAGTTTATATCAGCGGCGGAAAAGCCGTGTATATCTATCATTTCATCCACTGAAGTGGGTGATGTGCCTATGATGGAAAGCAGGTCTATATCTATCATATTCTCTGTTCTTTCCTGATATAAGATATCTTCCTCGCTCTCATTGAAGGAAAGATTTCTTATTTTTCTGTCCTCAAAATTATTGAGCAGTTCCAGAATATCTTTTGATGATGTTATCAGGCTTGCGCCTTTTTTTATCAGCATGTTCGTTCCCTCGCTTCGTGGGTCCATGGGGAAACCGGGAACACATGCAACCTCACGATTCTGTTCAGCGGCGAACCTTGCAGTGATGAGCGAGCCGGATTTTAATGCCGCTTCCACCACGCATGTTATTTGTGATAGGCCGGAGATTATCCGGTTCCTTCTTGGGAAATGTTCGGCCTTCGGGATTGTACCGAATTCATTCTCGCTGATTATCAAACCTTTCTCCGCAACCTCAGAAAATAATTTTTCATTCTCAGGCGGATATATATTATCAATTCCGCCGGCGATTACTGCTACCGTATTAAGATTTTTATTTTTTGAGGCCAGCGCGCCTTTATGTGCTGCCGTATCAATACCGCGTGCAAGGCCGGAGACAACTATGGCATTTTCATCGGCGAGTTCTTTTGCGAATTTATATGAGAGTGAGATGGCGTTAGTAGAAGCATATCTGGCGCCGACCATGGCAACCATATTATCATTCAGTTTTTCAATATCACCTTTCACCGCAAGTATTATAGGAGGATCATCGATCTCGGAGAGCAGTGCGGGATAATGTTCATCGAATATGGTTATTAACCTTGCGCTGGCTTTTTCAGTATTCTTTATTTCCGCTTCGATATCTTTTATAGAGCGTAATTCCTTTCCCTTGGCTTTCAATATCTTTTCAGCCTCTTTTAATGCTTCAGAAGGTTTGGAATATTTTCTGACAAGTTTTAAGAAAGTTATCGGCCCTATATTATTACTGCGGATAAGCCGCAGTGTTGCAAAAGTTTCTGCTTCATTGTTGCTTATGGAAGCATCATGAAATTTATTTGAACGATTTTTCGGTGCCATTTAACAGCCTTTTGATGTTCTCAAGGTGGCAGATATAGATTATCAGGCTTAACACCACCCCGAATACCATCAGGCGCGGGTCTTTGCTTACAGTGAATATAACAAACGGCATCATCGCAAAACTGAATAAGGCCGCGGCGGAAGATATTCTGGTTGCCATAAAGAGTATAAGCCAAAGGCCAAGCATCACCACACCAACCACCGGGTTTATCGCCGTTACAACGCCAAAACCGGTAGCAACTCCTTTGCCGCCTTTGAATCTGTTGAACACCGGCAGTATATGGCCAGTAACGCATAAAATGGCACCAGCCAGAGCAACAACATCAATGCCATTATCTACTATATATATAGTGACGGGTAAAAAGCCCTTCATGAAATCGAGCAGGAAAGTAAGTGCGCCAAGCTTCCTGCCGCCAACTCTTACCAGGTTAGTAGCGCCTACATTGCCGGAGCCGTGCTTGGTTATATCACCTATACCTGCACATTTTGCCACAATAACGCCGAAAGGTATCGAGCCTATCAGGTAAGCAGCGGCCAAAAATAAATATTCGTTGAAACTAAACACTGTATTAACTATTATAAAATAATGGTTGAGACTAATGTAGGATAAAAATTTATCAATAGAGATTTTGTGCCTGATTCTAAAAACTCAGATATTCCCTCTATCTTTTATACTCACGATATTATAGCGGGTGAGATAAAATGGTATGGTGATGTGACAGGTTTTCTGGGAACATCCCCTGAGCAGGTTGATACGCGCCAGAAATTCCTTAAACTACTGCACGAGAAGGACAGGAGATCCTACGAGGTCAACATGAATAATTTTGTTGATGAGATAAACTGCGAATATTCCATTTTCATCGGCGGCAAGGAATTAAGTCTTAAAGAAGTTGCGATAAGAACAAAGAATAACGGTCGTGTATTTCTGCAGGGCATAATCACCCGGAATGATTCCGCTAATGTAAAAGCCGGTGAGGGCAAATATAATATCGCGGTGCGCTCTATATTAACCGGTAAGTTCGAATCGTTGTTCCTTGAGAATCTGCGCAAATGTTTCGTTGATGGCAATAAAAGAAAGCAAAGCTATACGCTGCTTCTGATCTCTATCGATAATCTGCCGATGATAATAAACTGGCAGGGCGAGAATGTTGCGCTGAGCGTAATGGAAGATCTCGGCAAAAAGCTTGAGAAGATATTGACCGGTGAATTTTTATTCCACCGCGTCAACACCGATCAGTTCGGTGTTATAATCGCCAACCCTACCAATAATGAGGTTGATGTTACTGTTAACGATATCGCAAAACTGGTGAGCATATATAAACACCCTAACCTTGAGGATTCAGTTCATCTGCGCCTTTCAATGGGTAGCGTAAGTTTCCCGCTAGGTGTGCGTGATGAGATAGATATAATAAACAAGGCATATCTTGCACTTATAAATGCAAAAAGCCGTGAGGAAGAATTCTACTGTGATTTTGAGGATGCCAAACGCGACCATATTGATGCGCAGAACGAAATGGCGCAGCTCCATTATCTGCAGGAAGCCTTCCGCGATAAAAGACTTGTCATCGCATACCAGCCTGTTGTCTCCAGCCTGAATGGCGGCGTGAAATCATATGAATGTTTGTTACGCATAAATGATGGGCGTGGCCGATATGAATCCGCCGGAAGATTAATTGGCGTTGCCGAAAAAATGGGAACGGTGGAAACTATAGATGAATATGTTCTTAAAACCGCCATTGAGGAACTGAAAAAGACCAAAGATGTTAAGGTAAATATTAATATATCAAATACTACCACCGCCTCTGAGCAATGGCTTAAAATGTGCACCCGCGAACTTTCCGATGAGAAGCTTGCCTCGCGTATCACAATAGAGATAACCGAGACCGCTGCCCAAAAAGACCTGCGCAAGACCGCATATTTCACCGCCGCCATACAGGGCCTTGGCTGCCAGGTATCACTTGATGATTTCGGTGTAGGCTTCACCTCTTTCCGCCAGCTCCGCTCGCTTTCTATCAACTCTATTAAGATAGATGGCTCTTTCATTTTAGGCATTGAAGAGAACAAGGAAAACCTGATATTCATCAAAAGCCTCATAGATTTTGGTAAATCCTATGGCCTCGAAACCGTTGCCGAATGCGTCGAGACCGGCGATGTTGCCAAAAAACTGATGGAAATGGGCGTAGATTACATGCAAGGCTATTATTTCGGTGCCCCGGATGTCAACAAACCATGGGAAACCAAAAAGGCTGCGAACAGCTAGTTAAAATAACGCTGGAATATTCCAACAAATCTCTATATTTGTTCTTCCAAATTAGTAATTTATGAAAAACAAGAAAAATAAAGAACTGGCGCTTAACACCAAACTCGTGAATGCGGGAACTATCCGCTCGCAATTTGGCGAAACCAGCGAGGCGATATTTTTGAATTCGTCCTATTCTTATGAATCTGCTGAATCAGCGGAAGATCTTTTCGCGGGCAAAAGGGATGGCTTCAAATATTCGCGTTACAGTAACCCGAATCTGAGGATGCTGGAAGAAAGGCTTATCGCGCTTGAAACCGGTGCGGAAGAATGTGTGGTTACCGGCAGCGGCATGGCTGCGGTATATGCTTCTATATTATGTGATATAAAACCGGGCGATCATCTGATCGCGAATAATGTATTGTTCAGTTCGTGCTACTATATAATCAATACGATATTGCCGCGTCTTGGCGTTACGGTCTCTTTCGTAGAATGTGATGATATGAAAGGTTGGGAAAAAGCTTTCACTAAAAAGACAACGCATGTTTTCATTGAGTCGCCTGCGAACCCTACGCTTGAGATAGTTGATATCGCGGCGATAGCAAAATTATGCAAAAAGCATAAAGCAAGATTGATAATCGATAATGTATTTGCAGGCCCTACGATTCAAAAATCTTTTGAGCTTGGCGCGGATGTCGTTGTTTATTCAACCACCAAATTCCTTGATGGTCATGGCAGAACACTTGGCGGAGCGGTGCTTGGTTCTAAAAAATTCATGCTGGAAACATTCCTTCCTTATCAGCGCCATACCGGTGCGGCGTTAAGTCCGTTCAATGCGTGGGTTATTTTGAAAGCGCTGGAATCTTACACGCTGCGTATAGATCAGCATTGTAAATCTGCGGCAAAAATAGCTAAATTCCTTGAGTCTCATCCGAAGGTTGAAAGGGTGATATATCCTGGCCTTAAGTCGCATCCGCAATATAATGTTGCTAAAAAACAGATGGAAAATGGTGGGCCTATAGTTACATTCTTTATCAAGGGCGGTAAGAAAGCGGCGTTCAAATTCCAGAACAAGCTGGATATAATAACCATCTCCAACAATATCGGCGATGCGAAAAGCTTAATGACGCATCCTTCCTCAACCACCCACCAGAGTGTTGATAAAAAAGTACGTGAGAAAAATGGTATAACTGATAGCCTGCTGCGTTTATCCGTAGGGCTTGAAGATGCCGATGATCTTATAAATGACCTAAAGAATGCACTTAAATAAAAAAGGAAAAAGTATATGGCAATAGCGAATGATCTAAGAGTTGGAAATATTCTGAACTACAGGAGCGGCCTGTGGAGAGTTCTGAAAACTGAACATGTAAAACCCGGCAAAGGCGGCGCTTTCGTTCAGGTTGAGATGAAAGACATAAAGAACGGCACCAAGGCAAATGAGCGTTTGCGTTCTGATGAAACTATCGATGTTGCGCATTTTGAAGTGCGTGAATATCAATATCTTTTCACTGCCGGAAATCTTGTCACCATCATGGATAACCAGACCTACGATCAGATAGAGATAGAAGCAGCCTATTTTGATGGCCAGGATAAATTCCTGAAAGATGGCATGAAAGTTACCTGTGAATATGCGCAGGATCAACTCATCGCGGCTTTCGTTCCGAACCACGTAACTCTTGAAGTTACCGAGGCTGAAGCGGTTGTAAAAGGCCAGACGGCATCCGGTTCCAACAAACCGGCTATACTTGAGAACGGCATTCGTGTTATGGTGCCACAATTTATCAATGCAGGTGACAGGGTCATAGTTAACACTACCGATTCTACATATGTAAAAAGGGCGGAATAGTGGCTAATCATCTTAAAATAATTGAAGATACTCTTATAAAGGCCGGCAAAATTTTAGCTCGTGATTATGGTGAGGTTGAAAATCTGCAGGTTTCCCGCAAGGGCCCGGGGAATTTCGTTACATCATCCGATCTTAAGATAGAAAAGATGCTGATCGATGATTTCCAGCGGATATTTCCTTCCTACTCTATAATGTCTGAGGAGCGCGGTTATATAAGCGGCACTTCCGATAAATTCACTTTCATCATCGACCCTATTGATGGCACTACCAATTTCATGCACGGGATACCTTATTTCTGTATCTCTGTTGGCTTGCAGGAAAAACTTGCCAATGGCAAAAAACAGATCGTCGCGGCAGGAATATATGCTCCGGCGCTTAATGAACTTTACCTTGCTGAAAAAGGCAGCGGCGCTACCGTTAACAGAAGAAGGCTTACTGTTTCCGCGCGTGATAATTTCGAGGAAAGTTCTTTTGCTACCTATATCGCGAAATATAATCTTGATCGCAGGAAGCAGGATATTGAATCGCTTTCCAAATTCACCACCAATGTCCGCATCCTCGGTTCTGCCGCTATGGAACTTGCTTTCGTGGCAGCCGGTAAGCTGGATGGCATGTGGCATTGTAATTTAAAACCGTGGGATATTGCCGCTGGAACACTTCTTGTTACAGAAGCCCGTGGCCAGATAAGCGAAATAGATGGCGGGGATAATTTCCTTGAATCCGGAAGCATAATTGCCGCTAACGAACATCTTTTTGAAAAACTGAGAGACATAGTTGCCCCATGCTACAAGTGATGAAAAAACTTCTATTGCCTATCTGCCTGTTGCCGGGCATTTCATTTGCGCAGTCTGCAAATGTACCGGCCTTTTTGCAGGATGAGGCGATGAGAAGCCAGTATCAGCAGCAGCTTATCCAGCAACAGCAGTTCCAACAGCAGAATCCTAATGCCTCCATCCCTGAATTTGTCCAGAAAGAACAGGAAGAACAGCAGCAATACCAGTTACAATTACTGCAACTGCAACAGCAGCAGAACCAGTATAATTACCAGAGCGCCGACCCTAACGCCGCGCCCGTGGTAGCTGCTCCGCCTATGATGCATGAACCTGCACCGGGCGATACTCCCGCGTTTTTAACGCAGCCGCAGAATCATGAACCGCAGGAAGAAGCGCAGACCTTAAAGACCAATAAGAAAGAAGATATAATCCAGATAAATTTTTCTGACGACCAGTATAAGGCCGAAGAAGAAGTGACCACCCTGAACAAAGATCAGGCGACACAGTATAATACGGAAGTAAAGAACACCGAGGAAAACCCTGCCCATGCCGAAATTCCTGAAGGTGCAAAGTTTGAAGGTGAGGCTAAGGCAGAAGTGCCTGCCGGAGCTGCCACAGCAACCGCAGTGCCTGCGGAAGCAGAAAAGGAAAAGCAGATAGAGAATACTGCCGTTCCTGAACCGCATAAAAGCCAGACCAATATAATGCGTATAACCTATTCGCAGGAAGTTACCGAACTTTCCGAGAAGGACAAGGCAAGCCTGCTTGCGGTGGTAAGGCTGCTTAAGACCAACAAGGCGCAGAAGATACTTATAACCGCCAACACCTCCGAGCGTGACCTTGGCGTATCGGCGGATAAGATAGCATTGATGCGGGTTATAGGTATCAGGGATTTCCTGATGAAACAGAGGGTTGATTTCTCCCAGACCGAAGTAAAAGTGAAGAGCGCAAACAAAAATAAAGAAGATCTTGATTACATAGACATTGACAAAATATAGAAAATACAATTAAACAATGTTCTTGGGTACAATGACCCGATCTTTTAACCAACGAGGACTTATGAAAAAACTTTCCGTACTGGCACTTTCCTTATTAATAGCGGCTACGGCCTGCTCTCCGCAATATGGCCCGGGACAAGGCGCCGGCGGCACAGGATACAGCAAACAGCAGGTTGGCACATTACTTGGCGGAATAGGCGGCGGGATCATAGGCAGCAATGTCGGTAAAGGCAAAGGTAACACTGCGGCCATCATAGGCGGCGCATTACTTGGTTCTATGGCCGGCAGTTCTATCGGTGAATCACTTGACAGGGCAGATTTGCAATATCTTAACTCCTCAACTCAGAACGCGCTTGAAGGCACAACTACCGGCACAACTTCCCGCTGGATAAACCCTGATTCAGGCAATAACGGCACTGTAACACCTACCAAAACATTCCAGAATGCCGGTGGCCAGTATTGCCGCGAATTCTCACAAACTATCGTTGTAGGCGGCCAGAAGCAGGATGCATTCGGTACTGCATGCAGACAGCCTGATGGCGCATGGAACATAGTGCAATAGATTAATAATAAATAGTAAATATATATGACGGAACAGGAAAGAGGATTTGTAAAAGGAAACTTATTTGAAGGCAAAAAAGGCCTGATAATGGGGGTAGCCAATGAAAGATCTATCGCATGGGGTATTGCTCAGGCGGTTCACGCACAGGGCGGTCAGCTTGCATTCTCATATCAGGGTGAAGCGCTGCAGAAAAGGGTTCAGCCGCTGGCTAAATCCGTTGATTCTGATTTTCTGGTGGAATGTGATGTTACCAATTCCGACTCTATCGCATCTGTTTTCAAAACGATAAAAGATAAATGGGGCAAACTGGATTTTGTTGTTCACGCTATCGGCTTTTCCGATAAGAACGAGCTTCGTGGCCGTTATGTTGATACTTCGCTTGGTAATTTCCTGAACACCATGCATATCTCCTGCTTCTCATTCACTGAAGTTGCAAAATATGCTTCCGATATAATGCCTGATGGCGGCAGTTTAATTACGCTTTCATATTATGGCGGCGAAAAGGTCATCCCTCATTATAACGTAATGGGCGTTGCAAAAGCCGCGCTTGAGATGAGCACAAAATATCTTGCAAAAGACCTTGGTGTGAAAAATATCCGCGTTAACTGTATCTCTGCTGGCCCAGTGAAAACACTGGCCGCTTCCGGTATCGGTGATTTCAGGCTGATTTTCAAATGGAACGAATATAACGCACCGCTTAAACGCAACATCACGCTTGAAGATGTCGGCGGCGCTGCTGTTTACTTAATGTCCGATCTGGGCATGGGCACTACCGGCGAGATATTGCATGTTGATGCCGGCTATAATGTCATCGGCATGAAAGACGAAAATGCACCAGATATAGCCATCGTTATGGCTGATAAGGACTAAAGCAACAAGTTTGCTTGACCTTGCGCGGCACTCCTGCAAAAATCCTGCTGTAGATCATAAAAATATTTCTTAGATGAGAGTAATTGCCGGCATAATCATGGTATTCGGTTGCGTAATAGGCGGCTATGTAATGCACCATGGTAACGTAATGGTTCTGTGGCAGCCGAACGAATATCTTATCATTATCGGTGCGGCACTTGGTTCATTTGTTATAGGCAATCCTTCTTATGTTATCAAAGGCGCGGCAAGTTCATTAAAAAAACTTATGGTCGGCGGGCATCCTATCAATAAGGATACTTATCTTGAGCTTCTATGCTTTCTCTACACTATATTCAAATTCATGAAGACCAAGGGGATGTTAGAGGTCGAGGCCCATATCGAGAACCCGGAAGGCAGCGATATCTTCACCAAATTCCCACATTTTTTGCATGACCACCATGCGGTTGAATTCTTCTGCGATTACGTTCGCGTAATGACCATGGGTGTTGATAATAAATATGTGCTTGAAGATATGATGATAGCCGAGCTTGAAGGCCACCATGCCGAAGCCCATGCTATTCCTCACTCGATACAGTTACTTGGTGATGCATTCCCGGCGATCGGTATCGTTGCGGCGGTTCTGGGCGTTATAATCACGATGGGTTCGATCTCCGAACCGCCTGAAATTCTGGGTGGCCTTATTGGTGCGGCACTTGTAGGAACGTTCCTCGGGGTTCTTATATCATATTGCTTCGTTCAGCCTATGGCTGGCTCGATCGGGAAAGTATTTGAAATGGAAGGCAAATATCTGGAGGTCATAAAAACCGGCCTGCTGGCCCATGTTTCCGGCAATGCCCCGACCATTTCGGCCGAGTTTGCCCGCAAGATAATCCCTACCGGCGTTCGCCCTACCTTCAAGGAAGTAGAAGAAGCTGTACAAAAGGTATAGTGGCTGATAAATAGGCCATCGCAATCTAATATAGCCTATAGAACATGAACAAGAATTTAGAGTATAAGAAACCAAAAAGTTTCTTCGAGAGCTGGACCTTCATAATAGTTGTATGCATCATACTGCCAATATGCTTCCGCACGGCCTTATATTCCCCGCGTCATATCCCTTCAAGCTCGATGAAATCAACTTTGCTTATAGGTGATTATATCTTCATCTCCAAATTCGCTTATGGTTTCAGCCGTTACAGTTTTCCGCTTGGCTATAAATTCCATTATTTTGAAGGCCGCATCGGCGGCCACAAGCCGGTGCGCGGTGATATAATCGTGTTCCGCCCGAAAAGCGATCCCTCAACGGATTTTATCAAAAGACTTATTGGTATGCCAGGTGACAGGGTGCAGATGAAAGGCGGCAGGTTGTTCATAAACGGTGCCATGATAGAGCAGAAACGCATAGAAGATTTCATGGAAGATCGTGAAGATGGTTCTATCTACCCAATTAAACGCTATGTTGAAACCTTACCAAACGGTGTAACCTACGAGATACTGGATGAGATAACCAACGGTGCCGCAGATTATACCAAAGAATTCGTGGTGCCAGCCAATAATTATTTCTTCATGGGTGATAACCGTGATAACAGTGCAGACAGCCGCTTAGGCGTTGGTTTTGTTCCGGAAGAAAATCTGGTTGGTAAAGCGGACATGGTTTTCTTTTCCAATAAATCGCAGTTCCTGAGATTATGGAACTGGCTGGTATCCTTCCGCGGGGAAAGATTCCTGATAGACCTGACAAAAAATAAACCCTGATTAAAAATGATCGAAGAAAAACTGGGATATGATTTTAAGGACAAGAAGCTTTTAAAGCAGGCTTTGACTCACCCAAGTTCCAAGAAGAACAAGAACTCGCTTGACTACGAACGGCTTGAATTCCTTGGTGATTCAGTACTTGGTCTGCTGGTTTCAGAGATATTATACAAAAATTATCCGAAGGAAAAAGAAGGCCAGCTTGCAAAAAGAAGGGCTGCTATTGTCTGCCGTGACTCTCTTTATAAGATCGCAAAAAAACTTTCACTGGGTGAACATCTTATACTCGGTGTTGGTGAGAACCAGATCGGTGGCAGGAATAACAAGGCCAATCTTGAGAATGCGCTGGAAGCCATAACAGCGGCAATATATTTAGATGGCGGCATTGAAAGTGCCCGCCAGTTCGTTGAAAAATTCTTCTCGGCATTCATTGAAGCCATGTCCAACCCTCCTAAAGATCCGAAATCACATCTGCAGGAATGGGCGCAGGCGCGCGGGTTTGATCTTCCTAAATATGAGGTAGTATCCATCACCGGCCCTTCGCATGAGCCTGCCATTGAGATAAAACTTTCTCTCGGTGAACATACTGTAAGCCACACTTCATCATCCCGCAAAGAGGCGGAAAGGCTGGCGGCGGAAAAACTTTTAGAAAAGATCGAAAAAAACAAAAATGAATCAACCAAAAAAACAAAATAAAAGATGCGGCTTCGTTGCCGTTGTCGGCGCTCCCAATGCCGGGAAATCAACATTAGTGAATGCACTTACCGGCGCAAAGATATCCATAGTAACACCAAAGGCGCAAACCACCCGCAACCGTATCCGCGGAATAAAAATTCATGATAATACGCAGATAATATTTGTAGATACACCCGGAATATTCAAGATAAAAGGCAAACTCGATAACCGCCTGAACCGTTCTATAGTTGCCACTGCAAGGAATGCTTTTGAGGGAACCGATTTCATTATGCTTATAATAGATTCCGCCAAGAAGCTCAGCGAGAATGATCACGAAGTGATAAATTTCCTGAAGGATCAGCCGGTCCAGAAGATACTGGTGCTGAATAAAATTGATATAATCGAGAAGGAAAAACTGCTGGAACTGTCACAGCATTTACATAGTCTGCTCGATTTCAAAACCGTTTTCATGATAAGTGCCGTTAAGAAGAATGGCCTTGACGCCATGCTGGATTACCTCTCGCACAATCTGCCACAAGGTGAATTCCTTTATCCCGCTGATGAGGTCACCGATTTCCCTGCGCGCTTACTGGCTGCGGATGTAACTCGTGAAAAACTCTTCATGAACCTGCGTGAAGAGATACCATATAACACAATGGTGGAAACCGAGAAATATGATGAAGGCAAAAATGATATAAAGATCCACCAGTCCATCTACACCATAAGTGAGACCCACAAGAAGATGATAATCGGTACTCAGGCATCGCTCATCAAGAAGATAGGCGAGCAGTCACGAAGGGAACTTTCAAAGATACTAGGTAAAAAGGTCCATATATTCCTGCATGTAAAAGTGCGCGATAACTGGATGGATAACCGCGATACCTATGTAACATCCGGTATTGATTACGCCAAAGATAATGACTGATTACGGTACAGTATGCTACCTCAAAAAGAAAAATATTGGAATCTGCCGCTTATAAAGTTATAATTGGGTCACAAGCAAATTTAACCGCAGGTTGTTATGGGTTTTTTCAGCAGCAAATCAAATCTATCCAAACAAGAGATAGATAATCTCCTTACGCCTGATTTCAATCCGTTGCCGGTAACAACGGCTTCCAAAGCAGTAAACGATCTTAAAGGTAATTTCAGCGATTATAAGGTTAACTGGGAAAAGATTGCCATACCCGGCATCTCATCAATAGAACTGGCCGTCCTTAAAATGAAGGAAGTGGCCGCGCTGATAGAAGAAAATACCGCCAGCCTGAACCGGCAGTTCACATCTCTTGCTAAAAACTCTATGGATCAGGGAAAGATAGTTGAGGATGTGATAAAGAAAAGCGAATCGCTGGAAATAGACGGTGAAAAGGTCAGGATGTCTGATTTCTATGAGATGTTCAACAGGGCCTTTTCAGGTTCCATAGAAAAGATAATGCACATATCGCAGCAATCCATGGGCATGGTCTATTCGCTGGATGATGCTATGGTGGCCATCAACGATATCCAGTCATTCAACGCCAAGATACAGTCCATCAACAAGCAGGCCAATCTTCTGTCGCTCAACGCCACTATAGAATCCGCCCGCGCCGGCGAGGCAGGCAGAGGCTTTGCCATTGTCGCTGATGAGGTGCGCCATGTTTCCAAGGAGATAAACAAACTTTCCGAGGATATGAGTGAGAAAATAGGAAAGGTGACCGAAAGCGTTACCACCGGCCACAAGATATTGCAGGAGGTCGCCACTACCGACATGACCGATAATATCTCCATAAAAAAGACTCTGGAAGGTCTGATGAATTCTCTGATAAGCCAGACGCGGGAGTTCAATAATATACTAAGCGGCACTGCAAAGAACTCAAAAACAATGTCGGAAACCATCTCTCAGATGACGCCGGATGCCAGTTTCAGGAATAATACCGCGAAGGTGCTTGAGAATATCTCCGGAGTGTTGACGGAGGTTAGGGAGTTGTTCCTGTCATTCAATAATCATGTCAATACCGGCATTGATGATCAGAACATCTCCAGATATTCCTCACAATTCTTACTGCATGATAAAATAAAAAAGACACTTGATACTTCTGAATTGCAGACATCCTATAACATAATCGTTTTGGGATATGATGCGAGCTTGACCGAAGCAGTTCCTTCTGATAACCAGACTAACTAATTAAAAATTCACTTATGAATATAAAAAAAAACATAGAGAACGGCGTCTGTATATTTTCGCTTAAAGGCAAATTCGTATTTTCCGATAACCAGGCTTTTAAAGGCGTGGTAGATGTGGTAAAAAGTTCCGAGTTCCCTTCCGTGATACTAGATCTTTCCGAACTTGAATTCGTAGATTCGGCAGCACTTGGAATGTTCCTTGTCATCCGCGACGAGGCTAAGAAAAGATCAGTCAACCTTTCCTTAAGCAACCCGGTGGGCCATGTGCAGAAGATGTTCACATTGTCCAATTTTTCCAGCCTTTTCAATATAATATAGTTCTTGATTGAAATAATGATCTTAATCGCTTAAAAAGCGCTGATGCAGGATAATTTAAAACATACAGATGTAGTGATAATAGGCGCTGGCCCGGTGGGACTGTTCGCGGTATTTGAACTGGGACTGCTTGGGATGTCTGTTGAGGTGATAGACATTCTTGACAAACCAGGTGGCCAGTGTGCTGAGTTATATCCGGAAAAACCGATCTATGATATTCCCGCTATTCCGGTATGTACCGGGCAGGGGCTTATTGATAAATTGCTGCAGCAGATAAAACCATTTAAATATAATCTCAATCTTTCGCAGATGGTTGAATCGATCGAAAAACAGCCGGATGGCAAATGGAAACTGACGACCGATATCGGCAACCAGTTCCTTTGTTCGGTGATAGTTATCGCTGCCGGCGGTGGCAGCTTCGTTCCTAAGAAACCGCCGATAAAGGATATTGAGCAATATGAGAATAAGTCGATTTTCTATGCGGTGCGCAAGATGGAGAATTTCAGGGATAAAGATGTGGTAGTGGTTGGCGGCGGCGATTCCGCGCTGGACTGGACCATCGCGCTGCAACCGTTGGCAAGATCACTAACACTTATCCACCGTCGCAATGAGTTCCGTGCCGCCCCGGCTTCGGTAGATGTTATGAACACGCTTGCGGTTGATAAAAAGATAAACCTGCTGTTTGGCACTGTCTCTTCACTTTCCGGCGCTGACGGCAAGTTGAGCGCTATTGAACTTACCGGTAATGATGGCGCAAAACAGAACCTGAAATGCGATAATTTGTTACCGTTCTTCGGACTTACCATGAAGCTGGGGCCGGTGGCAAAATGGGGACTGAACTCTGAGAAGAACAATATCACTGTTGATACCGCGCGCTTTGAGACATCCGAAAAAGGCATCTTCGCGATCGGTGATATAAACACCTATCCCGGCAAGCTGAAGCTGATACTTTCCGGCTTCCACGAGGCCGCCCTTATGTCGCACGCAGCTTATGAATATAAGCATGAAGGCAAAAAACCGCGCTTCCAGTATACTACCTCATCCTCCGACCTGCAGTCGAAACTGGGTGTTGGTTAAATATCACAAAAAACCGCTAGAAACTTCAAATAAATCCTGCTAGAAAACCCTAAATTTTAAGGGAACTCAGATGTCTGCAGAAGCGCTGAAAATAGATAATGATATTATCGCCGAACACGGTCTGTCGCCGGAGGAATATCAGAAGATACTCAAGATAATGGGCAGGCACCCTAACCTTGTGGAGCTGGGGATATTCTCGGTGATGTGGAGCGAGCATTGCTCTTACAAATCCACGCGCAAACATATCAAGAAATTACCGACCAAAGGCCCGCAGGTAATATGCGGCCCGGGTGAAGGTGCAGGCGTAGTCGATATTGGCGATGGGCTGGCTTGCGTATTCAAGATGGAATCGCATAACCATCCTTCATTCATAGAACCTTATCAGGGTGCGGCAACAGGTGTTGGTGGGATATTGCGCGATGTGTTCACGATGGGTGCGCGTCCGGTGGCGTTGCTTAACTCGCTTCGCTTTGGTTCGATGGAGAATGCAAAAACGAAATATCTGCTTTCCGGCGTGGTGAGTGGAATTGCAGGTTATGGTAATTGCATCGGCGTTCCGACGGTTGGCGGTGAGTGCCAGTTCGATGAAAGTTATAACGGCAATATACTGGTGAACGCAATGTGCGTTGGTATCGCTGAGACGAAAAAGATATTTTACTCTGCTTCATCAAGCGTGGGTTCTAAGTTGTTATATGCCGGTTCTAAAACCGGGCGTGATGGTATTCACGGTGCGACCATGGCATCGGCTGAGTTTGATGATGCCTCGGAAGAGAAGCGTCCGACAGTTCAGGTAGGCGACCCGTTCGCGCAGAAAAAGCTGATGGAAGCATGTTTAGAACTGATGAGGTCTGATGCGATAATATCTGTTCAGGATATGGGCGCGGCCGGGCTGACCTGTTCGGCGGTGGAGATGGGCGACA
>CAYRJW010000009.1:0-21935 GCA_964424715.1 uncultured Rickettsiales bacterium | reverse complement strand
TTACATGTTCATCTGCCGAGATGGCAGGCAAAGGCGGCACAGGTCTGGAGCTTGATCTGGACAAGGTGCCGATGCGTGAAGAAGGCATGACACCTTATGAGATAATGCTCTCTGAATCGCAGGAGCGGATGCTAATGGTGATAAGGCCGGGCAAGGAAGAATTCGCACAGGGTATATTTGATAAATGGGATATTGATTCCGCGATAATCGGCGCGATAACCGATACAGGTAAAATGGTACTTAAGTTCGGTGGTCAGGTGGTTGCAGAATTGCCGGTTCAGCCGCTTTCTGATGAAGCCCCGGTTTATGACCGTGCATGGAAACCTACCGAGAACAAAGACATACTCATTTATACTAAGGAAGTGAATGAGAGCGAGCTGCTATCACAACTGAAGAAGATAATGGGCAGCCCGAACATATGCAGCAAGCGCTGGATATATGAACAATATGATAACCGCGTAGGCGGTGACACGCTGCAGATACCGGGCGGTGATGCTGCTGTTGTACGGGTTCACGGAACCAAGAAAGCTATCGCGATGACATCTGACTGCAACTCGCGCTATGTATATGCCGACCCGCAGGAAGGCGGCAAGCAGGCGGTGGTGGAAAGCTACCGTAACCTTATCGCAGTTGGTGCAAAACCACTGGCGATAACCAACTGCCTGAATTTCGGCAACCCGCAAAAGCCTGAGATAATGGGCCAGATAGTAGGTGCGTTAAAAGGTATGGCGGAAGCATGCGAGTTCCTGAAATATCCGGTGGTTTCCGGCAATGCATCTTTATATAACGAGACCAACGGCAAAGGCATAAAACCAACACCGACCATAGGTGGAGTGGGGCTTATTGAAGATTATGCAAAGATAGTGACCAGCAGTTTCAAGCGTGAAGGTGAGACCATCATCCGCATCGGCGAGATGGAAGGCCATTTAGGCGCAAGCATATTTGCCGAGGAGATACTTGGCATAAACAAGGAAGGTTATACGCCTCCGAAAATTGACCTTGAGCTTGAGAAGAAGAACGCTGATTTTGTTTCTTTCGCGATAGAGCAGGGTTGGGTAACGGCGTGTCACGATGTCTCAGAGGGAGGCCAGCTTGTGGCCATCGCTGAAATGGCGATCACCGGGAATATCGGCGCAAGCATTGATATATCATGCGATGTAGCCCGCGCATTCGGCGAGGATCAGGCGAGATATATAATTACCGTGCCGAATAATTTTGCTGAAAGGATACTGACCCGCGCGCCTGAGCAGGGCGTTTCTGCAATAGCCATAGGCGAGACCGGCGGCGATGCGATAACAGTCGGCGAAGCTTCGATAAAAGTTTCAGAACTGAAAGAGGTCTACGAAGGTACGCTACCGAAATTCATGGGGACCTAGCTTTTATTGTCGCTTATTTTTGCCATTTTCACAAAACAGCTCTGTCATCCCGATTGCGTAGCACATCGGGATCTCGCCGGAGCGAGAGTGTTGAAATGTTGGTTCATATTTTCCCCGCGGTTCGGCGAGATCCCGACGCACTTTGCGGTCGGGATGACAATGGTGGGTGGATATTTTATTTTAAATTCCTAGTTCGTAAGTTCTTCAGTTCCTAAGTTCATAATCCGCCTTCGCTAAGAAGCTATGGCGTGATGACAGGTTTTTAAATTCGCTATGCTCATTAACAAAACCTAGTCAGTTGGGCTAGCCCGTAGTGGTAACCGACAGCATTCCGATGTTTATGGTTTGATATAAGACTCCTCAACCTTATATTTTACCCAAAGGAATTCGCAAGCCATGTGTAACGGTTCTTCCGACCATCCGCCAAGAGATCGTAAGGGTTATTACAAATGGGCCTGATATGTTGCGCAACACATCGATTTTAAGCCGATTGAGTTTAGTATAATGGGGGAAAAATAAGTGCGGAAGTACCTTAGTGAAAATATTTTTAAATATTTTGAGTGTTCATTGAATATAAAATACTTACCCAGGGATTTTGCTGTTTTCCGCCAGCTTTGTCTTGAAATTATCAACACTGTTTTTTATGTCTTCATCTTTCATTAATAGCTCATTATTTAAAAGATTTTTCATAATTTCCTTGGAAGCATTCTCCAGCTCAGGAGTCATTTTAACACCATCGATTTTTTTGATCAGAATATCCACATCAGTTTTGATCCAGTCTTTGGTAGAAGCTCCGCTCTCATATTCCTGCTGGGCATATTGTAAATTTTCTACCCAAAATGCGTAAGAGGCCGAAGCAAATGTTTCCTTTTGAGACTGGCTTGCAAGGCGGTTATGATTAACTTTTTTGTTAATATTAATTGCCTTTTCTCTTATATCAACAAGGTATCCGGAATTTATATACTCAGCTTCTGAAATTTTACTATCTTTCAATACATTCAGGGAATGCCTCTCTAAAATGGTACAGATCATCATTTCATTGGTTGCCGCATCATATTTTCCAGTTTTATTAAGGCCATGGTCTTCTTGGAATTTTTCCAGTGCTTTTTTGGTAAAGTTTCCAAAACCTCCATCTACACCGTCCTTGTTAGGCCCGCTAGTGCCAAGATCATATCCCAGATCTTTAAGGTTTTGTTGTATAAGTTTTACCTGATCAGCCCGACCTGTCTTTGATCCATCTCCCTCACGAAATATCATGCCTTTTGCAATATCAGAATTTATTTTATCATAAGTTCTTACATCAAATGAAGGTTCGTCTGAAGATGCAGTCGCCATTTTTTCAACTAGTATTTCTGTTTTAGTTACCAGCTCCTCTGGTAATATCTTTGCAGGCACTGGTATCACTGGTACAGGTGCAACTATGGCTTCTTCTATGATATCGGCCTTTGACTCAATGGTGGCTTTCAGTTCTTCAGGGATATCTTTTAAAGCCTGTTCTTCAACGGTCTCTTTTTGATCCTTTATGTGTTTCTTATACTGTTCACACTTGCTGTTATAATCATCAAGGCGATAATTATAGGATTCGGTCCTGAGGTCATGTCCGAGCTTATCCTCAATTAAGAATTTCGTTTTCTTATCAATATATTTAACAAATTCTCTTTTGTATATTTTATCGCGCCATTTCTCTTTGTTATCATCTATCTCTTTCTTAGATACATCCAGAGCCGCTTGTTGCAGATTCAGCAATCCTTCTTCTGCATTCAGGGATTCTTTTTCTTTGTCCAGAGTTTCTTTTTCATCTTCTAATTTTTCTTCAATATTGATGAACTCGATCGGCTGTAGCTTTTTTTCTTCCGGAATGTCTTTGTTCTTATCTTCTTTAAGATGCTTGTTATATGATCTGTCCAGTATAACATGCTTATCCTGTTTGTATCTTAATGAGATTCCATCATTGATACTATCAAGTAATTTATATATATAATCCGGATCTGACAGGGCCTTCTTTTCGCCTAGCTTTTCTTCTAATGCCTGTTTCTCGGCTTTGAATTCAGACAGGCGTCTTTCCAGATCTTTGATCTCCTTTTCCAATATATCTAGCGCCTCTTTTTCGTTTTCAAGCGCGGTCTTGCCGCCGGGGTTGCTATTAGAAAGTTCGGTAAACTCCTGCATAAGTCTATTCTTTTCCCCAAGCTCGGTATCAGCTGAATGGATATTCCCGGTGAATTTTGTTTTTTTGCTTATTATCATTTATAGTCCTCAAAATTATGTTCTTTTATTATACCATATAAAGATTAATAAAAGGTTAATGAGGCCATAATAGCATAATATTTTTGTTTATACACTAACTAATTGAATTGTAGCTATTAATTGCTGGTATGGGCTAGGATTATTGTCTGGAAGCTATTAATAATTAACCGGTTTTATAGGTTTTTTATCTTCACCCTCCTAACACGAATAGTATCTTTATAGTGGATACGGCATCTTTATATGAGGCTTGCAGAACAGGCTTTTATAAATAATGGAGAATAATATGAAAAAATATATTTTAACTTTGATACTGGCATCGACCATTTCCGTTCCGGCGATGGCGCAGGTGGGATTGAACACTAACGCAAATGTCGGCGCTAATGTGGGTGTGGGTTCTTCCTCGGTTGGTGTGGGTACGGATGTAGGTGCTAATGCAAATAGCTCATCTTCTTCACGCGGTATTGGAACGCGCTCGAACTTCAGAGGTGATATTCGCTCCGACAGGAGAGATCTTCGTGATGATCTGAAGGAAGAACGTAATGAATTAAGAACCGGTATCCGCAATAGAAAGGAAGAGTTGCGTGATAACACCGCTGAACGCAGAAAAGAATTAAGGGACAGAAGGCAGGACCGCATGGAAGATCTGCGCACAAGGAACAGTTCTGATATTAATGCAAACCTGAATTCACGTACGCGTACCAATGTTGGTGCGGGTAACTAAGTTTTAAGCGCAGCCGCCGTTCAACAGGCCGGCGTTCTTGTCTTTGAGTTCAACCGGGTAATCGCCGGTGAAGCAGGCATCGCAATATTGCGGGTTGGCGGGGTTGCGTTTTTCCTCGCCGACAGCGCGGTATAGAGCATCCGGTGAGAGGTATGAAAGTGAATCAACGCCGATGAATTTTGCGATCTCCTCAACTGACATGTGTGAAGCGAGAAGCTCTTTTTTCGCTGGTGTATCTATACCATAAAAGCAGGAATCAACGGTTGGAGGGCTGGCGATGCGCATGTGAACTTCCTTGGCGCCGGCTTCGCGCACCATGTTAACTATTTTTTTGGATGTTGTGCCGCGGACGATCGAGTCATCGACCAGTACAACAATTTTGCCTTCTATCACAGCGCGGTTAGCGTTGTGTTTCAGTTTTACGCCAAGATTACGGATGCTATCTGTAGGTTCGATGAAGGTTCTGCCGATATAATGGTTGCGGATTATGCCCATCTCGAATTTTGCGCCGCTTTCCTCGGCATAGCCAAGGGCCGCTGCAACGCCTGAATCCGGCACCGGAACGACGATATCGGCTTTTACAGGGTTTTCGCGCGCAAGTTCAGCGCCCATTTTTTTGCGGACAAAATATACATCCTTGCCATCGATCTCACAATCCGGGCGGCTGAAATATACATATTCAAAGATACAGAATTTAGGTTGCGCAGGCGGGAATGGGAACACGGAAGTGGCGCAATCTGCACCTTTTACATTGATACATCTTTTATCGATGATGACTATCTCACCGGGTTTTACATCGCGGATGTGGTTACCGCCATTGATATCGAACGCGCAGGTTTCGGAGGAAAAGGCATAAGAATCGCCGATCTTGCCGAACATGAGCGGGCGGATGCCGTTAGGGTCACGCGCGCCGATCAGGTAATCCTTGTTAAGGACAACAAGGGAATAGCCGCCTTCTATCTGGCGCAGGGCCTCTATCAGAGCATCAACTATATTACTTTTACCGCTTTTTGCCATTAGGTGGATAACAACTTCAGTATCCATAGTAGTGCGGAAGATGGAGCCTTCATTCACCAGTTTTTTGCGGATTATCGCGGCATTGGTAAGGTTGCCGTTATGGGCAAGGGCTATCGCGCCGAAGGAAAGTTCAGCCACTAAGGGCTGGATATTCGCGGCATTTCTGGAGCCGCCGGTAGTTGAATAGCGATTGTGACCTATGGCAGAAGCGCCTTTCAGCTTCTCGATCATTTCCTTGCTGCTGAAATTCTCACCCACCTTGCCGAACGCATGGTGATGGTGCAGGTTAGAAAGCGAGCGGCTTTCATTGGTCTCACAGCTTACCACGCCGCAAGCTTCCTGCCCGCGGTGCTGCAGGGCGTGTAAGCCCAGCGCTGTATAAGCCGCTGCATCCGCATTTCCGCAGATGCCAAATATGCCACATTCCTCGTGGGGTGTTTTGAAAGGGTTTTTGAAGTTAGGCTTTTTTTTCACAAGAATCCTAAGGTTTCTGGCTTATAGATAGGGGTTTTTTTGGGAATCTCAAGTGCTATTACATATAATTTCCCTCTCCCCTTGCGGGAGAGGGTAGGGTGAGGGGTTCGTGCCGCAATCACCCTCACCAAGATTTTCTAAGTTCATTACATTCACTAAGAAAATCTGTCCTCTCCCCTCAAGGGAGAGGGAAAAAACAGAGTTTTCAGGTATTAAAACGGCAATTTCAAGCCTGCCGGTAGATTCATGCCACCAGTGGCCGCAGCCATCTTTTTGGCGGTTTCGTCCTCTTTTTTGTCAACAGCGTTGTTTATGGCGGCGGTTATGAGGTCAGCCAGCATTTCAGGGTCGGTCGGGTCTATTATTTTTGGGTCTATTTTAAGAGCAGAGGCTTTGCCTTTGCCGTTTATTTTAACGGTGACCATGCCGCCGCCGGATGTTCCTTCAACTTCAATAAGTTCAACTGCAGCCTGCGCTTCGGCAAGTTTTTTCTGCATGTTCTGGGCTTGTTTCATTAGCTGGTTTATGTTCATAAAAAAAACTCCGTTTTTTAGGTTAGAGGTGACAGGTAAGAGGTTAGGGGTAAAAATCTGTCACCTGTAACCTCTTACCTGTCACCTTTTAATGATTAAAATATTTCCTCTACACTAGTAATTTTACTGCCCGAAAATTCCTTCAGGACCGACTGCACGGCGCTGCTATTTATAGCGGCGTTTTTGCGCTTTTCAAGGTCTTCCTGCTTTTCATCGTTGATGGAGCGGGCGGCGTTGTTATTGGTGTTTTCCAGGCTGATGATGAATCTTTTTCCGGTCCAGTCGGAGAGTTTTTTGGTTATCTCCTTGGCATCGATATGGGCGGGGGTGCCGGAGGAAAGCAGTTGCAGAACACCGGTTTCCGGTTCGTATTTTATAACTTTCACTTCCTCAAGCCAGCTGGCGATGAAATTCTCGCGCTTGGAAATGAACAGAGCCACAAGCTCCTTGAAATCCTTAGGAACGGAAAGAGCAAGATTTTCCTGCCTTATGATGGGATTTTCGTTGATTATCTGTTTAAGCGCAGGCGCGCCGCCACTTCCCTGATTATAGGAAGGAGACTTCTCCGCCGGTATCGGTGCCGGAGCTATCGTTGGAATTGCCGTTTTCGGTTTTTCTAGAGTTTTTTTTTCCGTGAGTGGCAGTGATTGCGGCTCAGAATTTTTTATATCTTTGGCGCCGCCGATCTTTTCTAATATCTCAGACGGGGTTGGAAGGTTGGAAGCATAACACGCGCGGATAACAACCATTTCAGCGGCCATCAGCGGGGTAGGGCAGAATCTCGCCTCTTCGATACCTTTATTAAGTATCTGCCACATTCTGGTAAGTTGTACCAGACTGGTTTTGCTAAGAATGGTTTTGGATTTTTCTTTTTCCAGTTCGGAAATGAAATTCTGCTTCAGGATACTCTCGCTGGTTTTTGCGAGAGTAAGCAGGTGGGTTATTTCAAGCAGGTCTTTTAATATAAGGACAGGATCAGTGCCTTTATCGTACATATCATTAAGGGAATTTATGGCATCGGCGAATTTTGCATCGAAGATATTTTCAAGCAGGGAGTAGGTCTGGTCTTTGTCGGCAAGGCCGAGCATCTCGCGTACTTTTACAGTGGAGATATTCTCGCCGGTAGAAACGGCGATGGCCTGATCGAGCAGGGAAAGGGAATCACGCACGGAACCTTCGGAGGCGCCGGCGATTATTTTTAAGGCATCTTCCTCAGCGGTGGTATTTTCTTTCGCGGCGACATTCTTTAAATGTTCCACCAGTTTTTCAGCCGATACTCTTGGCAGATCGAAGCGCATGCAGCGGGATAATATGGTGATAGGAATTTTGCGAATTTCAGTGGTGGCGAAAATGAATTTTACATGTGAAGGCGGTTCTTCCAGCGTTTTAAGAAGCGCGTTGAAGGCGCTTTTTGAAAGCATGTGCACCTCGTCGATGATGTAGAGTTTTAAGCGGCCCATCACCGGGGAGTAATTCACCTGATCGATAATTTCGCGCATGTCGTTAACTCCGGTGCGGCTGGCGGCATCGACCTCGATAACATCAACATGGTTATCATTCTGGATGCCCTGACAGTTAGGGCAGACACCGCATGGTTCTGCGGTTGGTATCTCATTGGTGCCATCGGCGCCGGTGCATAGAAGCGAGCGTGCGATGATGCGCGCGGTAGAAGTTTTGCCGATGCCGCGAATGCCGGTTAGAATGAATGCGTGCGGAATGCGGTTCTGGCTGATCGCGCTCGAAAGGGTTTTGACCAGCACATCCTGGCCGATAAGTTCGGAGAGTTTCCTAGGGCGGTATTTCCTCGCCAGTACCTGATATTCAGACATTTAGTTTTTTACTTATATTTAAATTCAGACTATAAACTAGAACATAGAAAATATTATGTAAATGCCAAAGAACAAAAAAATAATCATCGGTGAGTTCGAGTTCATATCGCGCTACATGAAGCCGCTTACGATGGGCTTTGGAGGGGCGCTGCAACTGGGGGATGATGTTGCAATAATCCCGAAGGACAAGAAGACCGATTATGTGGTTACCCTTGATACTATTGTTGAGGATGTACATTTTATCTGGCAGGCAAAGCCGGAGCAGATAGCCAATAAATTACTGAGATCGAACCTTTCAGATATCGCATCATGCGGAGCAGTGCCGAAATTCTATTTAATGACCGGGAATCTCTCGAAAGAAATGAGCAAGCCGTGGCTGAAAAGATTTACCGATGAAATATTGAAGATACAGAAGAAATATGAATTTTCTCTGCTCGGCGGTGATACAGTGCGCAGTAAAAGCGAAAAGTTCTTTTCTGTTACTATGATAGGTGAGGTGCCTAAACGCAAAGCATTGCTGCGAAGCGGTGCGAAGGTGGGGGATGATATCTATATATCCGGCAAGATAGGGCTGGCATGGGTTGGATTACAGATATTGCAGAAGAAAATGCGGATAGCAAAGGACAGGCAGCAATATTATATAAACCGCCATTATAACCCGGAGCCGCGTATCACGCTTGGCAGGAAGCTTATCGGTGTTGCTAATTCATGTACGGATATTTCTGATGGATTACTGAAGGACCTGAATAATATATGTTCAGCATCGGGCGTTTCAGCGAGGATAGAAGCGGATAAGATACCGCTGGCGCTGAAAAATAAAAAATATTTTGAGAAGCAGATAACCGCCGGTGATGATTACGAATTGATATTCACAGCAAATCCGCGTCACTCGGAAAAAATAAAAAAACTAAAATGCGTGAAGATAGGCAAAGTTGTTGCGAACGGCAAAAAACCCGGAATAATAATCACAGACTCCAAGAACAAAGAGATAAAAATTAACAGGATGGGTTATGAACATTAAATTAAATATTATCTGCGCCGTTATTCTGCTATCGCTTGCAACAAGTGCCTGCGGCATGAAACGCGCGCTTACATTGCCTAAGAAAGAACCTATCCCTTCATTCGCAGCAGAACTTAGCCGCGCTGATTCCATTGATGTTTTAAGAACAAGATAATGACATTTGAATATAAAAATAATATTTTGCACTGCGAAGGGTTATCTGTTGAGACCATTGCAAAACAGGTAAAAACTCCTGCCTATATTTATTCTGCCAACAGGTTCCGCGGGAATTTCAATGCGCTTAAAAATGCGTTCGGGAATTTTCCAGTGAATATATGCTTCGCGGTGAAATCCAATTCTAATATCGCAGTTCTAAAATTGCTGCAAGAGCAGGGTGCCGGGGCTGATACGGTTTCTGAAGGTGAAATAAGAAGGGCGCTGCTTGCAGGGATAAATCCGGAAAAAATAATTTTTTCAGGCGTTGGTAAAAGTAAGAAAGAGATCCAGTTCGCTATTGATAATGACATTGGGCAGCTGAATGTGGAATCAGCCGAGGAGCTGGCTATCATCAATAAAATTGCAAAAACAAAAAATAAAAAAGTTAAAGTTTCTATCCGGATAAATCCGGATGTGGATGCTGATACGCATGAGAAGATAACCACTGGCAAGAAACATAATAAATTCGGTATCCCGTGGGAAGAGATAGAAAAGCTTTTCGAGAGATCGAAAAAATTTGAGAATGTAGAAATTGAAGGTGTGGCAACGCATATAGGCAGCCAAATAGTTTCCATTGAACCGTTCAAAGCTGCTTTTTCAAAGGTTGCGGGAATGGTTGTAAATTTGCGGGCTAAGGGTTTTGCCATCACGCGGGTTGATCTGGGCGGCGGTATCGGGATAAGATATCAGGATGAAAATACCATCAGCTTAAAAGAATATGCGGATGCGATAATTAATTTATTCAAGCCGCTTGGTGTAAAAATATTCCTTGAACCGGGCCGCAGTTTTTCTGCAGATGCAGGTGTGATGGTAACAAAAGTACAGTTCATTAAACACGCTGATGGCAAGAGTTTTGCGATAGTGGATGCCGGGATGAATGATTTTGCACGCACGGCTATTTATGATGCGTATCACGAGATATTGCCGGTAATAACAGGCGGTAAGGAAGCTATGTATGATGTTGTGGGGCCGGTTTGTGAGTCATCTGATTTTTTTGGGAAAGACAGAACATTGCCAAAACTGAAGAATGGTTCGATGATGGTGGTGCGCGATACGGGCGCTTATGGCGCTTCGATGGGTTCCAACTATAATACGCGCGGACTGATACCGGAAGTGCTGGTTGATGGCGGTGATATGAAGGTAATTCGCAAGCGTCAAAGCTTCAAACAGATGATATCGCTAGAAAAATTTTAGAAATCTATCTGCTTATAATGTTTCGCAGGTTCAAAACCGGCTACGAAATCGCCGAAGAATTGGCGGAAGGAGGGGCGGGATTTTATCAGGCTGTACCAGTGTTTTACTTTTTCGTTGCGGTCCCATGGAACATCGCCGAGGAAATCTAATACGGAAATTTGAGATGCGGCGGTGATGTCGGCGAGGGAGAATTTTTCTCCGGCTAGCCAGGTGCGGTCTTTCAGGAGGAAATTTATATAATCTAAATGGTCTAAGATATTTGTCTTGGCGGCGCGGATACATTGGGAGTTTGGCTCACCCTGATTTTTCAGCGCTTTGAAAACTTTTTCGTCCAGAATATATTTTGTTACTTCGTAATAGAATTTATTGTTGAACCAGCCGGCAAGTCTTCTGATCTCGGCGCGTTCTTCGATGGTACTGCCGATGAGTTTTGTGTCGGGATATTTTTCCTCAAGATATTCGCAGATGGCGTTGCTGTCGGAAAGTAATATCGGGCTTTCACCTTCGTTATGTTCCACCAGAACAGGGACCTGCGCGGCCGGGTTCATGGCGAGGAAGCTGCGGCGCCTTTCCCAGAAATTCTCGGTTATAAGCTGGAACTCAAGATTTTTCTCGGCCAGCAGAAGCCTTACTTTTCGTGAGAATGGTGAAAGCGGATAGTGGTATAATACTCGGGACATTTTTTTATTTTTAAGTAATTAATTCCAGATTGCCACCAATTGCGGCAACGTTATCTGTTACTGTTACTTCATTTAAAAATCTTTTCAAGTAATTTGGTCCGCCGGCTTTCGGTCCGGTGCCGGAAAGACCATTGCCGCCGAACGGATGAGTGCCGACCACGGCACCGATGATGCTGCGATTGATGTAGATATTACCGGCATTTATTCTTGCGCAGATGTGATCAATGAAATCATAAACACGGCTTTGTATGCCGAAGGTGAGGGCATAGCCACCGGAATTTATTTCGTTTATTATTGCATCGATACTTTCGCGTTTGAATCTTATTACATGTAATACCGGGCCAAAATTTTCTTTTTTGAGGGTGGAGATGGAATCTATCTCAAAAGCGTGAGGGGCGACGAAAGTTTCGGAAATATTCTCCGGTAATTTTGCGGAGGCGATGAATTTTGCGGTGCGGTTCATCTCGGCGATGTGTTCATTGAGATTTTTTTGAGAGATCGCATCTATCACCGGCGGGATGTCGGTGGAGAGATATTGCGGGCTGCCAAGTTTTAGTTCTGAGATGGCACCCTTTAAAAGATCAACGAAGTTGTCGGCGACGTCTTCCTGAATATAAACAACGCGGCAGGCAGAGCAGCGCTGGCCGGCGGAACCGAAGGCGCTTTCTATTACATCATCAACGGCTTTTTCGAGTAGTGCGGTGGAATCTACTATCATCACGTTCTGGCCGCCGGTTTCGGCGATGAGGGTGGCGATAGGTGCGCGACGGGCGGCGAGGCTTTTATTTATCGCCCAGCCGGTTTCGGTAGAGCCGGTGAAGGCAACGCCGGCGATGTTATTATGTTCAACCAGTTTGCGGCCGAACAGAGAACCTTCGCCAAGAATAAGCTGCAATGCGTTTTGCGGGATGCCGGCCTGATAAGCGAGTTTCACGGCGAGATATGCGATCTTCGGAGTTTGCGCGGCAGGTTTTGCGATGACGCAATTGCCGGTTACAAGTGCAGCGGAAATTTGACCCAGAAATATCGCCAGCGGGAAGTTCCACGGGGAGATACAGACGAAAACACCTTTGCCTTTGCTGTGAAGTATAGAGCGTTCGCCGGTATAGCCGGGGCAATTTTCAGGCTGCATTGTCTTGCGTGCTTCGGCGGGATAATAGCGCAGAAAATCTATCGCCTCGCGAAGTTCGGCGATGGCATCACGCGGTTTTTTCTTGGCTTCGTAAATTAGAATGTTTAAAACCTCGGCACGATTTTCCCAGAGGAGATCAGCATAATTCTCTATTATCTCTGCGCGTTTTTCTACGCCCATATCGTTCCATTCTTTATGGTAGAGATTGGCGGTGGTGATGGCTTTTTCCACATCGCTTTCCTGCACAGTAAGTTCGGCTCCGGCAATTATGGACTTTTCTTTTATACTACCTGTTAAATTTTCTTTGAGGTAATTTTCTATTATATTTTTATGGTGAAGGTTGGTTAGTTCATAGCCTTCGGAATTTATACGTTCCGGCAGATATATCTCTGACGGTAGAGGGATTTTTTTGCCAGTATAGGCCTGTTTTATTATCTTTTCGATAGGGCTGGTGAGAAGCTGGCCTATTGGTTCATCTTCATCGACCACTAGACTTACGAAGGAATTGTTGGAGCCGTTTTCTAATATGCGACGGATGAGATATGGTAGTAATTCCTCGTAAGTGCCGACAGGGGCGTATATCCTTACGGGAATTTCATCAACTAACTGATCATAGAAGGCATCGCCCATGCCGAATAATCTTTGGAATTCGAATTTGGTCTTGTCAGTGACGCCTTCGGTTATTTCGAGTATCGAGGCTAGGGTTAATGCGTTGTGCGTGGCGAATTGTGGGTAGAAGCAATCAAGATTCGCGAGCATTTTTTTGGCGCAGATGAGATAAGAAAGATCTGTGTGGGATTTGCGGGTGAATACCGGGTAATTCTCTATGCCGGCTATTTGTGCGTTCTTTATTTCGCTATCCCAGTATGCGCCTTTTACTAAACGCACAGGGATTATTTTGTTATATTGTTTCGCAAGGTTCTGCAGATATTCGATAACGGCGATAGCACGCTTGCCGTAAGATTGCACTACGAAGCCGATGCCGTTATAACCGGCGAATTCAGGGTCTTTCAGTAATTCTTCCAGAACCATCAGGGAGAGTTCAAGGCGGTAGGTTTCCTCGGCATCTATGGCCATCCAGATATTATTTTCCTTGGCGAGTTTTGCGATGGTTTTTATTTTTGGGAGTAGTTCGCTCATTACGCGATCTTTGTGGAAGATTTCATAACGCGGGTGAAGGGCGGAAAGTTTTACCGAAACATTGTTACGCTGGAACAGTTTTTCAGTTTTATTTTCTTTGGCATAGAATTCGGAAATCTTATTTATGCCGTTTATGTAGCTGTTATAGAATTTTTCTGCCTGTTCAGCGGTTCTTGCGCCTTCACCCAGCATATCGAAGGAGAATTTATAACCTTTTTTGCCGATATGTTTTGCTTTATCTAAGGCTTTATCAATATCAGTGCCGAGGACGAATTTTGCGCCCAGTATCTGCATGGCTTTTTTTAGGGATTCGCGGATGACGGGTTCGGTTACCCTGCCTGTCATGCGTTTGAAGGCGGATTCTACCTGATCGTGGTCTTTGGAGAAGTTGAGTATCTTGCCGCTAAGCATCAGGCCGTAGGTGGAGGAATTGAGTAACAGACCACTATCTTTGGAAAAATGTTTTTTCCAGTCGCCTTTTTCAAGTTTGTCGCGGATGAGTTCGTCGGCGGTGGCGGAATCAGGGATGCGAAGCAGGGCTTCAGCAAGGCACATTATGGCGATGCCTTCGTAGGTATCGAGGGAATACTGGTTCAGGAAGCTTTCAACGCTGATGGAATCGGCATTTTCGCGGATGTTCTCAACATATTTTTTGGCGCGGGAGAAGATGCTTTCGGCGCGCTCCTGATAGATGGCGCTTTGCTCGAGCATTTCACTCACCAGACCATGTTCACTTTTGAAGGCGTTAGCGGCGATATCGTTTAGGGTTGGTTTGCCTGTCATTTTTATGGGTTTTTAATATATATTAAGGTATTTGAAAAATCTTTATAACTACTATATAAGACATCTAAACCACAAATCAGGCAAGTAAAATGAAACTGGAAAAAATAAAGCACTATGTTGAAGGCAGGATAGTTGGGCAGAAAAACCTCATAGAGAATATGCTGGTTTGTCTGATAGCAGGCGGGCACATGCTTATTGAAGGTATGCCGGGGCTGGCGAAAACCACTGCGACTAAAACACTTGCCGAAAGTATCGATGCGAAATTCAAGCGGATACAATTCACGCCTGACCTGCTGCCGGCGGATATTACGGGCTCTGACGTATTCATCCGGGAAAAGGATAGATTCGAGTTCCATCCGGGGCCGATATTCAATAATATAATTCTGGCTGATGAGATAAACCGCGCGCCTGCAAAAGTACAGTCTGCACTATTAGAGGCGATGGGCGAGGCACAGGTAACGGTTGGTTTAAATACAACAAAACTGCCGGAATTATTCATGGTGGTGGCAACGCAGAACCCTATCGAGCATGAGGGAACTTACGATCTGCCGGAAGCGCAGATGGACAGGTTCATGATGAAGGTTCTGATAGACCATCCGAGCTTTGAGGAAGAGCTTGAGATACTCCGGATGGAAGAAGGGAAGAAGAAACATTTTCACAAGGAAGTTATTACCGACATAGAAGAGATATTTGCCGCGCGCGAAAAATGTAAGCAGATATATGTTGATGAGAAGATCGAGAAATACATTGTTTCAATTGTTATGTGTACGCGTGAACCGGCGAAATACAGCCCGGAAATTGCAAACCTTATCCGTTATGGCGCATCGCCGCGCGCTTCTATCGCGCTGCTGAAATGCGCACGGGCGCTGGCGCTTATCGAGGGGCAGGATTTTGTGGCGCCTCACCATGTGCAGAGGCTGGCACCGGAAATATTACGCCACCGCATCTCGGCTTCGTTCGAGGCGGAGGCAGATAATATCACGACCGATGATATCATCACGCAGATATTGCAGGTGGTGGCAGTTGGATAATTAGTTTTCGGGTTTTCAGGTTTTCTAGTTTTCAAGAAAGTTAAAGAACTCGATAACTTGAAGGCTAGAAAACTTGGAACTTGATTTATATGCTCTACCCGAACTTCAAAGAATTACTGTTATATGAGGCTTCCGCTAAGGGTATCGGTATGGACCTGAAAAAGAAATATTCGGGGGATGTTGCGGGTAATTTCCTTTCCTCGTTCAAGGGGCAGGGGATGGAATTCGATAAGGTGCGGGAATATGTTTATGGCGATGATGTGCGCGATATCGAGTGGCGCGTTTCGGCCCGCTCACAAAAGACCCATGTGAAGGTTTACCGTGAGGAAAGGAAGAGAAATGTTATCATTGCGGTTGATAATAACAGCTATATGAATTTCGGCACGCGCAAGACCTTCAAGAATGTACAAGCAGCAAAAGTGGCGGCTATACTTGGTTTTGCGGCGAACAGGAATAGTGACAAGGTTGGAGTGTATATATTCGGTAACCAGAAGAACCGGTTCACTTATCTTAAGCCAGTCAGCAGTAAGAAATCTTTATTTCATGGATTGAAAGCACTTTGTGTTGAGAAGGAAATTGACGAGAATTACTCGGTGGATGGTGCAATATTCAATCTGAAACGTATCGGCGCGAACCCGAATATTCTATTTATCATATCTGATTTCAGGAATGTGGATGAGATGCTGGAAAAGAATTTGTTCCTACTCGGCAAAAGACCGGAAATAGTTTTTATAAATATGGTGGATGACAGTGATGCTGTAATTCCGGATATCGGGAAGCTTATTGTAGAATATGAAGGTGAGCGTTTAATGGTGAATACATCCAACCGCAGGGCTGTGGCAAAATATAAAAAGATATTCGAGGAAAAGCAGAAGAACATCCGCAAAATGGCGATAAGGCTTAATGCACGGGTCATAAATATTAATACTAAGGATGATGTGTTGAGAGAATTATCTTTGGGGCTTAAGTAAATTATGAAAGATTTTAATTCCATATTACTATCGCAGCTTCGGGATATTCACGGGCCAGAGAGTGCTTCTATGTGGCCGCTGGCGCCGGGGTGGTGGCTGGTGGTGGTTCTGGTTTTGTGTGCTGTTTTCATTGCGGTCAAAAAATATTTCAGGATAAAAAAATATAAGAAAAGCTGGCGGTATAAAATTGAACGCGAGCTGGATGTTATCGCGGCGAACGAGGATATGACGCTTGCGAAAAGGAATATCAGCCGTGTAAATGATATTTTAAAAAGGCTGGCGATAAAATTATATGGTCGTGAGGAAAGCGCTGGTCTGGCTGGTAAAAAATGGCTGGCATGGCTTTCTAACCGCGACCCAAGTAATTTTAACTGGGTAAAGAAGGGCGAGATATTAGTAGAGTTTCCTTATATGCCGGAAGAAAAGATTCAGGCGAATAATGAGCAAATTTCTACTATCGCGAAAGCGGTGAAGCCGTGGTTGAAAATATAAATATTAAAAATATAGATTAGAATTTTATGCTCACGTTCCAATATCCATTTATGGCGCTTTTGCTGCTTCTGCCGCCGCTGGTGTTTGCGTTCATTCCGGGGAATGGTGGCGAGAAAGATGGCGTGCCGATGATATTTAACCCGAATTTTAACTGGCTTGCAAAAGCGTTTGGGAGGAGAACGGATAACGGGAAGATAATTGCCGGGTTCAATATAAATCTGTTTGTGATATGGGCGCTTGTTGTTTGTGCGCTGATGCATCCGCAGCGGGTGGAGCATATCAGCCGGACCAAGACCAAGGGTTATGATATAATGCTGGCGATAGATCTTTCTAAATCGATGCTGGCACTGGATTTTGCTGACCTTAACAATAATGATTTCCGCAACAGGCTGGATGTTATAAAAAAGGTTGCGGCTAAATTCATCAAGAGCCGTGAGGGTGACAGGCTGGGGCTGATATTATTCGGCGATTCGGCGTATCTGCAAACGCCGCTTACGCCGGATACTGCATCGGTGGCGACAATGCTTGATCTTTCCGAGATAGGGATGGCGGGTGACGCGACCGCCATAGGTGATGCTGTTGCGCTGGCAGTGAAAGCACTTCTGCAAAGACCGGAAGGTTCGCGCATTATCATTTTGCTGACGGATGGTTCTAATACGGCGGGCGTTATTTCTCCTCTGGAAGCGGCAAGGCTGGCGAAATCATACGGGATAAAGATATATTCGATAGGTGTAGGAAAGAAAGGTGCGGTGCCGTTCCCGACCGATCTGGGCGGGATAGTCTATGCACGCATTGAGATAGATGAGACGATGCTGAAGAAAGTTTCCGAGGAAACCGGCGGGGCTTATTTTAACGCGACCGATGAGAATGCGCTGAAAGAGATATATACAAAAATAGATGAGTTGGAAAAGACCGATGCGGAAACGGCAGAATATCTATTGCGGGAGCAATTATACAGGATACCGCTTTCGCTTGCGATGATGCTGATGTTATGGCTCATCATAAAAAGATATAACTGGAGTAAATTATTATAATGGATTTTTCGTTCAAAGATTTTTCATGGGAATATTTCGGCTTCGAGAATTTCGCGGCTTTGAGCCTTGCATTACTTGTTATTCTATTTTTACTGTTTGAATATTTTCCGGGGCGGAATTATTTTTATTCTCTGAACCAGCTTAAGAAATTTGTTGATAAGCATTTGATCTCGCATCTGATAAAAGGCAGTGAGAGTAAGAAGAGATCGTGGATACGTATTATCATTGTTAGTTTTATATGGTTATTTTTAGTGGTGGCACTGGCGAATCCGCGCTGGGATTTTGAATCGGTGGAGAGTTATAAGCCGAATATAAATCTGGTCATATTGCTGGATATATCAAAATCGATGGATGCGGCTGATGAGAAACCTTCGCGGCTGGAGCGCGCGAAGCAGGAGATAGTAGATATAATTAAAAAGTCTGACCTTGCCAATATCGGCATCATCGCATTTGCGAATCAGGCGCATATCATTTCGCCGGTGACAGATGACAGGAACGCTCTTATGTACCTACTGCCTTCGGTAAGTACCGGATTAGTTGGGGTGCAGGGGAGTAATATTGAGGCTGGATTGAAGTCGGCGGACCTGTTACTTAGATCGATGGGTGGTGGGGCCAATTATATATTGGTGATAAGCGACGGCGGTTTTGAAGATGAGAAGGATCTTAAATCACTGAAAAACTCTGTAAGGAACGGGAAGATAATTTCTTTCGGTATCGGTAAAACCGAGGGTGCGCCTATACCGGATAAGAATGGCGGGTTCATAAAAGAGAATGATAAGACCGTTCTGACAAAACTGGAAAAAGAAAATCTGATAAAACTTTCCGGGCTTGAGGATTATATTCAAGGTTCATATCGTGACGATGATACACAGAAAGTCATCAGCATAATCACAAGCCAGATAGATGTTGCGAAAAGCAAAAGTCGTTTGCAGAAGATATGGCATGACAGGTTCTATATCCCGCTTATCATTGCGGCACTTATAATTCTGCCTTTCTTCAGGCGTGGGGCGATGTTCCCTGCAATATTGGTAATGTTATTCGCGGGAGAGAGTTTCGCACAGAACATGCCGGAGGAAAGCGCTGTAAAAAAAAGGACAACGCTGGAAGAAGTAACAACTTTGATGTTCAAGAATGACGACCAGCAGGCAAAAGATCTTTATGAGGAGCGGCAATATAAAGAGGCCGCAGAAAAATATTCATCAGATTATAATAAGGGTACAAGCCTGTTCCGTGATGGTGATATGAAAGGCGCGGAGGATAGATTTTCTGTGGCCGCGCAAAATAATATCGAGGCGGAATATAATTTAGGTAACGCGCAATTACTGCAGGATAAAATAAAAGAGGCGATAGCAACTTATGAATCTGTGCTGAAGAAAAGCCCGAAGCATGAGGACGCAAAAATAAATCTGGAGATAGCAAAGAAACTTCAGCAGAACCAGAATAAGTCTGATAACGGCGATAATAAAGATAAAAGCCAGGACCAGCAGGGTGGAGGACAGGGGCAGAATAATAAGGATACGCAATCAGGTAAGCCTGATGGCGGGAATGGCCAGAATGGCAATAACGCTAAAGATCAGCAGGATAATGGACAGCAAGGTGGCGGTAAAGAGGGCGGCCAACAGCAGCAGAAGAAGGATGGTGATAGTTCCGGCGAGGATGGTGATAATTCGCAAGAATCTGGTGGAAATATGGATAAAAAAGAGCTAGATATTCAGGCTAAGAGTATTTTGAGTAAGATCTCCAGCGATCCGGAGAAACTTATGAAGAACCGTTTTAAATATGAAGAGGGAAAAAGCGGCGGCAAAGCCTATAACAACAAGAACCCCAGACCATGGTAAAAAAACTTTTCATAATTTTATTTTTAACAGCCTTGTTACCCTTCTCTGCTAATGCGCAGGAAGTTAGTTTTGAGGCTTATATCGACAGGCAGAATGTTTCCGTGGCGGAAACTTTCCAGATAAAGCTGGAACTTATAAACGCGCAGGCGGAAAGCGCACCGGACCTTACGGTGCTGCCTTCGGATATTAATGTTCTGGGCCAGCAACAGCAGGTGAGTACCAGTTTCGTGAACGGGATGCAGTCGCAGAATGTTTCGTGGATATTAGATGTGATGGCGAATAAGGAAGGCACTTACCAGATACCTTCTATCACGGTGAGGACGAATGCAGGGCCGCTTTCTACGAAGTCATTCAGGATATTTGTAAAATCGGCTTCGGCGCTTTCGGCAAATACCAGCGATAATTCGGTGTTCATAGATGTACAGGTGGATAAGATGAACCCATATATAGATGAGCCGGTTCTATATAAAACGATAGTTTACCATATCAGCGAAATAAGCAATGCCGAGCTGGTAAAACCTAAATCCGAGAATGCTATTGTTGAGCAGCTTGGCGAACCGAAACCATCGCGCCAGATATTGAATGGGGTGAATTATAAGGTGATAGAGGTGCAATATCTGATAACGCCGCTGCATACGGGTAAGGTGGAAATTGAGCCTTCTATATTACGCGGCAAGATCGCGCGTGATTTTGGTAACTCGCAGAGAACACCGATCGATGCACTGTTCGCGCCGTTCGGGAATATGGGGATGGCAGTACAGACCAAGGATTATGCGCCTTTCACCGTGGCAAGCAAGACTGTGCCACTTGATGTTAAACCTGCGGAAGCAGGTGTTAACCCTTGGCTTGCTCTTTATGATCTGCAGATAGATGATGAGCTTAGTGATGTTAATTATGATCAGGATAATAAACGTGTTACTGCGAAAGAAGGTGAGCCGATAACAAGGAAAGTTCGCATAACTGCTTACGGAAAATCCGGTGAGGCACTTCCGGAACTGGATAATTTATTTACCTCAGACGATTTTAAAGTTTACTCTGACAAGGCGGTAAATAATAAGGAATTCGTTGAAGGTACCGGCGATGTCACTTCGCGGATAAGAGGGACCAGGACTCAGACATTTACATTTATCCCACAGAAATCTGGCATGCTTACACTGCCTGAATTAAATATAAATTACTGGAGCCTGAAAGATAATAAAATTGCGAAAGCGAATCTGCCGGGGAAGGTCATCACTATCATTACTGGTGATAAGATCGCTGATAATTCTAATAAGGTGAAAGCGCCGGTAGCCTCACCGCCACAGGTTCAGCCGCAGATAAGCATAGACCAGCAGGCGGTGCCGGAAGTAGGTCTGGAAGAGAAAATAAACCGGATAATGAATTCACCGCAATCTCCTAATCTGGTGATATTACTGCTTTCATTCATGATATGTGTTATCATTTTTATTTCGTTCAAGGTGCTTACGGGTGCAAGAAGGAACAGGGAGATGTTCGATGATGAGCTGATAAACCCTAACAGAAGGGCGGTTTCCGGCAGGAAGGTGATAGCGGATAATAGGGCTAAGAACAATCTGGTAAATATAAATGAGAGTTTTGATAAAGGTTATTCGGCACGTCTGGCTTCGGCACAAAGTTATGTGGAGATACAGGAATTATTACAGAAATTTGCCGCGAGATATTTAAATATCTCTCAGAATTCCGGTACAATAATAATTGCGCAGGCTCTCAATAAAAGATTCGGCACCGACAAGGCTCAGGCCATGAAATATGCGGCAGAGCTTGATTCTGTGCTGTATGCAGGCAAAAAGATAGATCTGGATTATCTAAGCCATTCTTTCGCAGGTATCATCGCAGAGGCCGAAGAAAAACTTAACCAGTCATCATTCTCGGAAAAGAACGATGACGATCTGATAGCATTAAATCCAAAATAAGATTTCAATGAACGGCGTTGAAATAATTAAACAGGTAGTTGCAAACACAACGACCATGCCGGGTATCTATCGCATGATAGATGTGTCGGGGAGGATACTTTACATTGGTAAGGCGAAGAACCTGCGCAACCGGCTGGCGCAATATGTTCTGGTGGCGCAGTTGCCGGGGCGCATTGCGCGCATGGTGTTCAAGGTGAGCCGGGTTGAGATCATCACCACCCGTTCTGAGACCGAGGCGCTGCTGCTGGAAGCGCGGATGATAAAGGAACATAAGCCGCCATATAATATATTGCTGC
>CAYRJW010000008.1:2907-39950 GCA_964424715.1 uncultured Rickettsiales bacterium | reverse complement strand
AGAAGGTTTCCACCGCGTGCTGGATAGTAACCTCTCCAAACTCCACCCGGACGGCACCGTAAAATACCGCGAAGATGGCAAAGTAATGAAGCCTGAAACTTTCAAGGCGCCATTCTTTGAAGATCTTCTGAAATAATTACGACATTTCTAAAAATAGACTTAAGATTTAATAAACAATATCTTAAGTCTATTTTTTTGCCTATATTTAAATAAATAGAATCAATTGATATATTATAATTGATAGATTTTATCTATCAGTTAACTACATCCTTTATCCGGCTTTGTTTGCCTTCCTGTTTCATGATACTTTCGGGTTTTATCCCCAGTTCACTTTCGATACGGCAAAGGCGATCTTCAACCTCATCAGAAAGTTCAAGTATATTGGCAATTATTTTATAGAATTTGTCCTGCATGATATTTCTCCTTTTGCTTATCATAGCAAAACAGAAAACATTCATGGGAGTACCTTAGATAAATAAATTTGAAGAATTATTAGTAACTTACAGTTACAATTATTTCCTACCGAGCGAGATATATTTAACCCCTTTCATATCCGCCGAAACATAGAGATTCCGCAGGTCTATGAGGGTTTTGCCTTTGAGTGCGGAAGTTTTTATATTCTTAAATTCCTTCCACTCGGTGATGATGGAAATGATATTGCAGCTCTTTATTATTTCCTCTTTTGATGAGACAAATTTTAAACCTGCGCGCTTTCCAAAATATTTTTTTGCGTTCTCCATCCCCTCAGGATCGTAAGCAGATATATTCGCTCCCGCCTTCAGCAATTGCTCTATTATCACTAGTGCCGAAGAATCGCGTATATCATCAGTATCGGCCTTAAATGCTATGCCCAGTATGCCTATCTTCTTGCCTTTCACGGAACCGCCGCAGGCTTTTATTATCTTTTTCGCCATATTTATCTTCCGGGAATCATTGGCCTTTATGACGGCCTCCACTATCTTAGAAGGCGCTTTGGCATCGCGGGCTATCCTCTGCATTGCAAGCGTATCTTTGGGGAAGCACGAACCGCCAAAGCCCGGGCCGGTCTTCAGGAATTTGCTGCCGATACGGCTATCCATACCAATACCTTCGGAAACTTTTTCAATATCTGCGCCGAGAGATTCACATATATCCGCAACCTCATTTATGAAACTGACTTTCATCGCAAGGAATGCGTTGGCGGTATATTTTATCATCTCGGCCGTGCGTATATCGGTGTGCAGGATCTTCACATTCTTTATAGGACGATATAATGCCGCTATTTTCTTGAATGCTGCACTGTTCGCTGCGCCGATTATCACCCTGTCCGGCTCCATGAAATCCTTTACGGCATTGCCTTCCCGCAGGAATTCAGGGTTGGATGCAACCTCAAATCTCAGTTTCGGATTAAGTTTTTTAATAAGATCCCGAACCTTATCATTAGTGCCTACAGGAACGGTGGATTTGGTAACTATTACACAGTTATTCTTGGCGTTCTTGGCGATGGCTTTGGCAACATTATATATATATGTAAGATCCGCCGAACCATCCTTGGCCGAAGGGGTGCCTACCGCTATGAATATAATATCGGAATTTTTGAGTTCCAGAGCGATATCGGATGAGAATTTCAGCTTTTTTGACCTGTAGCATTTCTTCACTAAAGCCTCTAAACCATTCTCATATATAGGGATTATCCCTTTTTTGAGGTTGTTTATTTTGGCCTTATCTATATCCACGCAGGTCACTGAAGTTCCAAGCGCGGCAAAGCAGGAGCCTGATACCAAACCTACATATCCTGTGCCTATGACCAGTGTTTTCATACGCTCAGCATATATTTGAAATATGGGCTTGACACAAGCACTATTATCTGCGAAATAGAGGCCCCTTTTATAGTAAATTATTATTTTTTGAGTGAGATTATGGCAGTAAAAGCTACAAAATACGCGAAAGTCGGCGAAGTTAAAAGAGACTGGTTCGTGGTTGACGCAACTGATCTGGTTGTCGGCAGACTTGCAACGGAAGTTGCAAAAATCCTACTAGGTAAACATAAAGTGACTTTCACACCATCTACCGATGTGGGTGATTTCGTTATCGTTATAAACGCTGAAAAAGCTGTTTTCACTGGTAGCAAGCACACTGATAAACAATATTTCAAACATACCGGCCACCCGGGCGGTATCAAAGAGAAATCCCCTGAACTTCTTCACCTTGAAGGTCACCCTGAAAGGATCATCGAGAAAGCCGTTCAGCGTATGATCTCCCGTAAATCCGTAAAGGCGAAAAAACAGTTCAAGAAACTTTATGTTTACGCCGGTGATAAACATCCGCATGATGCACAACAGGCCAAAATACTTGATATCGGCGCGCAGAATGTGAAAAACAAAAAAAGCAATTAAGGTATAATCATGATCAATATCCCTACTGAAGTTAAGAAATCAACAAAAGGCAAAAAAGCTGAAGCAGCTGTTGCTGAAGTTGCTGCAAATGAAAATGTTGATGTTCGCAAACCGAAGATCGATGCAAAAGGCCGCGCATACGGCACAGGCAGAAGGAAAGAAGCTTCCGCACGTGTGTGGATAAAGCCAGGCACAGGCAAAATTACCGTTAACGGCAAGAAATCCAATGAATATTTCGCCCGCCCGGTTCTGCAGATGATAATCAACCAGCCTTTTGAAGCTACCAAAAATGCATCTAAGTTCGATGTGTTCGCGACAGTTATAGGTGGTGGTCTTTCTGGTCAGGCAGGCGCAGTTCGTCACGGTATCAGCCGCGCGCTTGATAATTACAATCCTGAGATAAACCACAAAGAACTTCGTGTTAATGGTTTCCTTACCCGCGATTCAAGAGCGGTTGAGAGGAAAAAATACGGCCGCAAAAAAGCCCGTGCAAGATTCCAGTTCTCTAAACGTTAATCGTATAGAAATAACGATATCACTTTTAAAGGCTGGGTTTCCCCAGCCTTTTTTGTTTGCGTTGTACGCGAATTATTTTATAACAAAATCATTACTAAGGAATTTTTATGTCCATCAAAGCTACAGTCATAGGTGCAAGCGGCTATACAGGCGCTGAGCTTATCCGTATATTACTGAACCACCCGCAGGTGAAGATAATCTCCCTGCTGGCGGATTCCAATGCCGGCAAGGAACTAAGCGAGGCCTATCCTCACCTTGCATATGCGGGACTGCCTAAACTCATCAAATTCGAGGAAGAGAGCTTTAAGGATATAGATGTAGCCTTCATGTGCCTGCCGCATGGAACCACGCAGGAATATGCGCTGAAGATCCCTTCCAGCGTAAAGATAATAGATATCTCAGCCGATTTCCGCCTCACCAGCTTCGATGAATATGAAAAATGGTATGGCCATAAACACGCCGCGCCGGAATTGCAGAAAAAAGCTGTGTATGGCTTAACTGAAATTAAACGTGAAGAGATAAAGAAGGCCGGTTTGGTAGCCTGCCCGGGCTGTTACCCTACTTCCATTTTGCTGCCGCTTCTGCCTTTGCTTGAGAAGAAACTGATAAAGAAAACCGGCATAATCGCTGATTCGAAATCAGGTATCTCCGGTGCTGGCCGTAAAGCTGTGACCGGTAATCTGTACACCGAGATAAACGAGAATCTGAAACCATACGGTATCGGCGGGCATCGTCATATTTCTGAGATAGAGCAAGAGCTTTCCCTCATCGCGGGCGATACGATACAAATGACATTTACCCCGCAGGTAGTGCCTCTTAACCGTGGTATGCTTTCATGCATCTATGTAGAAAATGAGAAAAATATTTTCGCCAGCGATCTTAAATCCGCATTGCAGGCAAAATATAAAGGCGAAAAATTCGTGAAGATCGCCGAGGGCAATTATGTGCCTACCATCCGTGATGTGGCAAGCACCAATCTTGCGCTAATAAATGTTTTTGCCGACCGTATCACCGGCCGCAGCCTGATAATCTCCGCTATTGATAACCTCACCAAAGGCGCCTCCGGACAGGCCGTTCAGAACATGAACCTTGTATTCGGCCTTGATGAAGGAATGGGTTTGAATTTTACGCCGGTCTTCCCATGAGAATAGAAAAGAAATTCAAAGCTCTGAAAAAAGCCAACAAGAAAGCCTTTGTTTCTTACATAATGGCGTGCGACCCGAATGAGAAGATAACAAAAGAACTGCTCGAAAAACTACCGAAAGCCGGGGTTGACCTTATCGAACTCGGCATGCCATTTTCTGATCCGGCGGCAGAAGGCCCTACCATACAGCTCGCAGCGATGCGGGCGCTTAAAACCAAATGCAATATTGATAAATGCCTGCAACTGGTAAAGAATTTCCGCAAAACAAATAATGATACGCCGATAGTATTAATGGGATATTATAATCCCGTTTTCGTCTACGGCGTGGAAAGATTCGTAAAAACCGCAGTTTCTGCGGGGGTTGATGGCCTTATAATAGTAGACCTTCCGCCGGAAGAAGAGAATGAACTTACAAAATACTCCAACAAAAAACTCGATCTTATCCGCCTTACCACCCCAACAACTGATGCCGCCCGCGCAAAAATAATAATGAAGAATGCCAGCGGTTTTGTTTATTATGTTTCAGTAGCAGGCGTTACCGGCGTAAAGACTGCGATAACAAAAGAAGTTGAAAAGGCCGTCAATAACCTGAAAAAACATACTAAACTGCCAGTTTGTGTTGGTTTTGGAATAAACACCCCACAAATAGCAAAAGATATATCCAAAACCGCAGATGGAATAGTGATAGGCTCAGCTTTCATAAAAATGATAGAGCAAAACCTTAAATCTCCGGAAAAAGCAGTTTCTGAATGCGTAAAATTCGCTAAGGCTGTTCGTAAGGCCATTGATTAGCAGGCTTTCTTCTTCCCACCTTCCGCGCAGGTTATAAGCGCTTTTATCCCCGGCAGATTCTTACCTTCAAGCCATTCCAGGAATGCACCGCCGGCGGTTGAGATATATGAGAATGAATCTTTTAAGCCCGCCTGTGAAATTAATGCGACCGTATCACCACCGCCTACAACAGAGTTTAAATTCCTGCTGCCGGTGAAATAGGCAACTGCACGGGCCAGCGCTATCGAACCGTTATCAAATGGTGGGAATTCTATGGCTCCGGCCGGGCCGTTCCATATCAGGGTTTTACATTCAGAGATTATCTGGTTCCACTGCATCACTGTTTGCGTGCCGATATCCAGTATCATCATGTTCTTTGGCACTGCGCCAACTTTCACTACCTTGCAGTTATTGCCATCGTTCAGTGAAGGCGCGATGGTCACATCTACCGGCAGCATTATCTTGCAATTATTCTTCGCCGCATGCTCCATTATTTCCAGCGCTTTCTTTTTAAGGTCCTTTTCACATAGTGAAGCACCTATCTCGATCCCCTGCGCATAGAAGAAAGTATTAGCCATGCCTCCGCCGATAAATACATAATCAGCTTTCTCGGTGAGTGAGTATAGCAGGTCTATCTTGGATGATATCTTTGAACCGCCAACAATAGCACCCATCGGCCTTTCTGGCTGTAGCAATGCTTTTGAAAGACAGTTTACTTCCTTTTCCAGCAGTAACCCTGCATAGGCAGGCAGAAGCTCGGCAACTCCGGTTATGGAAGCATGTTCACGGTGCGAGCAGGAGAAGGCATCGTTGATATAATAATCACCATGCGCGGCAAGTTTTTTAGCGAATTCACGGTCATTATTTTCCTCTTCCGCATGGAAACGTAGATTCTCGAGTATAACAACATTACCCGGTTTAAGCGAGGCCACCGCCTCATTCGCGGAATTACCGATGCAATCAACGCCGAATTTAACTTCTATATCTTTCCCGCTGTAGTTCTTCAGTTCCATCGCGACATCATCAACTATCGATGAAAGCGAATAGGTGCTGTCATATTTTCCTTCCGGACGGCCGAAATGGGAGATTATTATTACCCTGGCATTCTTTTCCAGCAACTTGATTATGGTAGGCACAAGGCCGGTTATGCGGGTGTTATCGGAGACCTTGCCCTTATTCACCGGCACATTAAGGTCGGCGCGCAGGAGTATCTTTTTCCCGTTCAGGTCTAAATTTAACAGATCATTTAAACAATTGAATTTCTGCATATCTATCTTTTATTACTCGCGACAAGGTTACGGATGCGATTAGCTTCCTGTCTAAAGTTATACAATTCTTTTGCAATAAGTTTTTTGCCGCCTGCCGGAAGCTGTGCTTTCAGCGGATTTATCGGGGTGCCGTGCTTCTGCAGCTCAAAATGCAGGTGTGGCCCGGTCGAGCGGCCGGTATTGCCTACGTAACCGATAAGCTCGCCCTTCTTAACGCGTTTCCAGCGATACATTCCGCGCGCATAACCGCTCATATGGGCGTAAGCGGTGCTCCAAACACCATCATGTTTTATCCGGATGAAATTGCCATAACCGCCATAGCGGCCGAATTTATCGATAGTACCATCACCGGCAGCATAGATAGGCTCGCCGCGCCTTGCGCCGAAATCAACCCCGGTGTGAAGCAGGCTTCTCCGAAGGATCGGGTGCAGCCTGGAGCCGAAGCCGGAAGTTATCCGGTGCTTGCCACGTAGCGGGCTTGCCAGCATAGATTTAGTGAATGATGTACCGCTCAGGTCAAAGAATTCGCCGGTATCAGTGCCATCGGCCGAGAAGCGGAAACCTTCGGTGCGTACATTGCCGGATAATAGGTTAACATATAATAACCGCAGGCCGGTCTGCTGGCCGGCGTTGTTATAGGTATATTCATACAATACTTCCAGCCTTGCGCCTCTTTTTATCTGTGCCGGGTTCACTTTACCGCTTATTACCCTGATGGCCTTGTTAGTTACCGCCTCCGGCAAGCCAAGCTGTGAGCCAAGTGCCGCGACAGTAGTTTGCACCAGGCCAACCTTGTAAAAATAACGGGTCTTTTCTATTGCAGGTGCATCCTTGCGGATGGTCTTTGATATCTGCACATATCCGGTAGCTGTCTTGAATATCTTGATTATATATTTATCGGTGGGTATCTCTATCGCCAATATCTTTCTTTTATTACCTTCTATCTTTTCGGTAACGATAAGCTGCTGGCCGGTACGGGCGGAAGTGGCAACGAAGGATGCCTCACGCGACAGGCGTAGTGTCAGCGAGCTTACCTGCCTTTTATTGAAACCAAGCCGCAGAAGCATCTCAACGAAACTGTCATTTCTACCCAGAACAAGAGTGCGCTTTCTCACGGCAGGATCTTTAGTGACAAGGCTTGCCGATATCGCCCTGCCGGACCTTTCTTTCACTGGCGGGGATTGTATTGAATTTACCGGTCTGGCCGCCACAGGTTTGGCAGCAGGCGTGATATAAGAAGGCTTTGCGGTACCTGGCTTTCTGGGTGGGGTGCGGATGATCTTCTGAGGTTGGGAGAACGCTGCCGCTGAATCAAATATCAGCAAGGACATCACCATCAGAAAAAATATTTTTTTAAAGCTGTTCTTCAAAATCCATTCGCAATTGAAATTTTAAAAAATTACTCGGTCGAAAATCCTTTCATTTTTCTTGCCCTGCTAGGGTGCTTTAACTTTCTTAACGCCTTTGCTTCGATTTGTCTAATACGTTCACGCGTTACTGAAAATTGCTGGCCAACTTCTTCAAGAGTGTGGTCGGTATTCATACCTATCCCGAATCTCATGCGCAGAACACGCTCTTCACGCGGGGTGAGAGATGCAAGAACATTTGTGGTAGCTTCACGCAGAGATTCCTGAACAGCAGAATCAAGCGGCAGTAATGCGTTTGAATCTTCGATGAAATCGCCAAGGAAACTTCCGTCCTCATCACCGACAGGTGTTTCAAGCGATACAGGTTCTTTCGCTATCCGCATCACTTTTTTAATTTTATCGACAGGCATTGAAAGTTTTTTCGCGATCTCTTCAGGTGTTGGTTCACGACCTATTTCATTAAGCATCTGCCTGCTGGTACGGACGATCTTATTTATCGTTTCGATCATGTGAACAGGGATACGTATGGTGCGTGCCTGATCTGCGATGGAACGTGTTATCGCCTGACGTATCCACCATGTTGCGTAGGTGGAGAATTTATAACCACGGCGATATTCAAATTTATCTACCGCTTTCATCAGACCGATATTTCCTTCCTGGATAAGATCAAGGAATTGCAGGCCACGGTTAGTATATTTTTTCGCGATGGAGATAACCAAACGTAAATTCGCCTCGATCATTTCTTTCTTGGCGCGCTTTGTTTCCGTTTCAGATTTCTGGATAGCACTCACAATGGATTTGAATTCAGAAATATCAGTGCCCTGCTTTTCAGCGGTAGCAGCGATCTCTTTCCTGATGCGCGTAATTTTATCACCGTTCAGATTCGCAAAATCATTCCATTTTTTATCCTTCAGATCGCGTAGATCTTCCAGCCAGTCCGGGTTCAATTCATTGCCGACATATTTCGCGATGAAATCCTCAAACTTTATTTTATATTTATCGGATATCTCTTTAAGGTTCCCTTCGAGCCTTAAAAGCTTCTGGTTGTTCTCGTAAAGTTCCTTGATTATCCTTTGCTGCGAAGGATCATTCAGGAATATCTCCTTGATGAGTTCCGCAAGTTTTACGATGTTCGCGTCAAAATTTTTCTTGTCCTTCGGCTGCGGTGCTTTGCCATCTATCTTCAGGCGCAGCAGCACTTCGTGGTATTTAAGTGTTTTGGAACAGATATCGGAAATAACGCCGATCTTATCGATTATTACAGGCTTTATCTTTTCTTCCATGATGGTGATGGAAACATTCGAACCAAACTCATCGTCTGATTCCAGCTCGGCCACTGCAGCGGCTTCTTCCTCTTCCTGCTTACGCCTTTCTGCTTCTACTTCATCATCTATCTTGGCGCCTTTGTCTTTTTTCTTTTTGCGCAGATCCTCTTCATCATCTTCCTCAACAACCTGCTTTATAGGAAGGATCGATTCAGATTCCTCACTGCCGAGAACTATGCCCATTTCTTTTGCGTAAGCTGTTTCAACATCGATTATATCGCGCAGCAAAAGCTTGCCGCTGTTCAGGTCGTTATACCATGAGATGAAGCTGCGCATCGCAAGCGGGCTTTCGCACAGAACGGTTATAAGTTTATTCTTGCCTTCTTCTATGCGTTTGGCAATTTCAACTTCGTCCTCACGGGAGAGAAGATCAACTCCGCCCATTTCGCGAAGGTACATTCTTACCGGGTCATCCGTCCTGCTGCCTGTTGCGGCGGCGGCGGTTGCTACTGGCGCATCCGGTGTTTCACCGGCGGCTTCAGCTTCGGCTTCCTGATCTACCGAGGTGAAAGATACATCTGCATCTTCTTCAATATCAATATCAAAATCATCCTCAACAACAGGTTTTTCCTGTATCTTGATGCTGTGCTTGGAACATTCCTCAATTATTTTTTCAATGAAATTCGGGTCGATAAGGTCTTTCGGTATCTGCCTGTTAACTTCATCGATAGAGATAACTTTCTTTTTAGCCGCCGTTTTAACCAGCTTGCCCACGATAGTTTCAAGTATCTTTTTTATCTCGGCCTTAGTCTTTACCGGGTAATCCTTCTCAGGCTTCTCGCCGGATTCTTTCTGATTGGCGGTCGCACGCTCCATTATCTTCTGCGCGGTCTGCGTAACTTTTTCAGCGGTCTTTGCTTTCTGTTTATCGATCTTGGCTTGTTCTTTGGCCAGCGCTTTTTCCTTCGCAAGCTTTTCTTTCAGTATCTTTTTTTCTTTTACGGCCCTTTCTTTCGCAAGCTTTTTTTCCTTGGCGAGTTTTTCTTTTTCGATGCGTTTTTGTTTTATGGCCTTTTCTTTTTCGAGTTTCACCTGGGCTTTTGAAAGCGGTTTTTTATTAACCTTTGCAACCTTCTTAGCAGAAATATTTGTTTTCTTAACGGCTTTTTTTACTACTTTCTTTGCCGGTTTAACTTTCTTTTTAGTTGCCATAATGGGTCTGATCTTTGTTGTTAATTAAATTTATGCGTCCAGTAATTCTTCGAACTCTTCCCTTATCTCATCCCTGTTCCGCGAGAGTCTTAAAATATTATTTTGCTGTTCCTTCTGTTTTTCGTGCAGCAGGGAAACATCGGCACCGTCATTATTCAGTAATTTCTCGTATTCCTTTTCCGCTAAACATAAATAATACTCAGCAAGTAAGTAGCGCCATGCAAAAAGTGATTTCGCCGCCGCACCTTCCTGCCAGATATATTCATCCTTTAGGGCGCATGATCTCAGATAACTGATCTGGTCTAAATCCCCTTTAGTTTCAAGGTAATTTAAAAGACCATTATAATTAACCCCGGAACCCTCAATATCAGCGAGGAAGTTTATAACATTTTCCGCAAGTCTTTCAATAACTTTATTATCAAGATTGAGGGTAAGCAGTATTTCCTCCACCTGCCCTTCCATGGCAAGTTCCGGGTTGAAGGCGGTAACCAGCACCAGTCGCTCTTTTAGATTATCCAACCTATTGTTATTATTAGATAAACTTGATCTTATTTCCGGGGTTATGGTGGCCTTTTTATTGTTATTGGCCCCTTTCTGTCCGGAAAAGCCCAAACGGTATATGCGCGATGAATATTCCCTTTTGTAAAAATCCTTAACATTAGGGTTGGCGATGGTCTCTACCAGATCAAGCATTTTCTTGGCGAATTCCGCCTTATGCTCCGGCGTATCCAGCTTCGCAACAGCGTGGTTCACCTCCCACAGATTATCCGAAAGCGGTTTTGCATTATCCAGAATGGTCTTGAACGCCGCACTGCCCTGTTGTTTCACATATTCATCCGGGTCATAGCCTTTAGGTACGAAAGCGAATTTTATCGTATATCCCGGTTCCAGCAGCGCTATATATTCCTCGGCGAATTTCTTGCTGGCGCGTTGTCCTGCCTCATCACCATCCATGCATAGAATCGGTTCCTTGGTCACTTTCCACATCTGTTTTATATGGTTCTCTGTCAAGGCTGTGCCAAGCGGCGCGACCGCATATCCAAACCCAGCCTGATGCAGCGCGATAACATCCATGTAACCTTCAACCGCCATAATGGTAGATTCCTTATAGGCCTTATCTTTCGCGAAATTAAATCCGTATAGAGTATAACCCTTCTTAAATAGGTCAGTTTCCGGCGAATTCAAATATTTCGGCCCCTGCTCTTTATCCTTTGCCATTGTGCGGCCGCCAAATGCAATGACCTTTCCGGTGGAATTGAATATCGGGAATATTATTCTTCCCCTGAAACGGTCATATTTCTTGCTGCCATCCTCGTTGCTGGTGACAAGGCCGTTGGCGAGTATCATATCCTCATCAACATTATTATTTTTCAGGTAATTCTTTAAACTTTCCCATTCATCCGGTGCAAAACCTAAACGGAATTTTTTTATCGTTTCCGGCGTAAGCCCCCTGTCTTTCAGGTAAAGCCTTGCTTCCATGCCGGCCTGAGAATTCAGATTATTCTCGAACCATTTTGTCGCAAGCTCAAGGACCTCGTAACTATCTTCAATTTTTTTCTCGCGCACCGCGTCATAAGCTTCCTGCTTTGGCAATTCCATTCCGGCCTGCAAGGCAAGCTCCTTCACCGCTTCGGGGTATGGCAGGCCGCGATGCTCCATCATGAAACCGACGATATCGCCATGCGCCCCGCAGCCGAAACAATGGTAAAATCCTTTATTATCCGATACTGTGAATGAAGGTGTTTTTTCCTGGTGGAACGGGCATAGCCCTGTAAATTCGCCCCTGCCCTTATGTTTCAGATTGACATAAGCCCCCACCACGGAAGAAATATTCACCCGCGCGCGTAAATTATCCAGAAATTGTCGGCCGAATCTCATTGAAAACCCTGTTAAGGTGAACTAGATTAATATCGTTAGAACAAAAATGGAAGCCCCTTTTTTATATTTTTAATATGGAACAGAACCTACAAATATCAGATTCCGCGGTAAAGAAAATAACCACCCTCCTGAAATCCGAGGAAGCCGGCTCACGCCTGCGCGTAACCGTTGAAGGCGGCGGCTGTAACGGTTTTCAGTATAAGTTCGATTTTGACAAAAATAAAAATAACGATGACCAGATAATCGAAAAAGGTGGTGTTGCCGTTATAATCGATGAGACCTCGGTAGAACTTATAAAAGGCTCCGTGATAGATTACATAGAAACCCTGGGTTTTGCCCATTTTGAAATAAAAAACCCTAATGCAGCTTCTTCCTGCGGGTGCGGTAATTCCTTTTCCGTATAATGAGTAATAGCAATAAAATCTCGGTCGCCACATGGAATGTTAATTCCATAAAAGCAAGACTGCCCAACGTCATTGATTGGCTGCGCTCCGCAAAACCGGATGTAGTTCTATTGCAGGAATTGAAATGCATGGATGAAGCCTTTCCGAGAATGGAAATTGAAGATATCGGCTATAACCTCGCCATCCACGGGCAAAAAACCTATAACGGCGTTGCGATACTTTCCAAATTCCCTATCGATGATATCACAAAAAATATTCCAAACTTTGAAGATGCATCCTCCCGCTATATTGAGGCCGTTATCTCTGTAGGCGGCGGTGCGATAAGGGTTGCAAGCGTTTATGTCCCGAACGGCCAGAGCCCGGACTCGGAAAAATTCCAGTATAAAATGAATTTTTACGACAAGCTGCACGCTCATTTAAAAAACATTATCGGCTATGATGAAAAGATACTGATAGGCGGCGATTACAACTGCGCCCCCGAAGATATCGATGTTTACGACCCGAAATCTTTACGCGGCACAACCTGCTTCCACCCCGATGAACAAGCCAAATTCCGCAAACTTTTAAATCTCGGCTACGCCGACATCTACCGCAAACTCCACCCCGACCGCCACGAATTCTCCTGGTGGGACTACCGCGCCGGAGCGTTCAATTATAATAAGGGAATGCGCATCGACCAGATATTAGTGAACCCAAAAGCCGCTGATTCTGTTGTATCATGCCACATCGACGCCGAACCACGAGGCAAAGAAAAAGCCTCTGACCATACACCAGTGGTTTGCGAAATTACCATATAACCCATCTACACCCACCGCGTCATTCCAGCGAAGGCTGGAATCCAGCCAAAGATACCTATCCCATAAACCTCATATTACACATTCCTCACAAATTCTCCTGAATTTGCAACCACCCTTCACAGACAGACTCCCAACTGTCATGGGTCCCCGACAAATTTTTCTCCTGAAAAATTTTCGAGGATGACACTGTTTGGGGTTTGTTAGATTATTATTTTGATATTTGTTTAGAGAAAAATTCCTGAGCTTCGTTAAAGCCTTCTAAATTCTTTCTTTTTATATGCTCAATAACCATTGGCATAATTGCATTATTAAACAAAATTACATCTGCAAAGCCATTCTTGATACTATAATCTTTTATTTTTACCGGATAACTAAAATCCAGGTCCTTATGATCAAACTGTTTTACAGAGTCTCCAAAATTGATTCTTGAGCGGTTTAACCCGTGCAGATCTCCTTCCAGTCCGGCTGGAACATTTACCCAAAGACCATGTGTGTATCTCAGCGCGGGATTTTTATTCAAGGTATCTCTAGCTTCTTCTGTAAGAAAATCTTTTATATCATTTATATTCATTAATTCTTTATCAATGCGAGAGATGGATTCTCCATCTAACTCCGCACCACTGCCTATCACTGCATGAATATAATAATTAGCTAATCTATCGTGATCTTTAATCCCTTCACCCGGTAAAACCATATAAACCCCTCTATAAAACTAAGCCGCCTTGCCGTTCTTATTCCCCTTGCGCTTTTCCATCACCGCAATGAACTGCTCGAACAGATAGAATGCATCGGTCGGCCCCGGAGAAGCTTCCGGGTGGTGCTGCACAGAAAATGCATCGCGGGTCTTGTGCCTTATTCCTTCGTTGGTGCCATCGAATAAAGAGATATGCGTTTCAACCACATTCTCTCCCATAGATTCGCGGGTTACTACAAAGCCGTGGTTCTGGCTGGTTATTTCAACTTTATTGGTCTCAAGGTTCTTCACCGGCTGGTTAGCGCCGCGATGGCCTTTTTTCATTTTCGTGGTCTTGCAGCCAAGCGCCAGCGCAAGAAGCTGGTGTCCTAAACAGATACCGAAGACCGGGATGTCAGATTCCACTAATTCATTAATGGTAGTAAGCGCATATTGCCCTGTCGCAGAAGGGTCGCCCGGGCCGTTGGAAAGGAATATGCCATCCGGGTTAAGCGCTTTTATCTCCGCGGTTTTCGCATCGCACGGAACAACCGTTACCTTGCAGCCAACCTGCGTTAGATTGCGCAATATATTCTGCTTGATACCATAATCTATCGCCACAACATTGAACTGGCCGTTTGTTGATTTTTTGTATTTGTTGGCGGTGAAATCAAATTCGCTTTCCGTCCATTCGTATTTTTTACCTAACGAAACTTCTTTCGCAAGTTCAGCTCCATCCATGTTAGGTATCTTTGCTACGCGGGCTTTCAGCTCATCAAAATTTATTTCCTCGAATGAATCGGCATGCTGTATAACAGCGTTCTGCGCGCCGTTATCGCGGATGTAGGCAGTAAGCGCACGCGTATCAACATTTGTGATGCCGGTGGTTTTATTTTTCACCAGCCATTCATTGAAATGTGAGGTGGAACGGTAGCTGGAAGGATCGGTGATATCAACACCCGTCACCAGACCGGTGGCGTAAATCTTTTTACTCTCAACATCTTCCGCGTTAGTGCCTACATTGCCGATATGCGGGAAGGTGAAATTTATTATCTGCTTGTGATATGAAGGGTCTGTAAGTGTTTCCTGATATCCGGTGATGGAGGTATTAAAACATATCTCACCTTCGGCAAAACCTTTTGCGCCTATACCATGGCCCAGAAATACCGTTCCATCAGCTAACATTAATGCAGAATTTTTTGTTTCGTTTGTCATTATTTCTTATTCCTGTAACAAGCTCTTTTTGCCGCATCAACTATATTCTGCACCTGCGGGAGTGCCAGTTTCTCAAGGTTAGCTGCGTATGGTAATGGAACATCCACACCTGTTACGCGTTCAACCGGCGCATCGAGATCATCAAAGGCATTCTCGTTCACCAGCGCGATTATCTCTGCCGCAACACCGGCAAAAGGCCAGCCTTCTTCAACTGCAACAAGGCGAGAGGTTTTACGGACTGAATTTATTATCGCATCCTTATCTATCGGGCGTATGGTGCGAAGATCTATAACTTCAGCCGATATACCTTCCTCTTCAAGCATTTCTGCGGCCTGTAATGCCATATCCACCTGTAGCGAGAAAGCGGTTATGGTAACATCTGTTCCGGCGCGTACAATTTTCGCTTTGCCTATTTCAACTATATAGTCACCCGAATCGTAATTTTCATCAGGCACATCGTAAGATTTTCCGTAGGAAAGTTCATTCTCAAGGAATATCACCGGGTTAGGGTTGCGGATGGCCGCTTTAAGCAAGCCTTTGCTGGAAGCTGCATCCCACGGGGCGATGACTATCAGGCCCGGGATATGCGCATACCATGAAGCATAACATTGCGAGTGCTGCGCGCCAACGCGTGATGCCGCGCCGTTAGGCCCGCGGAACACGATAGGGCATTTAACCTGCCCGCCGCTCATGTAATTTGTTTTTGCTGCTGAATTTATTATTTGATCCACCGCCTGCATCGCGAAATTCCATGTCATGAATTCCACCACCGGCTTTAAGCCCGTGAAGGCCGCGCCAACGCCAAGCCCGGCAAAGCCATGTTCGGTGATAGGGGTATCGATAACGCGTTTTGCGCCGAATTCTGCGAGTAAACCTTCGGTCACCTTATAGGCACCCTGATATTCCGCCACTTCCTCACCCATCACGAAAACTTCAGGATCACGGCGCATTTCCTCGGCCATTGCATCTCTCAGGGCTACACGAACTGTTTGTTTCATAGGTTTGTTTTCAGTTGTTAGTTTTTAGTTGTCCGTTAAGTTAGCGCAACTTTAAACTAAATAAAATCTTTGAATATCTATATTAAAAGATTAATAATATCAAGCTAGAATTAAGGTTCTGACAACTAAAAACTAAAAACGGAAAACCAGGTTAAATGGATAATATCTTTGCAATCTCCTCCGGCCGCGGAAAGGCTGGTGTCGCAGTGGTCCGCATATCCGGCCCGAAAGCTGAACAGGCCCTATTTTCATTAGGTTTCAACCAGTTACCGGAGCCGCGCAAGGCCATATACAAAAAACTCATCGCCAAAGATGGCAAAATAATAGATCATGCCCTTTGCCTCTATTTCCCCGCTCCCTACAGTTTCACCGGCGAGGCCTGCGTTGAATTCCACACTCATGGCAGCATCGCGGTTCTGGATTCGCTGCTGAACCACCTCTCCAGCGTACCGAATTTCCGCGTTGCCGAACCGGGTGAATTTTCCAAGCGCGCATTCGAGAATAACAAGATGGACCTTATCCAGGCCGAAGGCCTTGCCGATCTTATCGAGGCCGAAACCTCCGCGCAAGCCAAACAGGCCCTCCGCGCGATGGAAGGCGAGAATTCAAAAATATACGAGGACTGGCGCACCCGCATCATAGAGATGATGGCCTTCGTAGAAGCCTATATCGATTTCCCCGATGAGAACATCCCGGCCGATCTTGACCTGCAGGCGCAGCGCAAAATAAAAAATATCATCAGCGAGATCGATCTGCAGATAAATAATAATTCCGGCGAGCGCATCAGGCTTGGTGCCGTGGCCACCATAATCGGCGCTCCGAATGTCGGTAAATCCACCCTGATAAATTTCCTGAGCCAGCGCGATCTCGCCATCGTCTCCGAAATAGCCGGAACCACCCGCGATTCCATCGAGGCCCATTTGAACATAGATGGCCTGCCCCTTACCATGATCGACACTGCCGGCATCCGCGAAAGCAAAGATGAGATAGAACAGGAAGGCGTAAAACGCGCCCTGGAAAAAGCCGAAAAAGCCGATTTCGCCATCGTAATGCTGGAAGATATCTCCACCGGATCCCTGAAGAATGCGGATAAGAACATAAAAAAATATTTGAATGATGATAATAACCTGATCGTCATAAACAAGATCGACCTGAACGAAGTACCAAGTACGAAGTACGAAGTACAAGGTTTAATTCCCATCTCCCTGAAAGAAAGAACCGGCACCACCGAACTTGTAAAAAAGATAAAAGAAAAAGTAGAAAAACTGTTGGGTAATTCTGAAAACGCCATAGTAACCCGCAAACGCCACAAAGTTAATCTAGAGAATTGCGTTGCCGAGTTAAGTGGCTTCATTGAAGCCCGAGAGCAGAACCTTCCAATAGAACTCTGCGCCGAAAATCTCCGCCGCGCGAGTTTTTATCTGGGCAAAATTGTCGGAAAAATCGGCGTTGAAGATATTTTGGACAAGATATTTTCAGAGTTCTGTATCGGGAAATAAATTAACCCCCTCTCCCTTGAGGGGAGAGGGTTGGGGTGAGGGTGATGAAACGCAATGCATTCAAACAAACTGTCAAAAACCTTAAGAAAAAACTCCACCGACCATGAGAAAAAATTATGGCGCCACCTGCGCAATAATAACTTTCACGAATTAAAATTCCGCCGACAATACCCATTCGGTAATTATATCCTCGATTTCGTATGTTTAGAGAAAAATATAATTATAAAGCTTGATGGCAGCCAGCATAACATTGGCGAGAACCCTGCAAAAGATCATACACGGGATAATTATTTAAAACTGCATGATTTCAAAATTTTGAGATTCTGGAATAATGAAATCAATGAAAATCTGGATGGAGTTTTAGAAACTATTGGAAGAGAATGTGGTGTTTTGTAAAGTTTAAAATCTCTGAATATCACCCTCACCCTACCCTCTCCCCTCAAGGGAGAGGGGGAGTATAATAATCACCAACCACCGCTCAACTTCGGCACATCGAAATTTGCGAAGGAATAATGCTTTAAGAACCGCAGGTCGGATTCATAGAATTGCCTCAGGTCAGAGATACCATATTTCAGCATCGCCAGTCTTTCTATCCCCATTCCAAATGCAAAACCGCGATATTCGGTTGGGTCTATTCCTACATTCTTAAGCACATTCGGGTGGACCATGCCGCAGCCGAGAACTTCCAGCCAGTCGTCGCCTTCGCCTATTTTTATGGTGCCGTTCTTGCGACTGCAGCCGATATCAACTTCGGCGCTTGGTTCGGTGAAGGGGAAGAAACTCGCGCGGAAGCGCATCTTTAGATTTTTTACGCCGAAGAAACTATCGACGAATTCCTGCAATGTGCCTTTCAGCATATCCATGCTTACATTCTTATCGATGTAAAGGCCTTCAACCTGGTGGAACATCGGGGAATGGGTCTGGTCGGAATCACAGCGGAAAGTACGGCCGGGAGCGATTATTTTTATTGGCGGTTTAGTATTTTCCATCGTGCGTATCTGCACCGGGGAAGTATGTGTGCGCAAAACAAATTTCTTATCACCAGCACTAGCACCATCTTTAATATAAAACGTATCATGCATCTGCCTTGCCGGGTGGTTCTCCGGGATGTTCAGTGCGGTGAAATTGCGGTAATCATCTTCGATCTCCGGACCTTCAGCGACGGAAAAACCCATGGCGGAGAATATCTCAATTATTTCCTCAGTAACCTGCGTTACCGGGTGGATGGAACCCTGATTCTCAGATTTTACAGGAATGGTTACATCAATGAATTCTTTGGCAAGTTTCTCAGAGAGAGCGGCTGATTCAAGCGTTTCTTTCTTGGCGTTTAAAAGCGTTGCCACTTTTTCTTTTGCTAAGTTAACTTTCATACCGAAAGCTTTTTTCTCCTCAACAGGAAGTGAGCCTACTAATTTAAGCTGGACTGTTATCTCTCCCTCTTTACCAAGATATTTTACCCTGATTTTCTCAAGGACATCAAGGGTTTCAGCAGATGAAATTTCTGCCTTGGCATTCGATTCCACCTCCATAAGAGAGTGGTCGGTATATGTTTTCATTGCTTGGTTCACGAGATAAACTTAGAACAAAATTGGAAAAACTCTAGATAAATTTTACCCTCACCCCGCAATAACAGGATGAGGGAAAATATATAGGATCCAGTAACCAGTTGACTGGTTACCAGTAACTACCTTATGCCGCTTTCTTCTGGCCTTTAGGATTCACCTTGTTATTCGCAAGGGCGGTTTTAGCCTGGTTAGCTATTTCAGTGAAAGACTCAGGGCTTTCAACAGCTATCTGCGCAAGAACTTTCCTGTCAAGGGTAACGCCTGCAAGTTTCAGGCCGTGAACCAGATCAGAATAAACCATATCATTCAGACGGGCAGCAGCATTGATACGGGCAACCCAAAGATTACGGAATGTACGTTTTTTGTTCTTCCTGTCGCGATATGCGTATTGAAGACCTTTTTCGATCTTCTGGTTAGCGATGATGAAGCAGTTCTTGCTTCTTCCAACGTAACCTTTAGCCATTTTAAGAATTTTCTTATGACGTTTCTTCGTCATTAATCCACCTTTTACACGAGCCATCTTATTTCTCCATTAAATATTGTTTTTGTTAGAACTTTTAAGAGATCTTAAAGTCCATAAGGAATAAATTTCCTGACGATATTAGCATCAGACTCATTAAGGATAGTTGTACCCTTTTGTCTCCTGATCTGGGATTTCTGGCGCTTTCTCATGTTGTGGCGTTTGTTGGCCTGAGAGGCAACAACTTTACCGGTACCGGTAGTTTTGAAGCGTTTTTTAACGCCCGATTTGGTCTTCAGTTTTGGCATTTTTTATCTCCGTTATTGGTTTTAATTACGTAAGGCAGCCATTATGTAGATATAACCATTGTATATCAAGCACTTACTATAATCACCCTTTTAAGGGAAGTGGAATATAGCCAGAATGATCAGAAAATCAAGGATTAAATCACTATTCCATCGCCAAGTATCTTGGACACATCGGTATATAGCGGGGTTGCGGTAGTAAAAGGCATGAAATTAAGGCTGCCGTTGAAATTATAGGCGGTGGCGGTCTCATTGAAAATATTGATGAGTTCGGCCTTGAATGCATCGTCCACATCCTTTTCGGTCTTCAGTACCACGTCCAGATTATCCACCTTGCCTTCCACCTTGGAATATAAGCCTTCTATCGCCACTCGGCCGAGATCATCCTGTTCCAGCTCAAGTATGAATTTGCGTTTGCCCCTGGTGTTCTGACGGTCGCTTCCATCGGGGTCGCGCTGAACCTGAATGGTTACGAATGATAATTTATTGCCGTCATAGAGCGGGATTATATAGCTGTTCCAGTCAAGGTTAAGTTTTTGTTCACCGTGGCCGGTAAAATTACGCAGCACGCCGAACACTTCCTGAAGGCGGCCCATATTGGTATCACTTTCGCTGGTGCTGTTTATTATCATCTGGCCATCATCACCAAGCCAGCCTTCCGGCGCGCCTTTCACCACACTGGATAAGAACATTAATGAACGTGCATAAGATGTTTTATCATCCGGATGCGGGAAGAATCTCTGCACCAGCGGCGCAACACCCTGCGATGAATTCAGTGACCTCAGCAGATTCTGCAACGGCGAATCGGAAGCCTCAAGGTTCAGGCGCAATGCCTGTATATTGGTAGGATTGAGATTAAGGATATTATTTGTTGGCGCCGCCGGCTGTGCGGGTTGCCCGGTGATAGTGAAATTCACCGTTGAACCGTTTGGTAGTTGTGTAAGGTTCGGAACCCTGAATGTGCCGAATTCCGTGCGTATCAGAGCTTCATTGGCATCAGGGAATATCTCCACCTGTCCCTGAATCACGTTTGGCAATACACCCTGTTGCATTATCTGCTGTGGTTGTTGTGTTGATGTTGGTATCGGTATCTGGTTCTGGTTCACCACTATCTGCTGGCCTGATGGCGTGGTGAAGGAATTTATCTGCGCATTTAAATTATTCTGCGCGCCCAGATTCAAGTTCTGCAAATTCTGCGGCAATAGCGGGCGGATAGTTTCATTCAGATTTCTGGCAGATACGGTAACATTATTTTCCGGCAGGAAATTCCTTACAACCTGATCGGAGTTCTGTGCTGTGGTCGCGTTTGCCGGGCCTGCATGCCCTTGTGTGGCCAAACTTTGCAATGGGATTTCTGCGGTGAATTTCTGCGGAGCGAGGTTATTCTGTATTATCTGCCCCTGTAATTGCAATACCGGTTTACCCTGATCTAAAACTACGTTTGAATTCTGCACCTGTATATTAAAATTCTGGGCCTTATCTATCGGGAAAGCAGTCTTCAATAAAATATCCTGCTGGCCTGTGACAAGATTTGCAAGCTGTGGCAACTGAACTTTTACACCGCCAGCATCAAGCAATAACGACTTGCCGCTGAAGGATGACTGGTTAATCAGATTCTGCACTTCCTGCGAGATATTTTCGAGCTGCCCACGCGCGAGGTTCACCAGTGAATCGAAATTAGTAGTGGCAGGAGTTGCTCCGGTGTTACTCCGCCCAAGCAAATTATTTATGTTAAATTCAGCCATGCCTTATCCCTGGTCTCTAACCCATGGTCCTATTTTACTTTTTTATTGAAAAACAAGCAATTATAATCAGGCCGGCGTGGAAGTAGGAGGAGTGGCGGGAGCTTCAACAGCTTGCGCAGATTGCATTTCGGCAAGTTCGGACTTCCCGAAAAGCGATCTGGTAATGACACCGGCAACCTCGATCTTGACCGGATTCTTTATGCCGGATTTCTCCATTGCCTCGGCAACAGTTGTTGCTTCCACAAGCTGGAAATTATTTTTATCGGTATATATCTTATAGCCGCGCTGCGACCTTTCTGAGATGGTCTTTGTACGCAGGGATATTTCGTTAAATTTGTTCATAATTCATAAACAATTTAACCAATTAATCTTTTAAAACCTTTATCAAGGTCACTAATAATATCATCGATATTCTCAAGACCGATATAATAACGCAGCAATACTTTACCTTTATATTTTTCAGCCGTGGCACTGCGTACGGTCTCAAGATGAACCGGTCGCACAAGGCTTTCAAAACCGCCCCATGATGCACCGATGGAAATATATTCGTAGCCGTTTATCATGCGCGCAAGTTCCGTCATGCCATATTCTTTGTCCAGCACGATGGTGAATAAAGGCGTTGCGCCTTTGAACTGTTTTTTCCACAAAGCATGGCCTTTGAATTTTTCGTATGAAGGCGCAAGTATCTCTTTTATGCATTTAACGCTAGGTAAAAATTCCAGAACTCTATTCAGAGATTGCCGCTGGTATGTAAGCCTTGCATTCATAGTGCGTATGCCGCGCAGGGCCTGATAACATTCCTGCGGGGATGTGGTCATGCCTAAATTCTTATATGTATTTATAAGTGCCGCGGAAACTTTTTCATTACTGGTGACAGAACCAAGCAGCAGGTCAGAATGGCCGTTGATGTATTTTGTGATAGCATGGATTGATATATCGATACCATTGACAAGCGGTGAATAATATAACGGGCTTGCCCATGAATTATCAATTACCGTCACTATGTTCTTTGCTTTTGCAACTTTTACTATCGCATCAATATCCTGGATCTCAAAAGTTAGGGAACCCGGTGATTCCATGAATATCAGCTTTGTATTAGGCTTCAGCAGTTTTTCAATGTCACCACCGATCTCAGGATCATAATAAGTTGTCTCAACACCGAAATCCTTCAGTACTTTATTGCAGAATCTGCGGCTTGGGCCATAGACCGTATCCACCATCAATAAATGATCACCTGATTTCAGAAAACTTTGCAGCACAAGTGTGATCGCCGAAAGGCCCGTAGGGGTTATAAGGCAAAGGCTGCCCTGCTCAAGATCCCGTATGACTTCCTGCAACGCAAAAGTGGTCTGGTTACCTGCGATACCGTATGCGGTATCGGTAACCGATGCCTTGAATAACGGCTCATATATTATCTCACCCTGCTCCGCTTTCTCATAGAGTTCAAGGCTTGGGAATACAAGGGTGGAAGATGCATATATAGGCGGGTTCACCGTACCGAAATGTTTGGTGGATCTTCTGCCTTTATGTATTAATTTAGTTTCCTGTTCCATTTTTTTCATTCTTATATTTCAGGAACAAGCTAATAATATCAGATGGATATTTTAGCAAGCTCTAAAATGATCTCCACGATATACCTACCACCAGTAAATTCACTTCACCCTTATTATCTTTTAACGGCATCACGCAGTCGCGATATTTTATTATACGGCCTTTCTTGTTAACAAAACTTCCTTCCGATAGCAGAAACTCCTTTTTATCGATGCTGTTATTCATAACATTTATGAATTCCCGGCTTAATATCCCTCCATCAGAGTCTGAAGACATAAAATATTTTCCTGACATGTCCCTGCCGACAGCTTCCGTAAGCTGGGTGCCTATGCGTTCAATATTATAGGTCTTTTTAGCACCGCTTGTGCCAACCTTTATCAATATACAGCTTTCCCAAATATCTGATATACCTGCGTTATTGAATTTTATGGCAAAGGGGACATCGTCATTTTCCCTTATCCTGTCCCAGTAGGTACGAAGCCTTTTCACCAGCCTTTGTTCCGGGATATTTTCGGTCTGATCGAACATTTTTAAAATAATGGTTTAATTTATTAATCTTTTGACTATTTTACACTTTAACTAACAAAATGGGTATATAAATTTATGGCAACTGCAAACATGGTCAAGGAAGTGAAAAAAGATTATAAAGTAAAAGATATCAACCTTGCCGCTGAAGGCAGAAGGCAGATAGACCTTGCCGAGACTGAAATGCCTGGCCTTATGTCTCTTCGTAAAGAATATGGCAAAAGCAAACCGCTTAAAGGTGCCAATATAATAGGCTGCCTTCACATGACCGTTGAAACGGCCGTTCTTATTGAAACACTTATAGCACTTGGCGCAAGCGTGCGCTGGAGCAGCTGCAATATATTCTCCACCAATGATGGCGCGGCCGCTGCAATAGCAGCTGAAGGCATCCCTGTTTTTGCATGGAGAGGCGAAAGCGAGGAAGAATTCAACTGGTGTATCGATCAGACCATCGAAGCTGAGGGCTGGGAACCTAACATGATATTAGATGATGGCGGCGATGCCACTGCAGCCATCCTTAACAAATTCACTCACCTTATACCACAGATCAAAGGCGTATCCGAGGAAACAACCACCGGTGTTCACCGCCTGCGCGAAATAGAAAAAGCGGGCAAACTGCCTTTCCCTGCAATAAACGTTAATGATTCTGTTACAAAATCCAAATTCGATAATCTGTATGGCTGCCGCGAAAGCCTGCTCGATGGCATCAAGCGCGCAACCGATGTGATGATCGCCGGTAAAGTATGCGTTGTTGCAGGTTTCGGCGATGTCGGCAAAGGTTCCGCTGCGGCTCTCCGCAGTCAGGGCGCGACCGTCATGATAACCGAGATCGACCCTATCTGTGCACTTCAGGCCTCGATGGAAGGCTACCGCGTTGTAACGATGGAATATGCCGCCCCTATCTGCGATATATTTGTTACCGCTACAGGCAATAAAGATGTCATCACCCGCAAACATATGGAAGCGATGAGAGATCGCGCCATCGTCTGCAACATCGGCCACTTCGATACTGAAATTGATATAGCCGGAATAAAGAACTGCAAGTGGCGCAATATTAAGCCACAGGTGGATGAAGTCACCATGCCAGCCGGCAACCGTATAATAATACTTGCCGAAGGAAGACTGGTCAACCTTGGCTGCGCTACAGGCCATCCTGCTTTTGTGATGAGCAACAGCTTCTGCAATCAGGTCCTTGCACAGCTGGATATCTACCAGAACCCTGGCAAATACGAAAATAAAGTATATGTCCTGCCGAAAGAACTTGATGAAAAGGTCGCAATGCTCCACCTTGAGAAGATCGGCGCAAAATTAACGAAACTTTCCAAAGATCAGGCAGATTATATCTGCGTTTCTCAGGAAGGCCCGTTCAAGCTTGATACATATAGGTATTAGGCCCTGAATTTATTGTTGCACGAAAGGCAGCATGTAATAACTTATGAGGGGTTTTTCCCTGTAAGTTACGAATTTATGGAAAGTTTTTATTGCATCAACTGGGTTATTGGCTTTATATAACTCTTTATTAACTATTAATTTGAATCAATCGTAAGATCAATTATGAAACAAGAATATCTCACGCTTATCCTTTCAATAGAAAGACTTCACAGAAGATTCCTTGATGTGATCAAAAGCAAGCTTGATCGTCGCGGCATTGATGAGATCAACAACGTACAGACCCTTATATTATATAACATTGGCAATTCCATCCTTACCATCGGTGAACTTACCAACCGTGGCTATTACCTTGGTTCCAATGTTTCCTACAATCTTAAAAAACTGGTTGAGAACGGTTTTGTGGTTCAGGAACGCTCCCCACACGATAAACGCTCCATCAAAATAAAACTCTCCGACAAAGGCAAATCCATCTGCACTACTATCGATGAGCTTTTTGACGATAATTTGAGAAAAATAGGCGAATTCGGCATCAATAAAGAAGAGATCGAACATTCCCTACGCGTCATGAAAAAACTTGAAGTGTTCTGGACCGATCAAGTATCCACTTCTTCCTAAGAGTATTACCCCTAAGTATTTCCCATTTTACACGTCATCCCAGCGAAAGCTGGGATCCATCGAGCCAAAAATATTGGTCAGGAATATGTGGAAAATGGATCCCAGCTTTCGCTGGGATGACGCTTTAGATGTGCACCTTAGAAACATATTCAAACTGATATACTACTCATTTTCACTTGATATTAAAAAATCATGATATATCATCCAAAACCATTGTGATGCTGCTATATCAGTATCTTTAAAAAATCAGGGATTAGTTATGTATAAAAAACTGGGAATCTTTAGCATTTTATTTGCAGCCGCTACTTTACTGGCATCACTTTTCGCATTTCAGACCACCGCATATTCCGCGGATAAATATATTACCATCGGCACCGGTGGTGTTACAGGCGTTTACTACCCGGCTGGCGGCGCTATCTGCCGTTTAGTTAACCGCGGCAGGAAAGAGCATGGCATCAGATGCTCGGTTGAATCAACCGGCGGCTCTGTATATAACCTTAACGCACTCCGCGCGGGTGAAGTTGAAATTGCCGTTGCACAGTCCGACTGGCAATATCATGATTACATGGGCACAGGCCCATTCAAAGATGTAGGCGCTGATAAAAAACTCCGCAGCCTTTTCTCCCTTCACTCCGAACCCTTCACCGTTATCGCGCGCGCTGATTCCGCTATCAAATCATTCGATGATCTTAAAGGCAAACGCGTCAATATCGGCAATGTCGGCTCCGGCCAGCGTGCTACCATGGAAGCCATCATGGCAATAAAAGGCTGGACCAAAGATAGCTTCAAGGAATCCAGCGAGCTGAAAGCCTCTGAACAAGCACAGGCACTTTGCGATAATAAGATCGATGTGATGATCTATTCCTCCGGCCACCCTAACGGTGCCGTTCAGGAAGTTACCACTACCTGCGATACAAAAATAATCCCGGTCGAAGGCCCGGATATTGATAAATTAGTTAACATGTACCCGTTCTATGCCTACACAGTTATTCCCGGCGGCATGTATAACGGCAACGATCAGGATGTTAAAACCTTTGGCGTGAAAGCAACTTTCGTTTCCTCCGAAACGGTCGATGGTGAGATAATCTATCAGGTAGTTAAAGCGATATTCGATAATTTCGATAATTTCAAAACCCTGCACCCGGTATTTTCCACGCTTGAGCCTAAAGACCTTGTAAAAAGCGGCAACACCGCCCCTTTACATAAAGGCGCCGAAAGATACTTCAAAGAGAAAGGCTGGATCTCTGAGTAGTTTTATAACTCCTCTGACCACCCTTTAAGCTTGGCTTTGTGTCTTTTTTGGCCTTAAGGCCTTTATTCTGCTGATAAACCCAAAATTTAAATAGAAGAATTGCCAAAAAAATGGTATAAACCCTCGATTTTATTCAAAGTATCAAACTGATCTTCATTATGACAGAACTACTCAAACAGGAACTCCAACGAATAGAAGATCTGGTCAACGAAAAAATGAGTGGCCTTCTGCCGGAAGAAGTTACAGGTAAAATAGGCGAGAACAAACTTGCCCGCGCCATGAGATATTCCGCCCTTTCTCCCGGCAAACGCATCCGCCCTTTCCTCGCGATGAAATCTTCCGCATTGTTCGGCGTCAGCGAAACATGTTCCTCGCAGGTCGCAGCGGCGATAGAATTTGTACATTGCTTTTCCCTCATCCACGATGATCTTCCCGCGCTCGATAATGATGATGAACGCCGCGGCCAGCCAAGCCTTCACAAACAGTTCGATGAAGCCACCGCCATTTTGGCCGGTGATGCATTATTAACTTACGCGTTCGAGATACTCTCGCACGATACCACCCACCACGACCCGCTTGTCCGCATAGAGCTTATCAGCTCACTCGCTAAAGCCACCGGCTTTGCAGGGATGATAGGCGGCCAGATGATAGATCTTCTCTCCGAAGAAAGAGAATTGAACATTGAGCAGATAACCCGCCTGCAAAGAATGAAGACCGGCGAATTATTCCAGGCATCCTGCGAAGCAGGCGCCATTCTCGGTAAAGCTCCAAAGCAGCTACGCAGCGCACTGCGCGGTTATGCGAATAATTTAGGTTTAGTGTTCCAGATAACTGATGATCTGCTCGATGCCACGGTGGAACTTAACGAAGATGGCACCCCGCGCGTTGATAAATCCTCGGAAAAAGGCACGTATGTTTCGGTCATAGGTATAAACAAGGCCAAGCAGCAGGCACAGCTTTTGACCAATCAGGCTGTTGATTACCTGAATATATTCGGCAAAAATGCTGAAGTGCTTAAAGATCTTGCCTACATGATTTTAGACAGAACAAAATAATGCTTAACTCCGTTTACTTGGAAATTCTGAAAGATTCTTTCTGGAGCAATTTCGCCCCCACGGTAAATGGCGAGTTCGCATATACCATCGTCCTATATTTCGGCAAAAATGATAATATCATTGCCACACTGGCCGCATTTCTCGGCTCAGTAAGCGGCCTTACCGCAACTTATGCCCTGTTCTATGGCCTTGCTGTATTACTCAGAAAGATACTTGATAGAAACCCCGGCTATCCGCAGGCGCGCCATTACATAAATAAATTATCCCCGATATTCGGCATGATAAGCGTAATCCCGGAAATATGCGTGATACCAGCTTTCTTCTTCGGTTTCGCAAAACTTGATTTCAAAAAATTTATTTTGATCACCGCATTATACCGGGCGATATATTATATTTTCGTGCTCAATACCACCCCTGCATTATATAACTAAATGAAAAATATTCTTACATCTAAAAAAATATCGGAAGGCCTGAAAGGCACTATCACCGTGCCCGGCGATAAATCCATTTCCCACCGCGCACTTATCTTCGCCTCGCAGGCGATAGGCCGAACAAGAATTTCCGGCCTGCTGGAAAGTGATGATGTGATAAATACCAAGAACACCATCGAAAAACTCGGCGTAAATATTAAAAAAGAAAATGATACTTATGTAGTAGATGGCGTTGGCATCGGCGGCTTAAGCGAACCCAATGATATATTAGATCAGGGCAACAGCGGCACCGGCGTTCGCCTGCTTATGGGCCTTGTCTCATCCTACCCGTTCAAATGCACCTTCACCGGCGATGAGAGTTTGCGCGGCCGGCCAATGAAACGCGTTACTGCACCACTGGCCCTTACTGGCGCAAAATTCACCGCACGCGATGGCGTGTTACTCCCCCTCACCACTGAAGGGCACGATATAATGATACCAATATCATATGAATTACCTGTCGCCTCTGCACAGGTAAAATCCGCTATATTGCTTGCGGCCTTAAACATCGAGGGCACCACCACGATAATCGAAAAAGAAAAGACCCGCGACCATACCGAATTAATGATGAAATATTTCGGCCTTGATATTAACGTTAAGGAAGAAAGCGGAAAGAATATAATTAAATTCAACGGCAAAAAACAATTCAACGCAAAAGATATCTCCGTTCCGGCTGATCCCTCTTCCGCGGCTTTCGCCATTGTTGCGGCATTGATAGTTCCGGGTTCTGATATCACCATAAAAAATGTGATGATAAACCCGCTGCGCACCGGGTTGTTCCAAACACTGAAAGAAATGGGTGGTAGCCTTGAATATTTAAATATCCGCGAAGCCGCCGGCGAAAAAATTGCTGATATAAAAGTTAAATACAGCAAATTGAAAGGCATAACCGTACCCGCAGAACGCGCACCTTCCATGATAGATGAATATCCTATCCTGTCCGTTGCAGCGGCTACTGCCGAAGGCGAGACCATAATGCTCGGCCTTGAGGAATTAAAAGTAAAAGAAAGCAACCGCCTTGATGCAATACTTAAAGGACTTGAACTTTGCGGCGTTACTGCAGGCTCCGGAACCGATTCCATAACCGTAAAAGGCAGCGGGATAAAAGGTGGCTGTGAAGTTCCCACACACGGCGATCACCGTATCGCCATGAGTTTTTTAGTAGCAGGTCTGGTGGCAGAGAATCCGGTTTCAATTGATAAACCAGAAATGATAAAAACATCTTTCCCGGAATTTGCGGCACTGATGAATAATATAGGCACAAAAATATCCTGATATGCGTCACTCTCTTAAAGCAGTTATTATCGATTATGGTTCAGGCAATCTGCACTCCGCCAAAAAAGCTTTTGTGAAAGCAATGTCCAATATCGGTGCCAATGGCAGCGTGCTGGTAAGCAATAACCCGGCAGACCTTGATACCGCAACCCATATCATATTACCCGGCGTCGGCGCGTTCGGTGATTGCATCGCGGGCCTTAAAGCAGTGAAAGGCATGGTAGAAAAGCTGGAAGAGCAGGTGTTAAAGAACAAAAAACCGTTCCTCGGAATTTGTGTAGGAATGCAGATGCTTGCCAAAAAAGGCTTTGAGGATGGCGAATTCGCCGGCCTTGGCTGGATAGATGGCGAGGTAATAAAAATAGAGAATAAAAAAGATCTTCGTATCCCGCAAATGGGCTGGAATAATTTAAAAATAAAAAAGAAAAGCAAATTACTGAACGGCGTGCAAGATAACACAGATGTCTATTTCGTACACTCCTATTACATGAGGACCGCTGAATATAACATCACGGCAACGGTAGATTACGGCAGCGATATAACCGCTATCGTAGAGAATGAAAATATTTACGGCGTGCAGTTCCACCCGGAAAAAAGCCAGCAGAACGGCTTAAAGATAATCGGCAATTTTTTATTGATATGATATTATTCCCGGCAATAGACCTGAAGAACGGCCACTGCGTAAGGCTTTACCAGGGCGACATGGAAAAAGTAACCACCTTCAGCAATTCCCCTAGTACACAGGCGCTTATCTTCGCCAAGCAGGGCGCTGAGTGGATACATGTGGTAGATCTCGATGGTGCATTCGCCGGTGAATCCAAGAACCGTCAGGCGGTTGAAGAGATAGTGAGCGTTCTGGTCAATGACTGGCCGGAAAAAGTAAAAGTGCAACTTGGCGGCGGCGTGCGCAGCATGGAAGCCATAGAAAGCTGGCTGAAGATCGTGGACAGGGTAATTCTTGGCACCGTCGCCGTAAAGAATCCCGCGCTGGTAAAAGAGGCCTGCAAAAAATTCCCCGGCAGAATTGTAGTTGGTATTGATGCAAAAGATGATTTCGTCGCCACCGAAGGCTGGGCCGAAAAAAGCGATATCCACGTTATAGAACTAGCAAAAAAATTCGAGGATGCCGGGGTTGCCGCCATAATCTACACCGACATTTCCAAAGATGGCGCCATGCAAGGTGCCGATTTTGAAGGCACGCTGAAACTGGCTGAATCCGTAAATATCCCGATAATATTAAGCGGCGGCATCTCCAGCCTTGAAGACCTGAAGAAAGCAAAAGTGATGGAACCTTACGGTGTAGTTGGCGTAATATCAGGCCGCGCGATATATGAAAAAACCTTTACGCTGAAAGAGGCGATAGAGGTTTTGAAATAACTAGTCGATCCCTTTTCTGATATTATGGATCTTCTTACCAAGGATTACAAGGCTCAGCGGCAGCGTGAGTGCGTTTGTTATTATCATCGGCCTGTTGTTCAAAAATATTCCGTAAATAAGCCACAAAAGAACGCCGAGAGAAAATAAACCATACATCAACAGGGAAATTGATCTCGTATTTTCTGCCCGCAGGGCTTTTATCGATTGGGGAATGAAGCAGCCGGTTGTAAGTAAACCTGCTGTTAAACCTATTATTTCAATGTTCATTATATTTTCCTTATTATTAACTTCCCTCTCCATTGAGGGGAGAGGACATATTTTCTTAGCGAACGCAGAGAGCTTAGAAAATATTGGTGAGGGTGAGGCGGAAGAAATTATTGGATATATTATTCCAACTAGGTGCTTTAATAATTACCACCTTCCACCCTCACCCTACCCTCTCCCCTCAAGGGAGAGGGATTAGTTTATCGTCACATATTCGGGTAATTCGGCCCGCCGCCGCCTTCGGGGGTTACCCAGTTAATGTTCTGTGTCATATCTTTTATATCGCAGGTCTTGCAGTGAACGCAGTTCTGGGCGTTTATCTGTAATTTGTCATTACCGCTTTCATCTTTAACGAACTCATAAACACCTGCCGGGCAGAAGCGTGATTCAGGGCCGACATATTCATTTAGATTTACCTCCACCGCGATCTTAGGATCGGTCAGCCTCAGGTGAACGGGCTGGTCCTCCTCATGAAAAGTTCCGGACAGATATACCGATGAAAGCAGGTCGAAGGAAATTACACCATCGGGTTTAGGATAATCGATCTCAACATATGTGCCTTTCTTTTTTATCTGTTTGTTATCCGCATGGTGATGCAGCGTCCACGGTGCCTTGCCGCGGAATATATATGTATCTATCGCAGAATATATCAGCCCGAACAGCAAGCCGAAACGGAAGCTTGGGCGGATATTCCGTACATTATATAATTCCTTATATATCCACGAATTCTTTATTTTTTCCTCATACGCACCAAGGTCATCCTTGCCCGTAACTATGGAATCAAACGCCGTTTCCGCAGCAAGCATCCCGGATTTCATCGCAGTGTGTGAGCCTTTTATCTTAGGCACATTCAAAAACCCTGCCGCGCAGCCTATCAAAGCACCGCCGGGGAAACTCAGTTTCGGTATGGACTGGTAACCGCCTTCATTGATAGCCCGCGAACCGTAAGAAACGCGCACGCCGCCTTCAAGATATTTTTTAATATATGGATGGGTTTTATAACGCTGGAATTCCTTGAACGGATTTATATACGGGTTCTTATAATCAAGCCCTACCACATAACCGATATAAACCTGGCTATCCTCGGCATGATACAAAAAACTGCCGCCATAGGTTGCATTATCCACCGGCCAGCCTATCGTATGGATTATCTTTCCCTGCTGGTGATTCTCAGGTTTTATTTTCCATATCTCTTTTATACCAATGCCGTAGGTCTGTGGGTCTTTATTTTTTCTGAGATCGAATTTACCTTCCAGCCGCTTGGTCAGATGCCCCCTGCAGCCTTCTCCGAACAAAGTATATTTCGCACGTAGCTCCATTCCCGGCTGGTAACTTTCTTTCTTCTCACCGCCTTTGGATATACCGAAATCACCGGTAATAATTCCGCAGATACGGTCATTTTCAATTATGAATTCTGCCGCCGGGAATCCTGGGAATATCTGCACGCCCAGCGCTTCTGCCTGTGTTGCAAGCCATCTACACAGATTACCGAGTGAGATGATATAATTGCCGTGATTATTCATCTGCGGCGGGGTCGGTAATTTAAAATGTTTCTTTTTAGTGAGGAAAACAAAATTATCATCTTTAGCTTCAACCGTTACCGGCGCGCCTTTTTCCTTCCAGTCCGGTATCAGCTCATCCAGCGCATGAGATTCAAACACATTACCCGAAAGTATATGGGCACCAACCTCTGAACCTTTTTCCACAACACACACAGAAAGCTCACGGCCACTGGCCTGCGCCAGCTGCATAAGTTTTATCGATGCGGAAAGTCCCGCCGGGCCAGCGCCGACTATCACAACATCAAAATCCATTCTTTCGCGAACTACAGGCTCTGTCATTTATTTTCCTTTTGATTTATAATATCAGAGATGGCCTTTAACGACCACCTCCTTTATCTCAGCTATTTTGGTCCACTTCGGAAAGCCTTGCCAATACCTTGATTGATACTGCCTTTGACCTGGCCTTTAAGCCTGTCCCAACCCTGAACTTTAACATCAGTTAAGGTAACGGCACCCTGCGCCAGAGTATTTGCGATATCAACCACCCAGCGGCACATTGCTATCATTAAATAACATATAACAATCGCCGAGATCAGATTCCACAGATCGATCGGGATATTAGGACTTTCGCCGCTCTCTTCCGGGCAATTGCCTTCACCATCGCACAGCCTGAACCATTTCAGGTCGGATTTTGAATCCAGATCATACCATTGTATGCATGCACCGCTGCTCTTGTTGATGACTTTTTTCTGCCACATCTCGCCGCCAAAACAGCCGAGCACGTCACTTGTGCAGGTAATTTTTACGCAATCCGCCTCACCTTCATAACAGGTCATATATTGTTCTGTCGCACCGCTGTTGGTATCCACATACATCTTGCTGGTGAAGCCGGAGAATATCGTATGGAACATACCAATGAACACGAACAGGAATATCGGTTGCAGTGTAAAGCTTATAAGCTGCTGCAGCCAGCCATCGAACAGTGAGCGGGTCTGGTTGAACAGCGCAAAGGTTATGAATATCGGCCCTAACCCATATAGCACGAACCTTGCTATCGTTGCTATAAGGAAGGTTTTTACCACCATCACTACAGCGATAAAGTATGTAATGATGAGCGCAAGCATTGTAAGCGCCCATAATATACCAGTAGTGCCGGTAACGGCCAGCGCCATTATCGCCTCCCAGTAACCGAACCGGAAGAATTCGCTAAGCTGCTTATCCATCGCGCCGAATAATGTTATCCGAGAAAGCGCGTTCAGGTCAGGCGTTATACCAGTGCCAAAAAGCAGGTCGCTTAGTGTTGTTATCGATTGAAGCCCGAATATACTGCTTATCATCCCAACCGGATCACACGCCGCACCTACCAGCTGAGGACATATATTGGCAACTGTAACGCCCGCATAATCACTGAACGCGAATGATGTGAACATCATGGCATCGGAAAGCAGCCCCTCGAAGGACTCAATGACATAAACATCAAAGTAATAATAATTTATGGTGAGGTTATATATTATTATAAGTTTCAGCACGAACATCAGGGCGTTGTAGCCGTTGGCCTGCGTCAGTCCCAGTATCACCGAGGCGGTGAATAGTATAACCGAAAGCGTCATCAATATCGCCACCGTGAACCTGAAATCCACATTGAGGGCGATCTTTAAATATAATTTCAGGCTGGCCGTTCTTACCATGGAAGTTACCGTATCGCTCATCCAGGTTATAACGCCTATGTCATGGCCTTTATCGTTAGTGATGGTGAGGTCGAGCGTATCCCTTGCAGAATCACCGAAAGAAAGTATATCCTCGATCGGGGTGCATACCTGCCCATCGCCGGATTGCGACATATCCTCACCGCTGGCGGAACAACCACCCAGCAGCAATGTCACCACCATCGCTAAAAATAAATTTGTTATATTATTTCTCATAACAACCTTCCTATTATTGTCTTTTTGCCAGCCCGCCGCCGAACCTGCCGAGTTTTTCAACCATGCTTCCGCCGTCAATGTTAATTAATTTATCCATCGGCCTTCCTGCCGCACCCAGTATACTAGGAGCGCCGCCGCCAACCATCTTATTAACTATCTCCGGCATCTTCTTCAGGAAAGATACCATCAATATCATAAATATTATCAGCCCGAGTTTTATCGCCAGCAGGCTTCTTATATCGGCTTCGGTAAGCTGGCCCTGCACGCTACTGGAAAGGCCAATTCCTGCCACCACCGCTTTTACTTTCTTATCCAGCTTTATGCCGCTTGCCTCAAGGTCGCAGGCCTTGTCATACTCATTAAGCCCGATATCCATATAATGCTGCCCGGATTTATCGAAATAGGTTTTTGTCCTTTCCGAAAGGTCACCGGATTTTTTCAACCCAAGGCAGTTGGATAATGTCACCTTCGCACCGCGTGTAGTGCCGCTGCCTAAATATTTATCCTCAAGCGCCTTGTAATATTTCTGGGTCTTTTCATCGGTCTTGTGCAGAACAGTTACAAGGAACGATATGAACGCCGCCAGTATTATCGGCTGGATGGAATATATTATCAGGAAATTGAACCATGTCTTGGTTATCCTTACCGTTGGCTGGAACAGCATGCAGGCCAGTGCCAGCGGAGCAAGCGCCATCAGGAAATTTATCGCGATGGAGATCATCACAAAAAAGAACACCATCTGCGCCACAAGGAACAAAGCCGCGGCAAGGTAGGTAAGCACTATCATGGCAATGGTAAGTCCCATCGCACCTGTAAAGAACAACCCGGCTGCCAGCGCCACTATCCCGATGAACTTCGGGGAACCGGTAGAGATACTTATGCATTTCTTCTCGCTTGCAGCATCTCTCTGGTCATCGGTAAAGTTCTTATCGCCTGGGGCAATATCATTATCGCCGCCGCCGAGTAATTTACAGAACTGCGTATCAAGCTTATCGAAAAGCTGGTCGGACCAATAACCCGGCACTACCGGCGTTGTTATTTCCGCAAGCAAGGTAAGCTTATCCGGCACCAGTATCACCACCGACATTGCCTTAGGGAAATTTATCAGCGTATCGCGCGTATTCTTCAGCATCTGGAAGCCTGAAAGGCTGCAGAAATAAAGAACTACCACCAGTTTTATTATCAGCATTACCGTGATGCCGTGATTATTCGCCGCGCCGAACATCATTTTTATTCCGTGGAACATTATGGCAAGTATGACGCTGTAATAAACTATGCTCGCGAAGAACTTCACATAGGTTGCAAGCACCCTGTCGGCGCCGGTCTTCATTATCTTATCCATGCATCTTATTATATTGCCGGTGAATTTTCCGGGCTTGATCTCTTTTTTGCATATCTCCATGAAAGCGCCGGTGCCGGAAGTTTTGCCAAAACTCACGCCGGAACCAGCATCGGAACCGGCCGGGAAAGCAAGCACCAGCAGCGATATGATGATGATATGTAATATCCATTGCCTCATCTCACCGGTCCTTTCAGCATCTTGCCGAGTCTGTTCGTGGTGAAGTTATAAACATTCAACGCTTTGCCTACAGGCGTTACTCCCGCGCCCACCAGCTTGCCTGCAAAATCCATTACATTGTTCAGGAATGCGAATGTGATCGCCAGCGTTATAAGTATTATCAGCAATGTCTGTATATATGCGACCTTCAGCGCATAATCGCGCTGTTCGTGCATCTTTATAAGGCATGGCGCGGCCTCAAGCGGTCTTATCAGCGGACTGGTGCCGTTGCCAACGCAATCGCCGGAAAGCCCGGAGCCAACAGTAAGCAGCCCGCCCTGGAAATTTGCCGCGGCGCCGGAGATATTCGCATTGGTCACATCATAGTTCAGGAATAATTTGGCCATCGCATCCCGCACATTCGGCTTGCCGAGAATATTCCCGCTGAAGAAACTGAAACCCGGAACGGTTATGGTTTTACTATCCGTGCCGCCGGTGTTGAATTCAAAACTTCCGTTCAGCAGACCGCCACCATCTGGCGGCGCAATATCATCAAACACATCATCCCTGCGATTTATCTTCGATGAATAATAATCGGGATTTTTCCTGCCCTTACCGCTGATACTGTTAGCAGCGAATAACAGATTCGCCCCAAACCCTTCAGGATTACTCGTTTTCTGCGATGTTATCCGCGCCAGTACCGCCGGCCTTTTATCAGCTTTCTGATACATCTCACCGAAATGGAAATCCGCCAGATTATGCGCGCATCCCTTATCCGTCTTTGTGGTATCCAGCCCGATGCAATTCTCGCTTTTGTAACTTATCACGAATTGCAGCACATATACCATGAAGCTCAGGTAACATAATATGATACCCGGCTGCAGGCTA
>CAYRJW010000008.1:0-2897 GCA_964424715.1 uncultured Rickettsiales bacterium | reverse complement strand
CCATGTCTCAAACATTTTCCGCGTCTGCTTGAACAGCACGGTCGGCAGGAATAACGGCGCGAACAGCCCCAGCATCAATATCGCAAAAAGCGAGGTAAGATAGACCAGCATCGCCTGCCCGAATGCCATGAATATTAAAAGTATTATAAAGAACCCGGTGACGAAAACCAGAATGCCTATATGCGGATCGTTCATCAGCATCCCCACCATTATCACTATCAGCGAATATGACATTGTAACCTCGGTAAGACTGTTCTTTACCGGCCGCGGATTCGTCAATATATCTATGAATTTCGGGTCGGCCTGTATCATTGTCATTATATCCATCGCCTCCGAAGGGCTTACCTTATCCTTGAGCGCCGCAAGCGTTGGATTTTTCACAAAATCACCCATCTGCGAACCCATAGAGGCCTGGAATCTTTCTATGAAATCATAATCGTAGAATTTATACGGGGCATTATGCATATCCTTGAATCTCAGCGGTATGGTCCTCTGGCCAAGGCTCAGGTCGCTTACATCAACCCCCACACCGCTTAATATATTTTTCAGCGGGTCAGGCAGATCAACGCCTTTCTGGTCATATAAGGTTCCCACCCTTTTCACCACCGGATGGCTGCCTAGAATGTAAGATATCAGGCAATCCGCCCGTGACCAGATACTGTTATAACCACTATCGCCATCCTTATAACAAACAAAATTCTTATATTTCGGGTCATTCTCCTGCGAGCTGTAAATAGATATCGTGGCGACATTCATGAATTCTTCCTGCAGCCCGATAAAGAACTTCACGAAATTCTCCATCCGCAGGCCGTTATTCACATATGTAATGAAAAAGCAGGTGATCACTACCACCATTATCTCGCCTTTGACATTCTCAACCACATTCATTGAAAGCCGCATGCCGAAGAACATTATATAAAGCACCAGCGCCACATTGGTCACCATCGCGAACTGTTTGTTCAGCATATGGAGCTTGCCATATATGGTGCCGTAGGTGGTCATGTGTTTTACGCATTCCACTATCCTGTTCAGCAATCCCGGATATACCGAGCAGTTCTCCACGAATACCGGGGCATTCTTCGGGTTTGTCATAAGGTCGGGATTCACCTGCTTCATCATCTCAAGACTGTCATCCAGCCATGGGCCTGCGGCGCGCGCATCGGTAACATCACAGTTTGAAAAAACCATCAGGGCAAAAAATATAAAAAATATTTTTCTGAAGTTTATCATTCCTCTTCCAAAACCTTTTTCCTGAAAAGCGGCAGCCATTTTTCCGGGTCGTCGCCGACTTCTTCGCGTATCTTATCAAGCACCCTTATCGTATCTGCGCGTGCTGATAACACCTCAATAAGATCACCCATGCCCGAAAGGTCTATTCTCGCAACAACCGAGTCCTCCGCCTGTTTCACCAGGAAATATCTTGAGCCGGGGTCGGTATATTTTATCAGCGCGAACTCGCGGTTGGATAATTTGAAAACATCCTGATAGATGGAAGTTGCCTTCATGTTCGCAAGGAATATCTGCGTAGCGGTCTGCTGCACCAGCGTTTCGCTGATACGGCTTTTGAAAACATCTTCCGGGCTTTGGGTAGCGAATATCACCATACCGTTCAGTTTCCGCAGAACTTTCAGCCAGTTCTTTATCTTCGGCGCGAACACAGGGTTATCAAGCAGCGCCCATGCCTCATCCAGAATTATCACTGTCGGCGTTCCGGTCAGACTCATATTTATCCGGTGGAAAACATAAAGCAGCACCGGACCAAGACAATCCGGAACCTCTAATATCGGCGCCATCTCAAAGCCGTGAACTTTTTTCCCGGCGAAACTGAAACTATCCGTCTCATTATCAAATATCCCCGAGCGCGCTTCGCCGCTATGCCATATCCGTATCCTGCTCGCGATCGAACCCGGTTTATCTAAGCCAAGGAACGGCACGATATTGCGGAGAATTCTTTTTTCTTTCGGCAATCTGTAATTCCCGTTTATCGCTTCAACTATTCTTTCCCTCTCTTCCGGGCTTAAGTCATATTTGCCGGATTCAGTGCAAAGTGCTGATAATAATTCCAGCAGGAATTCCTTATTCTCCGGCGTATCATCCAGCTGCAGCGGGTTGAACCCCATGGATTTAGAAGGATCCAGCATCGTATGCGTTCCGCCTATCGCGCGTATCATTATCTCTGCACCGCGGTCCTTATCGAAGAAGAACATATCGGGGTTGAATTTCTGCGCCTGCGCCGCGAGGAAACCGAGCAGTACCGTTTTACCCGCACCGGTCGGGCCGATTATCATGGTATGACCAACATCACGCACGTGGAAATTGAAATAGAACGGCGTACCGGAACTAGTATCAAGATTGGTAAGTGCATTACCCCAGTGGTTACCGTCTATCTTGCCATAAGGATAATTATGCAGCGAACACAGGCCTACAAGGTTCATCGTGTTTATCACCGAAGGCCGCGCGATATAATCGAAGTTGGTCGGCAACTGCGCCCAGAAACTTCCCTGCAAAGTATATGTCTCGCGTGATGGGGAAATATTCACATTCACCAGCTCCGAATAAACATCGGATAATTGCGTATCAAGTTTTTCCAGATCATCATTATAAACAAAAACCGACATATGGTGTTTACCAAAAGCGATCTCGCCGCTTTGCGCCATATCCATCGCAAGCGTTAACTGTTCCATCTGCGAAATTGCTTTGTCTTTTGCGCTCCTCATCCGGTTCTGCTGCAGCTGCATCGAGGTTATCGCGGCCGATCTGTTACTGAAATAGAATGCGTGCGTGATTATCATCTCGAACGGAAGCTGCAGTAATTTATCCAGCATCCCCGCATGAGTGAAAGGCGGATATTCCTTTATCGATATCGCCCCGCCGAACCTGCTCTTGCCTTTTTCATC
>CAYRJW010000007.1:34708-40147 GCA_964424715.1 uncultured Rickettsiales bacterium | reverse complement strand
ATCTTTAAATTCTTTTGCTTTGGCATCCAGCGCTTTGTGCAGGATATTCAGCGCCGGGATAAGATTGTTATTTATCTGCTCCGCCGCTGCAATGTTCATTGCAGTAGGGTAAACATCATTAGAACTCTGGCCCATATTCACATGGTCGTTCGGGTGAACTGGTTTTTTGCTGCCAAGTTCGCCGCCAAGGATCTCAATGGCGCGGTTAGAGATAACTTCATTAGTATTCATATTCGTCTGCGTGCCGCTGCCTGTCTGCCATACGGAAAGCGGAAAATGTTCCAGAAGTTTTAATTCATAAACTTCTTTTGCAGCCTGCAATATCACATCGCCAACTTTTTTATCCAGATCACCCAGTTCCATATTCACCTGTGCGGCGGCATATTTCACTATCCCAAGCGCGCGGATAAGCGGTTTTGGCATCTTTTCCTCGCCAATGGCGAAATTGATGAGCGAACGCGCGGTCTGCGCGCCATAATATTTATCACACGGCACTTCGATAGGGCCAAATGTATCGGATTCGGTGCGGGTTTTGGTATTGTGATTTTTTGCAGGTTCCATTTTCTTCTCAGGTTTGTTTTCAAGTCTTCAAGTTTACTAGTTTACAAGAGCAGATTTGTCAACTTGAAGACTTGAAAACCTGAAAACTAAACTCTTGGCTTTGCCTTAACGATCTCTACCGTAATAACTTTCATCACGAATATCCCATCCGGGCGTGAAAGCGGCACTATGCGTACATTGCGCATGGTCTGGGAATTGCCGGTGGAGGAGATTAGCGAGAAGGAATTCTCCTTCACATTATCAATGGATTCGCTGATCTTATCGATATATCTTTCCTCGAAGATGCTTTTGTTCAGCAGGTCGTGGTAGGTTCTGGTCTCTACTTCATCAGATTCCATGAAGGTGCGGGAAAAACTATCATTGTAAAAGATTATCTTTTTATCCTTGTTGATGATGCAATAGCAGCTTGAATAGCTTTCAAGCGATTTGGAGAGGAACAGGCTCATGAATTCGGTGGCGGTAAGTATGCGTTTCAGGCGGCCCACTATGAAAAGCGAATAAGAGGAAACCACCGCGAAGCTGAGCAACATATATTGTATGACATATATTATCTCCGATTTCTGCTGCTGCGATTTAAGTACCAGCGTGGAAAAATATATCATCATGCCGATGAATATTATCTGGCTGAGTACAAAGACCATGCTCATCCAGTTCGGAAGATGCGTATGCCCGCGATGCGAGAAATTCTCGGCCGAGAACAGTATCGTCTTCAGATCACTTCTGTCGATGAAGCGTTTCGGATAGACCATCTTCTGCAATGGTTCTTCAAGATTATTTTTATTCTCACTCACTAAGATACGCTCCGTAATATGGGATTTACTGTATATTATACTGCTAAAGCGTCAGGCAAGAGTCAAGAAAATTAAGGTGTGGCGGATAAAGGCTGCGCCGGGAAGGGCGGGTTTGTAACAAATTTGCTGGTCACTTCTTTTCAGTAACGGCCGGGCCGGCGGTGCCTAGTTCTTTCAAGCCCGTTACTCCCTTCAGCAGTTGGTTAAACTTCTCTAATTCTTCTTTATTAACCTTCTTATCTGATGAGGTATAAACGGCGGCATCATATTTGTACTTAGCGAACGGATAAGTATCTTCGTGTCCCGGCTGTTCCGGATAGGCTTTGCCGATACCTTCCCGTATCGATTCCAGCAATAATGTATAATAATTATAATCCAGCAGATTCTTGAAGGAAATATCCGTTATGAATACCTTACCATCTTTACCCCTGCCGCGGCTGAATTTTACTTTTTGTACCAGATCTTCGCCTGTTAGACTCTTTAGTGCCAGCAGCTCACCGAAATGCTGGTTCAGCATCCAGTTCTCATATGGAAGTTTCTTGAGCATTTCCTTATAAGGCGGTTTTATATCATCCGGCAAGTTGAACCGCACTCTTCTGATTATGGTCTCGTTTTTGTTGATGGTTTTGTTCATTGGCTTTCCCCCATTATATATTTCTTAAATTATGGTCTTGGACTATAATTTCGCCAGATATTTCTTTATCTTTATCATATCCGCCCATGCATTCTTCTTCTGGGAAGGTGAGCGCAGCAGGAAGGAGGGGTGATAGACCGCGAAGCATGGTATATCTTTTTCGAGGTATGAATTTTTATATGGAGTTATTACTTTACGCATCTGCGAGATGGAATCCTTGCTGCCGAGTACCGAGAATGTTGCGGTGCCACCAACTAAAACTATAACTTTTGGGTTTATCAGCGCAATATGCTTTTCCACGAACGGGCGGCAGATGGCGAGTTCTTCAGGCGTAGGCTTGCGGTTACCAGGCGGGCGCCAGAAAAGTGTGTTGGTGATATAGAAATTCTTGGCTCTTTCCAGCCCGATGAATTTTAGCATCTTATCCAGCAATTGCCCGGAAAGCCCGCAGAACGGGCGGCCTTCAAGGTCCTCATTCTCACCCGGTGCCTCACCGATGAACATGATGTCAGATTCCGGATTGCCCTCGCCGAAAACAGTATTAGTGGCCGATTTCTTAATGGCCAGCCCATCAAAATTTTCCACTGCTTTTTTAAGTTCCGCAAGCGTTTTAGCCTTATCGGAAAGTTCTTTTGCTTTCACCGCCCACTCGCTGTTGGAATGGTTGAGGAAATCGGGGTTATCTTTTTTCACCAGTGTCATGATAGGTTCTTTAGTGGTTATCTTATTTTCAACAGGTTTTGTCTGATACTGGCTTTCCGGCTCTTTCATTGCCGTTCTTACATTGTTATCCTGAGATATCTCACTCGGCTCTGGCTGAATATATGGCGCAAGTTCGTTGCTGAAATTATCTTCAACTCCCATCTCTATCTGCCATTCCAGTGCGGCTTTAAGGTCTTTTTTGTTCATATATAATATATAGTCCTAACAGCCCGGTAATTCACCAAGGCATTTTTCCACCCGTATCCTCCAGCCGCCGACCGGCCCACCGCCTGTCATTCCGCCGTCGACCTGATCCTGCTCCATGCGCACCACCAGAAATTCATTATCCCCAGCTGATTTATTTCCTGCGCTTTGCAGTATCACCTTTTTTTCCAGAGTATAAGTGGAATCAACAGCATCCGGGCAATTTTTGCAATCGCCTTCTTTTACGTTCTTTTGAGATTCTGTGCAATACTGAACTACATTGCGCCTGCCTTCAATGCTGGTTCCCGCTCCGGCCGCCAGTATATCATAGTTCTTCTCATCCTCCAGAACCGCCCTTATCAACGAAGCCGTGCAGCGGAGTCTTTCACCTTTATCATCATTAGGCGTAACCCCATCACCATACCACGATGTGATGCCGTTATTATCTATCAGCCCCAGCACCTTTTTAAGATATTCCGCCGAAATTTTATCGGAGTTCTGCTGCGCCGCAATATTACAAGGTAATAGGGCTATAACGAATAGGATTAATAGGTTTTTTTTCATATAACTAACTGAATTATAGATATAATAAATTTTATTGGTTTGTTAACCTTTTGGTAACCATTTTATGCTATAATAAAATCAGAATAACTTAACAGGAATCAGATAGCATGATAGACGATTTTCTTCAATCACAAATGTTTACAAAGTATAGGATATCTAGGATGAATGCTTTTGGTGATGTCCAGGATAAAATCAGTTGGATAGGTTTTGGCAGTGCGTTAAAGCCACTTAAAGCAGTAAAAAATAGCCAAGAATTTTTAATAGAAAAGAACAAAATAAAAAATGATAATTACTGGCTCAATTTTGTTGATAAAGCAATGTGCAAAGTTGCGTTTAAGACCTTATCATTATCAGATTACACTTTAAAAACGGCGCAGGAAGTAGGTGCAAAGTTTTTGTATAGCGTTAGTAAGAGTTTGTCACGATCAGAAGAGTTTAAATCTGAATCAGAAGCATTAGAAAAAAATATTATCTCCCCTAAACTCGCTGAAGGATTGTTAGAACATGTTATACCATATATGGAAACAAGCAGAGTCATTAAGCATAATAGGCCATCCTTTTTAGGATTTTATCCGCCGCCGGGTGGTTTGTTAGAAGAAATTGGGCCTGTTAATATCTATGTAACATGGTCGATAAGAATGAATGATATAGATAAAGATATTATAAGCGTTGCTCAGGAAGAAGAGATAAAAAAAGCGGTTGATCAAATAAGAAAAACATTAATTGAAAATAAAGATAAGGGCCTTCAAATAGAAGGTTTAATAAAAGCCCGCTCTAAATAAGGGTTTTTCTCATAAACAAGGTAAAGGTTTTGCCATAAGCCGACGATCGGGTAATTGTATGTAATTACCCCTTGCACTCTGAATTTTCATGTGCTAATAGACCCCGAAACAAAAATTTCAAGGCAAGACAAGTGGCAATAAAAGCTTCAGAAATTGAATTATTATCAAATCGTTATGCGAAAGCTATCTTCTTCGCGGCGAAGGATAATTCCAGACTTGAACAGGTCAGCAAAGACCTTATCAATATCTCCGCGGTGATAGAAGAGAACCCTGAGTTCGAAAAAATTCTTGCCAGCGGCGCTATCGTGAAAGAAAAGATGAAAGCGATATTTGCAGCCATCTGCGATAAGGCCGGGGTTGATAAAGTTACCAAAAATTTCCTTGAGATAGTGGTTGAAAATAAACGCGGCCAGCTTATCCCGCAAATATCCGCAAAATTCAAAAATCTTATCCTGAATGATTCCAACACGGTAGTGGCGCAGGTGATAAGCACTAAAAAGCTTGATGATGCGGCGCTGAATAAAGTAAAGGCCTCATTCGAGAAGCAGACCGGTAAAAAGATATTAGCAGAAAATATCATAGATAAAAATATTATTGGCGGACTTAAAGTCAAGATAGGCTCAACCCTTTTTGATGATTCGGTTGCCACTAAGCTGGAAAGATTAAAACAAAATTTAAATAACTAAGGAGCAAGTAAGATGGCTATTAAAGCAGCAGAAATTTCTTCGATAATCCGAGACAGGATATCGAATTTCTCAACCGAGGCCGAAGTAAAAGAAGTTGGTCAGGTTGTTAAAGTAGGTGACGGTGTTGCTACCGTTTATGGTCTTGATAACGTTAAAGCCGGCGAGCTGGTTGAATTCCCTGGTGGAATCCTTGGCATGGCGCTTAACCTTGAGGAAGGCTCTGTAGGTATCGTTATTTTCGGCGATGACCGCGATATTAAAGAAGGCGATACAGTTAAAAGAACCGGCAATATCGTCGATGTTCCGGTAGGTCCTGAACTTCTCGGCCGCGTGGTCGATGGTCTTGGTAACCCTATCGATGGCAAAGGCCCGCTTAACGCAAAACGCCGCAGCCGTGTTGAAACTAAAGCTCCAGGCATCGTTGCCCGTAAATCAGTACACGAGCCAATGTCCACCGGTATCAAATCTATTGATGGTCTGATTCCAATTGGCCGTGGCCAGCGTGAACTTATCAT
>CAYRJW010000007.1:9131-34698 GCA_964424715.1 uncultured Rickettsiales bacterium | reverse complement strand
CATCGGCGACAGGCAGACCGGTAAAACCGCTATCGCTATCGATACCATCCTTAACCAGAAAGCAATCAACGCTTCCACTAAAGATGACAAGAAAAAACTATTCTGCATATATGTATGTATCGGTCAGAAACGTTCTACAGTTGCGCAGGTTGTTAAAAAATTACAGGAAGAAGGCGCGCTGGAATATTCTATCGTTGTTGCAGCTACCGCTTCCGATCCGGCGCCTCTGCAATTCCTTGCGCCATATACCGGCGCTGCGATGGGTGAATATTTCCGCGATAACGGCATGCACTCACTTATAGTATATGATGATCTTTCCAAACACGCGGTAGCTTACCGCCAGATGTCACTTCTTCTTCGCCGTCCACCGGGCCGTGAAGCTTACCCGGGTGACGTATTCTATATCCACTCTCGTCTTCTTGAGCGTGCCGCTAAAATGTCCGATGACCTTGGCGCCGGCTCCATGACGGCACTTCCGATAATCGAAACACAGGCCGGTGACGTTTCTGCCTATATCCCTACCAACGTAATTTCTATTACCGATGGTCAGATATTCCTTGAGACCGCACTATTCTATAAAGGTGTTCGTCCGGCGGTGAACGTTGGTCTTTCAGTTTCCCGCGTAGGTTCTGCCGCGCAGATCAAAGCGATGAAACAGGTTGCAGGCTCGGTGAAACTTGAACTTGCCCAGTTCCGCGAGATGGAAGCATTCGCCCAGTTCGGTTCCGACCTTGATGCGGCGACGCAAAAACTTATCGCCCGCGGTCAGCGTTTAACTGAACTTCTGAAACAGGCGCAATACTCCCCGCTTCAGGTTGAAGAGGAAGTTATATCCCTGTTCGCCGGTGTTAAAGGTTACCTTGATAGCATCCCGACAAATGATGTTCCGCGTTTCGAGAAAGAACTTCTTTCTCACTTCCACAACAACCATAAAGATGTTGTAGAAGCCATCCGCACCGAGCAGAAGATATCTGACGATAACGATAAAAAACTTCACGAGATAATGAAAAATTTTGTAAAAATATTTGCATAATATATGGCAAGCTTAAAAGCGTTAAAGACCCGCATCACCGCGGTGAAGAGCACTCAGAAGATAACCAAGGCCATGAAAATGGTCGCGGCATCAAAGCTGAAGCGCGCGCAGGAAAGGGCGGAGCAATCCCGTCCATACTCCGATAAGATACAAAACGTTATCCAGAATCTTTCATCATCTATCGAACAGAATGCCCGTCCGGAATTACTGGGTGGCCGCCGCAATGAAGATGGCTCGCTGAAGGAAGATAAAGTTCTCCTTATCGTAACCGGCTCAGACCGTGGCTTGTGCGGTGCGTTCAACGGTTCTATCGTAAGGGCCGCAAAGGCGCGTATCAAATTCCTGCAGGAGCAGGGCAAGGAAGTAAGGCTTGTAGTGGTCGGTAAAAAACCGCGTGAAGTTCTGAAAACTTATTGCCACAAACTAATAATCGAAACTTACGATGCCGCGAAAGGCAAACAGGTTCAGTTCGAAGAGGCCGACGAAGTAGGCAAATTCGCCATCGACCAGTTCACCTCCGGCAAGGCCGATGTTGTTGAGATAGTATATAACAAATTCGTTAACGCCCTTGTGCAAAAAGTTACATTCAACAGCCTTATCCCGCTTCAACTCAGCGAAGCTGCAAATAATAACACTGGCACCAGCACTAGCACTTCCTATGAATACGAACCTGATGAAGAAGCAATTTTAAAATCACTGGTCCCACAAAATATTTCCGTTCAGATATTCAAGGCGCTCCTTGAAAATGTGGCTTCCGAGCAAGGTTCCCGTATGACAGCAATGGATAACGCAACCAAGAATGCCGGCGAGATGATACATAAATTATCACTCGTTTATAACAGAACAAGACAGGCGACGATCACTAAAGAACTGATAGAAATTATTTCAGGTGCTGAAGCGATATAATAATAAAAGATTAACAAGGAGTAAGTAAAAATGGCTAAACAAAATAAAGGCAAAATAACACAGGTGATCTCGGCGGTTGTCGATGTGCAGTTCCCTGATGGTAATATCCCGGCGATCCTTTCGGCGCTGGAAACTCAGAATGATGGCAAAACGCTTGTGCTTGAAGTGGCGCAGCACCTTGGCGAGAACTCTGTGCGTACTATCGCAATGGATACTACCGATGGTCTTGTCCGCGGTCAGGAAGTAACTGATACTGGCGGCCAGATATCCATCCCGGTCGGTCGTGAAACGCTTGGCAGGATATTCAACGTTATCGGTGAACCTATCGATGAACGCGGCGAAGTTAAAACCGCTAAGAAAAATCCTATCCACGCAAAAGCCCCTTCATTCGCGGAACAGGCAACATCTAAAGAAATTCTTGTAACAGGTATCAAAGTAGTAGATCTTCTCGCACCTTATGTAAAGGGCGGAAAAATTGGTCTGTTCGGTGGTGCCGGTGTTGGTAAAACAGTTCTTATCATGGAACTTATCAATAACGTTGCAAAGGCCCACGGTGGTTTCTCTGTATTCGCCGGTGTTGGTGAGCGTACCCGTGAAGGTAACGATCTTTACCATGAGATGATGGAATCTAATGTTATCAATATCAAAGACCCTTCAAAATCGAAAGTGGCGCTTGTTTACGGCCAGATGAATGAACCACCTGGGGCGCGTGCCCGTGTTGCGCTTACCGGTCTTACAATGGCTGAATATTTCCGCGATGAAGAAAAGCAGGATGTATTATTCTTCATGGATAACATATTCCGTTTCACCCAAGCAGGTTCGGAAGTTTCCGCACTTCTTGGCCGTATCCCTTCAGCGGTTGGCTATCAGCCAACACTAGCGACTGAAATGGGCCAGCTGCAGGAGCGTATCACTTCTACCAATAAAGGCTCTATCACTTCAGTTCAGGCAATTTATGTACCTGCCGATGATCTTACCGATCCGGCGCCTGCAACATCATTCGCCCACCTTGATGCTACAACGGTTCTTTCCCGTCAGATAGCGGAGCTTGGTATCTACCCGGCGGTTGATCCTCTTGATTCCACTTCGCGCATACTTGATCCTCAGGTCATCGGTGAAGAGCATTATAAAACTGCCCGTGAAGTGCAGCGCATACTGCAAAGCTACAAGAACCTTCAGGATATCATCGCCATTCTTGGTATGGATGAGCTTTCTGAGGAAGATAAACTTACCGTTGCACGCGCAAGGAAGATCCAGCGTTTCCTGTCACAGCCTTTCCACGTGGCAGAGATATTCACCGGTTCCCCTGGCGTACTGGTTCCCCTTGCCGATACAATAAAAGGCTTCAGGGAAATATGCGAAGGCAAGCATGATGACCTTCCAGAAAGCGCCTTCTACATGGTAGGAACTATCGAGGAAGCGCAAGCAAAAGCTAAGAAATTAGCGGTTGCGGCTTAGTAAGTTACTAGAATCTGGAATCCAGAATCTGGTTTTATTATTTTCCCTCTCCCTTTAGGGGGGAGGACAGATTTTCTTAATGAGCGTAGCGAATTTAGAAAATCTTGGTGAGGGTGAAAACGAAACATTAAAATTATGACCGAAACATTCAAACTAGAAATAACAACTCCCGGTAAGCTGGTATTCAGCGGGCAAGTGGAGATGGCAACCATTCCCGGTGAAGATGGCGAATTCGGCGTACTTGCAGGTCACTCAGCGCTTATATCAAACCTTCAGGCCGGTGGTGTGGTTAAAGTTTATGCCAACGCCAACGATAATGAATCCGTAAGCAACCGCATCTTCATCGCTGGTGGTTTTGCCGAAGTAAACCCCGATGAAGCCTCAATACTTGCAACCGAAGCCTACGATCTCGCCAAAGTCACAAAAGAAGAGATACAAGCCAAAATAACCGCCGCACAGGCCAAACTGAACACCTCCGAATCCGACTTCGACAAGCGCCGCGCGCAGGAAACGGTCGAGATGAACGAGCGGATACTTTCTTATCTTGGCTAGTAAACCTGAAGATCTTTTATAGTCTTAACAGAAGTGATGCTGAAACTGATTATTGCTTCTCCCCCTGGAATAACATTGTTATCTTTATAAGCATCTGAAAGTTTTGAAGGAGGGTATTTCTGACAGAGAATTTGGCCTTTTTCTACTAATTCTTCAGCATTGAAATTAATTTTATGGTCTATAAGCCGATTAAGTTTATTTGAGAACTTTTCTGCAAATCCTTTTATAAACTCTTCCAGCTCTTCTATATTTTCATATGAATGGAGCTGTGTCTCGCTTTGCTTTCCTTGGGTTTCCTGCTTTTTTCTTGCATGGCTTTGGGATGCAATATCTTTCGCCTTCTGGCTTTCAATATCCAGTGTTGCTGTCAGCATCATACAGCTTTTTACCGATAGTGCCTCGCTAAGAATATTATCGATCTGTTTTTCAGTATAGTAAGGCAATAATCCGTTGGACTGGAAGATCACTGGCTGAGATTCGTCCTTTAAAAGATTTGCGCTCCAGCCTTTTTTAGAAAGATCACGTTCCCTGAAGTTAACATTTTCCGGTAATTTTCCAAAGATTTTTTTCAGGGCTTTAGCAAAGACCTTATTCTGATCATGGCTATTATCTACCAGATATACCTCAAACTTATCAGACAAGCTCAATCTGTGCCACAGGCGGTTGGATTCTGGATCATATAGAAACGCATTTATCCATTTGCAATCAAATCCCGCGCCAAGTGAAACTATGTTACAAGGCTTTTGCAGCCGTTCTATCTGTTCAAAGCTATAGTCACTTCTGGCATTTTTTGCATAAGGCAGACCGGGATTATAACCATCTATTATCTGCAGGAATTTTTCCGGCTTTAATTTTGCGATTATAGGATAAAGGATGAAATCTATATCAAGATAATTTCTCAATTCTCTTAATATATTCTTATTAATTTTAAGTTCAGTCTCTGAAAGAAAACTGCATGAGTTTTTTTCTGCCAGTAGATTAAAGCATCTTTGTTCAAGGACAAAAGATGCGCAACCCATGGTGATATCGTGTTTTATAAGGCTTTTTGGCATAGTATTAATATAACACAAAATAGTTAACAAAAGGTTAACAAATCATATTTTTAATTTATTGAAATATATAGATTATTCTGCCGAAGGTGTCTGTTCTGCCTGTTTCTTCTTCTCTTCATTAGCTGCCTCAAGCGCATAAACGCACAGGTCTTCAAATGAAACACCGTTCTTTTCAGCCAATGCCAGAAGTTTGGCGAAGCTTTCCATCACTTCAGCCGGGATGGTGCCGCCGCGTTCAGCGGCTAGCCAGTGAGCTTGGTGTTGTAGTGGGTGGTTGCCTATTTTCGGCAGGCCGATATAGACATCGAAGGGAGCCTTCTTGCCGCCGAAATCACATGGGATGGTGAATTTTTTCATATTCGCTTTGCTCAGGTTATTAGAATCTGGAATTTAGAGTCTAGGTCCTAATGGTAATATTATATAAAAAATCCACAGATTATAAAGAATTAACTGAAATATCTAACAACCAGATTCCAGATTCCAGATTCCAGTAACTAAATTACAAAATCATTTTTGGAATTTTTATCAGATTTTGCAGCAATCTTTTTTGCCTTGTTATAGATCTCTTCCATGGTTATTTCTTTTAATATTTTTCTCAGACCCAAATCAATGACGGAATTTATTTCATCTGAAAGGCCAGAAAAACCGGAAACATAATTTTCGCTCTTATCGGCTTTACCCAGATGCTTTACTATATCGTAAACCTCTGCAACGGTGATCTTCCTTCTGTCCTGCGCCAGAAAATAACCACCGCCTGCACCCCTTACACCCTTTATCACCCCAGCCTTCACCAGATTCTGCATCAGGCTTTCGGTGTAGCGCAGCTTTACGCCGAGCGCCTCACATATCTGCTTGCTGGAAACAGCCTTTTCAGCCGAATACAGTGAGATATACGCAAGTGCTTCGATCGCCGTGTTTAGTTTTTTACTGATCATTTAGTTCTTAAGTTCCTAAGTTCTTAAGTTCACGGCGCAGCCGTAATTATGCCGCCTCTTTCGCGTCGCCTTCGGCCATGCCTAGTGCATGAAGGTACAGATCAAGTATTTCCTGCTGTTCTGCGAGTTTCTGGGCATCAGATTTCCTGATCTTGATAACCTGTCTCAGAACTTTAGGGTCAAAACCCTGTGATTTTGCTTCTTTGTAAGAATCGCTGAGATATTCGGAAACTTCTTTCTTTTCTTCTTCCAGTTTTTCGATCTTTGAAACCATTTGACGAAGTTTTTCGCCTGATACGCCACCAAAATTAACCATTTTCTATCCTCAATATTATAATTATTAAATTGAGGTTTTATATTAATATAAAATATCGATTTAGGAAGCGGAAAAATGAAATATTCCAACGGTAGAAGAACTGATAGATAAATAAGCATTTCTTACTTCGCTGGGAAGTAGTTTAGTATAGAGTCCTACTGATTCGCGATACTATTCTTTATCATATCAAAGAAGGTAGTGATCTCGGTATCGAGCTTGGTGCTGGATACTGATATCTCGGAAGCGCTTTTCTGCATATCGTTGGAGTTGCTTTCAACGTTATTGAAGCTTTCCGCGGCATCCTCAACGTTCTTTTTAACGCCTTTGGTGTGCGATGCGGCTTCCTGTATGTTGCGTGCTATCTCGCGGGTGGCGTTGCTTTGCTCTTCAACGGCATCGGCGATATTTTTGGAGATATCGTTTATTTCCTTAATGGTCTTGTTGATCTCCTTAATGGAATCAACCGCGCCGTTGGTCTGGCCCTGTATATTCTTGATAAGGCTGGATATCTCCTGCGTAGCGTTAGCGGTCTGTTCAGCAAGGTTCTTAACTTCGGTTGCAACAACGGCGAAACCTTTACCTGCTTCACCAGCGCGGGCGGCTTCAATGGTTGCGTTGAGCGCAAGCAGGTTTATCTGTTCAGCGATATCGGTGATGAGTTCTATCACGTCACCAATTTTCTCAGCACTTTCAGAAAGGCTGCCGACCTTATCATTGGCGCTGTTGACCTTATGCGTCGCATCTTCAACGATGCTGGCGGATTTGGAGGTCTGGCCGCTGATCTCGGCTATTGATGAAGTAAGTTCTTCCGCTGCTTCGGCAACGCTGTTCACGTTATTATTGGCATATTCGGATATCTGCACCAGATTGCTTATATAATCACCGCTTTTCTGGTTAGCGCTCACAAGGCTGTTGGAATTGACCAGCAATTTGCCGGTAAGGTCCTTGAAATTATTGGTGATGGACATCACCTTCTCGTTGAATTCCTTACTTATCATATCCTGAAGTTTCACTCTTCTTTCGGCAGCTTCTTTCAGGCGGAAATCAGAATACATTTTTTCGATCTCAAGAAGGCGCTCGGATTTTTCCTTGAACAGTTTCACTTTATCAGCAAAGTGGCTGATCTCGCTGCTATGGCCGGTATATGGAACTTCAATTTTGAAGTTGCCCGCTGCTATCTCATCAATGATGAAGCAGAGTTTCTTCACCGGTTTCGAGATGGAATTATATATTATGAAACCAAGTGCGATGTTGAAAACGAATGCGACTATTATCTGCAGCGCAATATCGATCTCAAGCTTGTTGTTCAGTTCTTCATCAACATAGCCGGCAAGATGGTGATATGTGTAAAGCGAGAACCCGATACCTATCAGGGAAAGTATCACCAGAGATATCTGCACTTTCATTGCTATGCTGGAGAAAATAGAACTACTTTTTTTTACCGTCGCTTCCATATTCAGACCTTTTAAAAATTAGGTGATTGATTCTTACGATAATAGAAATATTTTTTGTAAAAGCTTTTTTTATTTAGGCTATGAAATGGAATCGAGTATATTTTTTGCCGCCACTGGTGGATTTTCTGCCATAGTTATCGGCCTGCCTATCACCAGATAATCAGCGCCGAGGGTAACTGCCTCTTTCGCTGAAAGTGTGCGGGCTTGATCATTCTTCTTGTCGGAATCGCTGCGGATGCCGGGAACTACCAGTTTCAGGTCAGTGCCGAAATTCTTCCGTATCTCCGCCACTTCATGTGGGGAACATACTATGCCATCAAGCTTGTTCACTGCCGCCATTTCGGCAAGGCGCAGCACTTCCTCGCGGATGCCATAATCAATGCCTATCTCGCTTATATCTATATGTGATGTGAGTATGGTAACGCCGATAAGCAGCGGTTTATTCTCACATTCATCTATCTCATACCGCGCCGCCCGCAACATATCACTGCCGCCGAGGGTATGGATGGTGGTCATAAAACAATTAAGTTTTGCGATCTGCTTTACTGCTTTTGCAACGGTATTGGGTATATCATGCAACTTCAGGTCGAGGAAAATGCCCTTTTCACCCGCCAGTTCAACCATTTTGCGTATCCCTTCCGGCCCGTTGCCGGTAAAGAACTCCAGCCCCAGCTTGAACGCCCCGACTGAGTTTTTAAGGTTATTTATCAATGTGCTGGCCTTAGTAACATCATCAACATCCAGCGCGCATATTATGGGGTTTTTCATCTTTTTGTTCGAATTTTAGGGTTCGTTAACAGTTTGTTAATCATTCTATGTTATTCTAAGCCCATCAATAGAAAAGAAAAGGATTTTATGAGCAAGAACCCGTTGTCGGAGATTTTCGATGATAAATATGATAAGGATGATTCTGTTAAGGAGACGCAGAAAAAAGCGAACGATATTATAAAAGAGTATCTGGAGGGGCATCATGATGCGGAAGGCATAGAAAAAATAAATCAATTTATAGACGGTAATAAAAAGGTTAAGATAGATTACAAGCTGGTTCTTGATGATAAAGGCAATGTATTTGCAAGGCGGGGGAATGAGTTTGTCAAGGTATACGCATCAGATGTTGATGAATATGATGCAAGAAGGTCAGTATCTGATACGGCCGAAAATTCTTTAAGGAAGATCGCCGGCGAGGATGGGAAGATAGAAGATTCAGAAAAGGAGTTTATGACCCTTGTCGAGAAACTGAATAGATCAGGTAGGGATATATCCAAAAAAGACCTGAAGGAAGCCTATCAGATAATCTCGAAAGATGGCGTGATTACGTCATCAGAGCAACAAATGTTTGATGGTCTGGCAAGTATAAATGATGATCTGAGTATAACTACCTTGGCTGGTATAGGCAAGATACTCATACATGAAAAAGATGCTCCATCCATTACTAAAAAATTTGAGAATTCAACGGGTGAGGTGGAAAAAGATACTTCCAAAGAGGCAAGTCTGTTTGACAGGTATAAGGACTCATCTTCTGCAATAGTCTTTAATACAGCATCTAAAGGTGTTGTAAAAACTAGATAAAAAACAAAAAGGGCCGGAAATCCCGGCCCTTTCTTTCACTATGTTATTCTGAGCGTGAGCGAAGAATCTAGCGAGATCCTTCGTTTCACACTCAGGATGACAATTAGCAGCTATAATAATTCTGGAACTCGATCGGGTGAGGGGTCATTTCCCAGTCTTCCACTTCGGCCATTTTAAGTTTTATGTAAGCATCGATCTGGTCATCGGTGAATACGCCGCCTTTTTTCAGGAAGGCGCGGTTCTTGTCCAGATTTTCCAGCGCTTCACGAAGTGAGCCGCAAACGGTCGGTATCTCTTTTAATTCCTCAGCCGGAAGGTCGTAAAGGTTCTTATCCATTGCCTCGCCCGGGTGGATCTTGTTGGCGATACCATCAAGGCCCGCCATCATCATTGCCGCGAAGGAGAAGTAAGGGTTAGCCGTAGGATCAGGGAAGCGCACCTCGATACGTTTGCCTTTCGGGCCTGCAACATATGGTATGCGGATAGAAGCCGAGCGGTTACGCGCTGAATAAGCCAGAAGCACAGGTGCCTCATAGCCAGGAACAAGGCGTTTATAGCTGTTTGTGGAAGCATTGGTGAAAGCGTTAAGCGCCTTCGCGTGCTTTATGATACCGCCGATATAATAAAGCGCCATATCGGAAAGATCAGCATAACCATTGCCTGCAAATAGCGGCTTAGAGCCGTTCCACAGCGACTGGTGCGTATGCATGCCACTGCCATTATCACCTTTTATCGGCTTAGGCATGAAAGTTACAGATTTGCCGTAAGAGGCCGCGACATTATGTACAACATATTTATATTTCTGAACATCGTCAGCACTGCGGATAAGCGTATCGAACGCAACGCCAAGCTCACACTGGGAAGGGGCAACTTCATGGTGGTGAAGCTGGCCTTTAACGCCGATCTCTTTTAATGTGGTGATCATTTCCGCGCGGATATCATTCAGCGAATCAACTGGTTGAACAGGGAAATAACCGCCTTTAACGCCGGGGCGATGCCCCATATTACCACCCGGATATTCAGTTCCGGTATTATAAGGGCCTTCTTCGGAATCAATGGAGACAAAGCAGCCTTTCATTTCGGTTTTAAAGCGTACATCATCAAAAATGAAGAATTCAAGCTCTGGGCCGAAATAAGCGGTATCAGCGATGCCAGTGCTTTTAAGGTAGGCTTCCGCGCGTTTCGCGGTAGAGCGCGGGTCACGCACATAACCCTGACCGGTGGCCGGTTCGATAACGTCACAGAAGATAACCGCCGTAGGAGCCGCTGTGAACGGGTCTTTGAATATGGTTTTGCCATCAGGCTGCAATATCATGTCAGATTCATTTATCTCTTTCCAGCCGGAGATCGAAGAACCATCGAACATGATACCTTCAGAAAGTTTACCTTCATCTATCTCGTCAGCATGATAGGAAGTGTGCTGCCACTTGCCTTTTGTATCCGTAAAACGGAAATCAACAAACTCAATATTGTTATCTTTCAGGAACTTAACCGCGTTTTTTGCATCTGACATAAGAATAAAAATGTTAGGGTTTATGGGTAATTATAACTGATTTATAACTATAATTTTTTATATGGCAAGGGGGAATTTTATTATTGATTGAAGTAACTTTTGTGTTAAATAGAAACAGATTTAAAAGCTAACGGGGGTATAATGGCACATAGTAGAATTTACAGAAGCGATGATGAATCTGATGACAGGCAGTCTCATTTCCATGGCTGTGCAGATATTTTAAAGAAACATGCCGGAAAACTTAACGAAGCCTTCTCCATGTTCAAAGGCAATATAAAGTTTGAACCGAAGGATAATCGCCTGATACTTACCTCATCAACTGGCATAAACAAACATGGTATCGGTAAGATACTTAATAAAATTACAAATGATACGGTAAGTATATGTAACGGTAATATAATAAACGCAGAGCTTCCGGAAGCCGGTGCGGTCATAGCTGTGCTAGAATTCAAGATCGCTCCGGAACGCAATGATTATGGTAATATCCCGGTTCCTGCACCACTTATGGAGTTAGGCGAGAACTCGCAAAATGATGTGAAGGAAGCTTATAAAGAACAGCTTTTGCATGATGCTGAGATACTATCCAGAAAACAGGAGAAACTTGATGAGAAGAAAGGCAATCTGATAGCGATGCTCAATGAGTATACAAAATCCATGGATACTAAGGAATGGTTAGATATTAGGGATAATATAAATGATCTGATAGACAATAAAAAAGCTAAAAGTACGACCAGTATAAGAACCGAAGACAAGCCAAAGATCAAAATAGCTGATCTAATTAAGTTAAGCCGGGCTTCTAGGCAGTTAGTGAGAAATATTTAGATAACCTGCCCACAATGTTGGTATGAAGCAGAAGCCCTGCATCAGTTAGTCTTATATTTTCATCATCAACCACCATAAATCCCTCATCGCATAATTTCCCGATAAGTTTTTTATCAAACAACTCTTCAAACTTAAAACCAAGCGCTTCAAACTTACTTAATTTGATACCCTGTTTTATCCGCAGCCCCATAAAGATCATCTCCTCCAGCATTTCTTTCCGTGAAAGAATATCCTTCTGCTGAATGGCCGTATCCTTCTGCCCCATCATCTCCAGCCAGTTCTCCGGGTGGTGGATGTTGAAGTAGGCTATCTTCAACTTTCCCTCTCCCTTGAGGGGAGAGGGGTTGGGGTGAGGGTGGGAACGGGCGGCTTTACCCTCACCAAGATTTCCTAAGCTCATTTCATTCGCCAAGGAAATCTGTCCTCTCCCCTCAAGGGAGAGGGAAGTATTTTGACTGGCCTCCAAAATCCGCCCATGCGCACCGGGGCCGATACCTATATATTCATTATACAGCCAGTAATTCAGGTTATGTTTGCTTTCAAAGCTGGGTTTGGCGAAATTGGATATCTCATACCGCATAAGTCCGTTCGCCTTACATTTTTCAACGGTCAGATTATACAGGTCGGTCTGCAATTCCTGTTCTGGCAGTACGAATTTCTTATTATTATAATCGCTAAAGAATGGTGTCCCTTTTTCAATGGTGAGTTGGTAAAGCGAAATATGCGGGCTGCCGAATTGCAGGGCAAATTCTAGTTCTCTGTTCCAGCTTTCCAGGGTCTGGTTTGGCGTTGCATAGATAAGATCAAAACTGAAATTCCCAAAAATATTCCCGGCTGATTCTATCGCATTTATCGCTTGCGTTCTGTCATGTTTTCTGCCGAGGAACTTTAAAATATTCTCGTCAAAACTCTGTATCCCTATGGAAACCCGGTTTATCCCGGCCTGTTTAAAATTTTTGAATTTTTCTGTTTCGTAAGATGAAGGGTTGGCCTCTAAGGTTATTTCAATATCATCCGCGACGGAAAATTCCTTTTTTATTTTCTCCAGCATCGCCGCCACCATTTCCGGCTTCATCAGCGAAGGCGTACCACCGCCGAAGAAGATGCTGCTTATTTCCTCTTTCCCTTTTTCTGCATAAAACTGGATCTCTTTCAGGTAAGCCGCCTGCCAGCGGTCATGCTCAACCTTCTCCCGCACATGGCTGTTGAAATCACAATAAGGACATTTGCTTTCGCAGAATGGCCAGTGGATGTATAGTGAGGTGGTCATTTTTATTTTTTAAACTAAAGTTTAAAAAATAAAATACATTCCCTGCGCTCATTTTCTTTTTTATATTCCCCGGCGATGAAACAGCCCGAAGAGGAATTGGTGGCGGCGATGATATTGCCTTTCGCGGGATATCCATCATCTATCATAAGATCAAGGATATAGGCCTCGCTTGGGGTGAGGGCGGGTTTATCTATTATACCGGCATTATTATCCAGCCTGCCATAGCTGAATATATTCGTGCCGAGATTTTCGGAGTAGTTGAAATAATATCCTGTGTCGGAGGCCTTTTCACCGGGAACATTTACTTCCGGCAGCAGCACGCCCTCATCACTGCCCCATTTTCCGGTAAGTTCATAAGGAAGCCGGATAAGCTGCGCCAGTTGCAATTGCTGGAAAGCGGCGATGCCTTCGCCTGCTTCATGTTCTATTTTCCTGTCAGCATTGCCGTTCTGAGTTACATCCTTCCAGTAAAAACCGGCATTGGTTATATCACCGGGAAGGCCGGAATATATATTATTGAACGAAAGCGTCGCGTATTTGAATTCCTGAAGATTCCCGGCAATTTTTCTCAGGGAATATTCCTTATTTATATTCTTTATTATGATTATGCCGGAAAGAAAAAGCGTTGAAAGCACTGTTGCCGCAATGATATTGAGGGTTTTGAATTTTGGTATCTTTATATATAGATGTCTCATTATTTCTTATCTCTGGCCCTGATTTTCATTTTGTTTTTTGCGCCATCTCTTGTTTTTGCTTTTCTTGCGGCTTTTTCATCCAGCCCGGATATCCCCATTCTTTTTTCCAGCTCGGCCAGCACCTCATCCGGCTTTATATTCTTTTTCGCCAGCAGAACCATTAAGTGAAATATAAGATCTGCTGATTCCGATACTATGCGTTTGTTGGATTCCTGTATGCCGGCTATCAGCACTTCACTTGCTTCCTCGGTTATCTTGCGGCCAATTTTTTCCGGGCCTTCTTTTATAAGTTTTGCGACATATGATTTTTCAGGATTGGCTTTTTTCCTGTCCTGAATTACCTTGTATAATTTATTTAAAATATCTTTTTCCATGGATTATATCCTAACCTCAATTCCCTGTTTCTGCATATATTCTTTTACTTCCCGGATGGTCAGTTCGCCAAAATGAAAAACGCTTGCGGCCAAAACGGCACTTGCGTGGCCGAGCTTTACGCCGTCGGCGAAATGTTCAAGCTTGCCAACTCCGCCAGAGGCAACGATTGGTATATGCACCGCGTCCGCTATCGCCTTGTTAAGCGGGTTATTGAATCCGGATTTTGTGCCGTCCTTATCCATCGAGGTAACCAGTAATTCGCCTGCGCCATAGCTTTCCATTTTCTTCGCCCATTCCACCGCGTTTATACCGGTAGAATTCCTGCCGCCATGGGTGAATATCTCAAAATATGTACCGTTCCACTTGGCATCTATCGCAACAACAATGCACTGCTTGCCGAATTTCTGTGCGGCTTCCTTCACCAGTTCCGGGGTGAATACTGCCGCAGTATTTATCGCAACCTTATCAGCGCCGCTTTGCAGTAGTTTGCGGATATGCTCAACGGTCTTTACGCCACCGCCTACCGTTAGTGGCATGAAGCATGTTTCCGCTACTTCTTCCACCACATGATAGAAATTATCGCGTCCTTCATGGCTTGCGGTAATATCCAGAAAGCAAAGCTCATCGGCTCCTTGCTCCTCATATGCCTTGGCCTGTTCAACCGGGTCGCCGGCATCTATAAGATCTATGAAGTTAACGCCTTTGACAACACGGCCATCCTTAACATCCAGACATGGGATTATTCTTGTTTTAAGCATTTAAAATTTATTTATTTTCGCTATATATATAACTATGAATAATAAAGAAATCAAAGAAAAGCTTTCACCCGCCGAATATGATGTTCTATTCTGCGAAGCCACCGAACGCCCCTTCACAAGCGCCATGCTGGAGGAAAAACGGCCTGGCACGTTCACCTGCAAGGCCTGTGGGCAGGAAATATTTAACGCCACCACCAAGTATGAAAGCCACACTGGCTGGCCTTCCTTCTATGATGCCATACCCGGTTCGGTCGAATTCAAGACCGATAACAAGATAGGCCCAACCCGCACCGAATTCCACTGCTCCAACTGCGGCGGCCATTTCGGCCACGTATTCCCCGATGGCCCGAAGCCGACCGGAAAGAGATTCTGCACTAACGGGATAGCGCTGAATTTTATTCCAAAATGGTCATGAAAAATATCTTATCATTTTTTATATTACTATTCTCGTTCAACTCATTCGCGGAGGATAATATGCCTACCAAAAATACAAAACTAGCAACTTTCGCCGGAGGCTGTTTCTGGTGCATCCAGCCCGCATTCGATAATCTGGAAGGCGTTACCAAAACTACTGTCGGCTATTCCGGAGGCGATGAGGATGATGCAAATTACGAGGCAGTATCATCGCACGAAACCGAACATAAAGAAGCGATACAAATAGAATACGACCCCACCAAAGTTACCTTTGAAAAACTGCTGGAACGCTTCATGCGCAACATCGACCCATCCGACAATAAAGGCCAGTTCGCCGACAAAGGCCCGCAATACCGCACCGCGATATTTTACCATGATGATGAACAGAAACAAACCGCCGAAAAATATTTCGCTGAAATAAAAGAGAACAAAAAATTCAAATACCCCATCCACACCGAGATAATCCCGTATGTGAATTTTTTCTCCGCCGAAGAATACCACCAGAAATATTACCTGAAGAACCCCGCCCGCTACAACGCCTACAAATACGGCTCAGGCCGCCCGGCAACTCTTAAGAAGATATGGAGCGAGGAAGGTGACCACTAGAGAAATAAACTGACCATAAGCGGAATATATATTACCGCTATCAGCGAGGATATCAGAACGGTAGTGGCCATTTCTTCCGGGTGGCATTTCAGCAATGCGGCGAGGGCGGCGGTGTCGGCGGCGATGGGGACGATGCTGGCGAGGACCAGCGCTTTGCGGAATGTTTCATCGAACAGGCCGAATAGCGCCTGATCAAGGTAGAAGCCGGCAAAGGCAACTATCGGCCAGACAAGGTTCCTTGCCAGTATCGCAGTGGCGGTGAATTTAAAATTGAACCTGAATTTTTCTATCGCAGCGATGCCGGTGCCGATTATCATCATGCCGATAACGATATATGCGCCGCGGATATTTATGAAGAAATCCTGTGCGAAAACAGGTATCTTGAAACCGGAATAATTTAAAATAACACCGAGGATAAAAGCATATATCACCGGAACTTTCTTTAATTTATCCCAGCTATCCTTCGCCGAATAATTGCCAAGCGAGGTCATATAAAAACCAAGCGTACTTTGAAACAAGGTCATTCCCAGAACGGTAGTAATATATATCCCAACCGTTTTCTCATCAAATATCATCAGCGCAACCGGTATACCGAAATACCCGGAATTAGCCGTTCCTGCAACAAGAGCCATTATATTCGCCTGCGTTCTTTCATGCAGGAATTTGCGGCTGAATTTGAAAACAATAAAGCACGAGATACAACTGAACAGCCATACAGCAATAGGCATCATCACCACGCTGATGGAAATATCCGTCTGCATAACGCCATGGAACATCACCAGCGGAATGAAGAAATAAAACGAAAGCGTCGCGAGGGTTTCCTTCTGAACATTAGCGAAACGGCCTGCGATGAAGCCTATCGCTATAAGCAGGTAAAGATTGGTTATCCTTGGTGCTAAATGTAAAAAAACTTCAAGCAATGGTCGCTCATCATTATTATATTAAACTTCCCCCTCGCCCTTTTTCTTAAAAGGGAGAGGGAGGGGTGAGGGATTGTAGGAGATTTAAACTCATCACAACCCTCACCCTAGCCCTCTCCCTGAAGCTCAGGGCGAGGGGATTTATTTTGTGGCTTTCACCTGTTCTTTTTCTTCTATCTCGTGGCCAAGATATTTTTCGAGGAAGTAATTGAACTCGGCGCCGTAAATATAGATTATGCTTAAGACATAAAAGAATATCAGTGTCAGTATTATCCCCGCAAGAGAGCCATATACCACGCTTATCTGCGGATAGTAAGTTACATAGATGGCAAATAATTTCACCAGCGAAAGCCATAATATAACTACGATGAAAGCACCAGGCATGGCGCGGACAAAGCTTTGTTCGATATTAGGCAATATATAATAGCTGGCCGATATCACTATCAGAAGCACGATAGAAGATATGATATATCTTACTATTTCCCCTCCGGTAGTAAGATGTAGGTTCATTTTTAAGGTGGTCTCGGCATATTCGGTGATAGCCGGGGCAATGGTGAGGAAGAACATCGCAACTGTTATGATAAAGATAAAAACGATGAATTGCAGGATGCTCCTCAACCGGCGGAAGATATAGCGCGGCGGGTTCTTCACATGATATATGCGGTTAAGTATGGTCCGCAGCCCTTCAACGGCGGAAGATGCACTCCAGACTATGCCGATGATGGCGATGGTGATAAGCCCCTGCGGCGGCCCGTTCAATATCTCATCAATGCGCGGCGAAAGCGCCTCGCCGATATTCTTTGGCAGCACCCTATATATCTCCGAAATGAATTCCCCCCCGAAATCCGCCCGCCCAAGCCCTGCTGCCAGCGCAAAGAAGAATATCAGCGAAGGAAATATCGAAAGCATCCCCAAAAACGCCAGATAACCCGCATGCTCAATACCATCATCATGCACGGTCTGATACCCGGCCTGGTAGAATATTTTTAGGAATTTTTTGAATCTGGTTTTGGGCATTAAGCCCCTTATAAGGTCATAACAGCTAAAATGCAAAAAAATATCGTGAGAAAGCTTATTTTTGTATTTTATTTTCAGAGTTATTTATAAGATTCTGTATAAATTTATCATTCAGTCTTCTGATAGTTTGATAACTATTTGTTTTAGGTGAAGCAAATGTGTCTGAGTATTTAAGTAGATCAGTAATGTTTTCAAGCTCTCTATTCATTACCATATTATTCAACACGTTCTGTAACATTACTGCATGAACATTATTTGGGCCAGATTGTCCATCAACTGTGCTTCTATAAGAAGTATAAAATCTGAGCCTGTGATGGTTTAAAGTATCAGAAATTCCTGCTGTTTCCTTCGCTTGTTTATAAGTAAAATATTCAATATCAGAAGGATTTGTAAGAATGACCCTTAATACATTATCTGAGACTTTTTCTATATAGGGAGTTTCTTTTTTATTATTTATAGTGTCTGAATATTTTGGAACATTACCTGCTATTACTTTGTCATTTTTTCCTTCAAATAGTACAGACTTAAAATAGAGAGTATCTTTACCCCCATTTAAAATAGGTCCTGCAATGGATAACAGGCTTATATTTCCCAGGGCTTCCCTTATTTGTTGATCTTGGAAACCAAGGTCTGTCATGAATTTCTTAAGGGCATTATTTACCATTGCGGCGTGCACGCTGCCATAGCTGAAAGATAAAAGATTTACCTGAGATAAATTTTTATTTATCTCTTCTGTAGTGAAAGACTCTCCTTTCAGTGAATATACCTCGGAGGAACCAAAACTTATTTTATTATTTTTTGAGATTAAGGGGATGATCGCTTTATAGGCGTCTTCTGCTGCTTCTCCAGAAAAAAAGTTGGGGTCGTTTTTCAGTTCTGTAATATTATTTAATCCGGAATTATATTTTCTCATGAAGTCACTGGTAATGGTATTATCAGCCGTATCTCTGTAACAGGAACATATCAATTTTATTCCATTTTTAGTTATAGCATCATCGCCACCTAATATTCTTTCTACTATTTTTAAAAAGCCATTTACATGCCTTGTAACTTCGGATTTATTATAACTATTGGTTCTATATCCAAACAGCTCTCTTTCATATCGGTCAATATCGATCTCATTTTTATTTTCTACAGGTTTGCCAATAGCCCATTGGCCCGGAAAACATAAAATTGTTCCGGCTGTAAAATCTATATCTTCATAGTCACAGCTTTGCAGGCGGGATTTATCTTCATTATAAATTCTTTTGTAAAGTTTCGTCATTCGATCTATTTCATATTATCGTATTGATTATAACACAAATTAGTTAAGAAATCGTTAACCGACCCAATAAATTATAAAACGCTGATATACATGCAAAAAAGCCCCGGAAATTGCTCCGGGGCTTTTGGTTATTATGGTTTGGAAGTGGTTTGCTAGAACCCGCCCATTCCACCCATTCCGGCCATTCCACCCATGTCAGGGCCGTGGCTGTGGCCTTTTTCTTCAGGCTGGTCGGCTATCAGGGCTTCAGTGGTGATTATAAGTGCTGCAACGGAAGATGCGTTCTGCAGGGCAGTGCGCACAACTTTCGCAGGGTCGATGATACCTTGTTTGTATGCATCAACATATTCCATGTTCTGAGCATCAAAGATCATCGGGGATTTAAGTTCCTTAACTTTGCCCGCAACAACTGCGCCATCTTCACCTGCGTTTTCAGCTATCTGGCGAATAGGAGCTTCTAAAGCGCGACGCACGATATTGATACCGGCGCGTTGTGCTTCATTGATGGATTCAAGTTTCTCAAGGCTCTGTGCTGCACGAAGAAGTGTGGAACCGCCGCCTGGAACGATGCCTTCCTCAACCGCTGCGCGGGTTGCGTTAAGGGCATCTTCAACGCGGTCTTTGCGCTCTTTAACTTCAATCTCGGTAGCGCCGCCAACTCTGATAACAGCAACACCGCCTGCGATCTTCGCAAGGCGTTCCTGTAGTTTTTCACGGTCATAATCAGAGGTTGTAGCTTCGATCTCGTTACGAAGCTGTGTAGCACGGGTCTCGATGGATTTTTTATCACCGGCACCGGCAACAACAGTTGTGTTGTCTTTATCAACGGAGATCTTCTTAGCGCGGCCAAGATCTTTAAGAGTAACATCTTCAAGCTTGTCGCCAAGGTCTTCGCTGATAACTTTACCACCGGTAACGATAGCGATATCCTCAAGCATAGCTTTTCTGCGGTCGCCGAAGCCAGGGGCTTTAACTGCGCAAACTTTCAGGCCGCCGCGAAGTTTGTTAACTACCAGCGTCGCAAGAGCTTCACCTTCAACATCTTCAGCGATGATGATAAGCGGTTTCGCGCTTTGCGCAACTGCTTCAAGTATAGGAAGTATCTGTTGCAGGTTGGAAAGTTTTTTCTCGAATATAAGAATATAAGCATTCTCAAGTTCAACCGTCATTTTATCAGGGTTAGTGATGAAATAAGGGGAAAGGTAACCTCTGTCGAACTGCAGGCCTTCAACAACATCAAGCTCGAACTCAAGTGTTTTTCCTTCTTCGATGGAGATAACGCCTTCTTTGCCGACGCGTTCCATAGCTTCTGCAAGTTTCTGGCCGATCTCAACATCGCCGTTCGCAGAGATGGTCGCAACCTGTGCGATCTCATTTTTATCTTTTACTTTCTTGGAAGTTTTCCTGATGAAATCAACCGCAGCAATAACCGCAAGGTCGATACCGCGTTTAACATCCATAGGGTTAAGGCCCGCTGCAACAGCTTTAGCGCCTTCATGCGCGATAGCCTGTGCAAGAACGGTTGCGGTAGTTGTACCATCGCCGGCCATATCATTGGCTTTGCTGGCAACTTCGCGTATCATCTGCGCGCCCATATTTTCGAATTTGTCAGAAAGCTCGATCTCTTTTGCAACTGTAACACCATCTTTAGTTATACGAGGTGCGCCGAAAGATTTTGCTATAACAACATTGCGACCTTTTGGCCCAAGTGTAACTTTCACAGCGTTAGCAAGTTTATCAATGCCGTTCAGGAATTTTTCCCTGGCTTTAGCACCATATTCTATTTGTTTAGCACTCATATTTTATCTCCGTTGTTAGTTAGTATTTTAAAAATTTTTAGGTTAGAGGTCAGGGGTTACAGGTGAGAGGTTTCTTTATCTGTCACCTGTAACCTATAACCTGTCACCTTAATTAAGCCGCCTTCGTCTTCTTAGCTGCTTCGCCTTCAAGAACGGCAAGTATATCGCTTTCTTTCACGATAAGGAAGTCATCGCCGTTGAAATTTATTTCAGTTCCGCCCCATTTCGCGAAAAGGACTACATCGCCTTTTTTCACATCAAGCGCGATATGTTTGCCGGAATCATCTTTGGTTCCTTTGCCAACTTCTATAACTTTACCTTTGGTAGGTTTTTCTTTTGCGTTATCAGGGATTATTATCCCGCCGGCAGATTTAGACTCCGCCTCAAGACGCTTTACTAAGATTCTGTCACCAAGTGGTTTAATGGTCATGATTTCCTCCGAAATATTATTATAAAAATGTAGGCCACATATAAGCTTAATACAGGGAGGTTACAAGGGGGAAGTACTAAATTTTTTTTATTTCTGCGGCAAAACCCTTAGAAATTCAGGAACATGATGCTGAGTATGGCGATAGCACTGAAGAGGTAAGAGGCTATAACGGCCACTTTCAGGCCCATTCTGTAGGCGAGCTGGTCGAGATTATGTTGGGATTTTAATCTAAGTATTTCAAATGTAAGCATTTTATGCTGTTTCTTGGCTTCCTGGAAGCCATGCACATCCTTCCTTATCACTTTTCCATCGGATATGGCGGCGAATATCTTATTCAGGTCGCCGGTGGCAACGGCTATATCAAGATCATAGATTATCTTTTTCCGGATGCTGTTACTGTTCAGTTTTTCAATGACGCTGTTCAGGCCTTTTCTCATCCATGTCGCGATGCCTGGCAGGTTATCAATGCCGGATTTTTGCTGTGCCAGCGCGAACATCGCGCAAAGCTTGATAGGGATGGATTTACTGAAATAAGGGAAATTCTGCAGTGATTTTATTTTTATGGCATCCTCAATATCGGTCTGGAAGCAGATATAAGCCGTTAAGTGTTTATCATTATCGATCTCCTTACCGTTCAGGCGCCCTTGGTTCAGCGCCGTCAGTACCGCCGGAAGTCCCACAGAATAAGTATTCTCAAGGATAGGGGAAAGGCATGGCAGATACGGATTCAGCTCATACAAACATCTTTCGATACCAAAGCCCAGTTCGTTCTTGCGGATAAGGGTTTTTATTTTTCGCGGGTTCCAGCCCATTAGGTTGGTCTTGTAGGCGTCCTGATTCTCCTGGCCGCTTACCCAGCCTTCGATAAGGCCAAAATCAACTGCGGTGCTTAAATTCTCGATCGCCGCCTGATCATTCTTGTACATATAGTATGATAGAAGGTTCCCAAGCCCATCCGGGTGGAAGGATACATCCTTATATCGTATCGGCCCGTCCTCATCCAGAAGGTAGATAACGCGCGATATCTTTTCATCTGGCACGATTATTTCGGCCTGATCGCTTCTTACCATCAGGAACAGCCTTTTTTCAATATCCGGCAGGCGCGAGGTAAAAGTTATCCAGCGCGCAAGATCATTTATCTTCAGGTTCTTTTTGGAAACTCCCCAACTCTGCTGGATCGTATAGGCAAGATATTTTGGACTGAAATAATCAATATCCTGAAAAGTGAACGCCGAGGATGATTGCTTATGGATCCTGGAAGGCGGTGGCATTGTTATCTCTTTTCTCTGCCAGCCGGAGATCTGTTTGGTCTGCCAGCGATCCTTGGTCTTATCATGAAGCACGCCGCGCAGCAGGGTCTCGGTCTTTTGGGATACATTAACTGTGGTGCGCGCGCCGGTTATGCCAAGCACGGCATCATAAGAACCATTTTCGAACTTTATCTTTTTTATTATGTCATCAGTTATTCCTGCAAGCACCTCATCGCCGGTGAAAAGCGATACCAGAAGGACGCCGCTGGCATAATAATCGGCCGATAGTTCGCGGTTACTTTTCCCGGCTGGGTGGGTCACCATTCTCTCATAGGTCTCAAACACCGGCTTCTGCGAGAACCCGACAAATTCAGAGACTGATTCACGAATGGTAAGAGCACCATCGCGCGGGTTGAAATATATATTCTCCAGGTTTATCCCGCCATGCATTATGCCGTTAACATGCATGAAACTTATCCCGGCGAAAAGCTGGCTGAAGATGTGGCCGGTGACAAAATTCTCATCCAGCGCGGAGTTCTTTTTCAGCAGTTCGGAAAATTTTATTCCTACCGGTTTTTTGAATATGCAGCATAAAGCCTCACCCTTGGCGGTCTGCACGCGGCCGAAATCTATCATTTCCTGCAATGATTTTTCCTTGATGGATTTATAGGTGTTTATCTTATCAAGGTCTGCCGGAAAGAATTTATTGAACACCAGCGCGTAATATTCTACCCGTTCCGCCTGCGCCAGCCGTGGCTTGGCATCATAGGCGGTGGCAAATTCAGTGGAGAACTCATTTATCTTGAGCGCATAATTGATATCGAACTCCTGCGCGATGGTCGCGGAGAAAACAATGCCTCTATTTTGCAGGTTACTGGCCATGGTAAAATTTCTTACGAAAATTTTGAACTTACGAACTTATGACCTAACGAACTTACGAATCAGTTATTTTATTTAATTTTCGTAAGTTCCTAAGTTCCTAAGTTCCCAAGTTCGTAAAAAGCTTCACTGGAAGCTTTTTACCAGTGATTCACTCAGCATTGCCCAGCCATCTATAAGCACGAAGAAGATTATTTTAAACGGCAGGGATATAAGAACAGGCGGTAACATCATCATACCCATGCTCATTAAGATAGAGGCAACGACCATATCTATTATAAGGAACGGTATGAAAATTAAAAAGCCAATTTCGAAGGCGCGGCGTAGCTCGCTTATCATAAAGGCGGGGATTAGTGCTTTATAAGGCACAACTCCATCCAGTTTAGGCTTCGCTTCGGTCTTACTCTCAGAGTTGGAAGCTTCCTCGCTTAAGGTCAGGAAAAGTTCGATATCATCATCCCGCACATGTTTTAACATGAATTCGCGGAATGGTTCAGCGGTCTTATCTATCGCGGCCTTTTCATCGATCTTATCTTCAATGAACGGCGAGATACCTTCATTATAGGATTTCTCGAAGGTAGGCTGCATGATGAAGAATGTCAGGAACAATGCTAAACTTATAAGCACGATATTAGGCGGTGTCTGCTGTATACCAATGGCACTGCGCAGCAGCGAAAGCACCACCACAATTCTGGTGAAGCTGGTCACCATCATCAGGATTGAAGGCGCTAAACTTAAAACGGTAGTAAGTACCAGAAGCCTGAAAATAGTACCCGCCGCCGATTCCTCGCCATTTACATTGATGCTCACGCTTTGCGCCATCGTCACCGTTACAGGCAGCAGGAACATGGCAAGTATCAGCGAATATTTTATAAATTTTTTCATTTACAGATTTTCTATTACCTCGATATTATCCCCGGAAAACGCGATGAGATGCTCTTTATCATCCCTTGAGATAAGTATCACTTTCTTTTTCGCATCTATATGCAGCACTTCTTTCACCTGCAATCTTTTTTCCGCGCCCTTACTGGTTGAAACATGCATCCGTGAGCCATATTTACGCAACAACACCGAGGCCAGCCCGATAAGGCAAAGCACAAAAACAAGCGCGAAAACAGAAGTAAATATATTACCGGGGTCCATAAATACACAGCGTCATTCCAGCGAAAGCTGGAATCCAAGATAACAAAAATCTGCAAAGCAGACCAAATTAACTTCAAATTTATAAATAATATTGTATAATAGGTTAAACATAAATAGAGAGAGTAAAATGAGCAATACAAAAATTTTTATAATTGCACTTGGCGCCATGATGGTATCTTCCACGGCACTTGCCGCCGAAGGTGATGACAAATCCAACGCTCCCGCTGCCAAGAAAGAAAAATGTTTCGGCATAGTAAAAGCCGGCAAGAACGACTGCGCCGCCGCCGACGGAACTCACTCCTGCGCCGGCCTCGCCAAGAACGATGGCGATGGCAAAGAGTGGGTGCTGCTTCCTAGCGGTACTTGTGACAGGATATTGGGTGGGCTGAATACGCCTAAGACCTAGTGATTAGAATCCTTGCCCATGCGGGGATCCGGCAAAAAGAAAAGCCCTCTCTGGAGGGCTTTTTTTGTTCTCTTAAGAAAATAAAAAAAGAAATAGTTGCCCTTGAGGGGGCAACTATTTCTATAAAAAACATGAAGAAGATTAGAAGATTACTTTGTCGTCTTCTTCTTAACTTTGTGGTCCGTGCCAAGAAAATCGTTGATTTTCTCATGCGTTTCCAAATGCTCTTTTGTTGCCACTATACCCTTTGTACTGAAATCGGTATCATACTTTAAGGGAAATTGTGTAACAATTATAGGAAATTCAACGAGCATCGGAGAGATAATACCACTCTCTTCATCAACCGCTAATACCCACGTGGCATCAGCGAATTCTGGTTCGAACAAACCATTCGGCTCAGCCTGCGGCAGTTCTATGGGTTCACAACTACTACAACCACCACTGCTACGACTACTATAAACAACCTTTTCTGGATTGCTCATTCGTGAACTATAAGGAACGCCATGTCCTATGCTATTGCATAAGAAATGGAGATGTCCATTCTGGTCCAGAAGATAAGTGTAGGTTTTCAGCTTCGGGTTGTCGCACAGTTCATAAGTGAACTTACGCATCTTCATTTCTGTGAAGTTCTTTATATTAGGAACTCCCACCATTTTCTCAGCCTGCTCCAGAAGTACTTCGGTTTCTTCCTGTCGCTGCTGGTCTGCAAGATTACTTGGAGTGCTAGTCCA
>CAYRJW010000007.1:0-9121 GCA_964424715.1 uncultured Rickettsiales bacterium | reverse complement strand
ACTGAAAAACGTGATGCTGATAAAAAGCATCAAACCTGCGTTTAAAAAAGTTAACTTCTTCATGGCTATTCGGTAGTTAAGTTAGATGAAGAATGTTCTTTTTTGTACTCGATCTGTTCGTTCTCAATTTGGTTTTGGAACTGAACAAGCTCATCAGGTAGTTTGCTCTTGTCAATCGTGCTGAAGACATGAAGCATGCGAGACCGGAGTCCGGCTTTCACAACTTCATCTGTTTCTGCAAGATACTCGACCCGGTTTGCATAAAGCTCAGTGATAGTTCCATCACGGAACGCTTTACTTTCTTTTGTCGTTTCATAACGCAGTTCTTCGTTCTTAGGATTGAAGAACTTGCGCAGTGCAAAATCAAAGCCGGCAGAAATAAACGCCAGCGCATAAAGGCCCAGCAGACAGCTAAGGCTAATCAGGATAATTTTTGATGTTTTCATTTTAATTGATAATTAATTTTTTTTTGAAGTTCATTTGTAGGTATAACTTCGGATAGACCTTTTATGATCCTACGGATCATCACAATAATTCTGAAGAATCATTGCTACGCTGAATTTCGATTCAGGGACGCCCAACGAGAAAAAGAATCACGATCTTGCGATGCGTTATTTTTTAATCCAGGATTTTGTATATATAAAAACATGTTTCCATATTTTTCCATCCGCTCAAAAAGTAAATTTTGAGTTTAGGATGTCTTTGCAGTAAAAGGTTCTATCAATTAAATTCAGTAGCCGTAGCACTAAAATTGATATGAAATATCAGGAAGCTTGCGCTTAAAAAAAGAACAATAAATAAAATTAAAGTTCTGTAATTTTAATGAATTGAATTTAATGCTTAAAATCAATTAAATAACAAAAAGTTAAATAAAAAATAAAAAGGAAAAAAATTCAAAAACAAAAAAATAGGTAACAAATTCAGTATATCATAAAAAGGTTAATAAATCGTTAACAAATTGAAATATTTTACCATTGCAGATCAGTGTGTTACTGGTAATTGCAGCTTTGGCGCAATTTAGTAATTTTTATAATTGCAGTATATATCAAATGGTTATGGCAAGGGATGTTAAATGATGATAAACAAAGAAAAAGGTTCAAAAAATAGGAACGGTAATCAGTATCATATAAAACTTCTCCTCGCCCTTTTTCTATAAAAGGGAGAGGGATGCGGAGTCTTGGTGTAGCGAAGCGAAACCTAGACGAAGCTGGGTGAGGGATTATTTGAGAGTTGACTCACCACAACCCTCACCCCTTACCCTCTCCCTGATGCTCAAGGAGAGGGAGAGATTTTTACACTTCATTAGCCGGAATAAAATCCCTCAGCTTCCGCATTACCGAATTCTTATCCATGAATTCTGGCGTCGGCTTCTTATTACTCAGCCAGTCATAAAGATCATTATCATTCTGCGCCAGTATCTCTTCCAGTTCATCAAGCTCGGCGTCGCTCATATTTTCAATATGTTTCTTCGCATAACCGCCGATTATCTGGTCGGTCTCTTTGCAGCCTCGATACCAGCTTTGGTAGAGGAGTTTTTTTATGCGGGTGGCCCTGTCGCTCATCAGAACACCGGATAGATCAGATATTCCTTCCACGGTCCCAGCTTCAGGTCTTTGTCGGAAACTATCGGGTGTTTTATGCCCCAGTTTATATTTATGGCGGCATCATTATATATTATTCCGCCTTCGCCTTCTTTATTGTAAAGCCCATCCACCTTATACATAACATCACTTTCCTCCAGCGCGGCAAAGCCATGGGCGAAACCTGCCGGAACATACAGCATCAGGCCGTTCTCGCCGGTAAGCTCAACGGAGAAATGTTCGCCGAAGGTTTTGGAATCTTTGCGTATATCAACAGCTACATCTAATATTTTACCGCGTGTACAGCCAACAAGCTTTGCCTGATTAGGGCTTCTCTGGAAATGCAGGCCGCGTACAACACCAGCCTTAGAGCGGGAGAAATTATCCTGTATATAATTGCTTGGAACGCCGATGGAATCGAATTTATTTTTCGAGAACCGTTCAGTGAAGAAACCGCGATCATCAGAAAAAATATCAAGCTTAATAAGCTTAAGGCCATTCAGATGTTCGCTTATGACTTTCATTATTTTACGAAATCCATCGCTTTATCGAACGTGTATGGGTTCAGCCATTTTTCATAATTATCAGCAAGGTCAGAGAATTTCAGTTCCTTGAAATTGCTGGCATTAAGATCAAGCTTATTGCGGTTAGGGCGTTTCTTTATCATGCCAACACCATGATCTATCAGGCAGACCGCTGCATCGCAGAAATCCCAGGTGCGGGCTTCAACAAAGGCTTTCCACACATCGCCATTCCACACAACATCTTCCGGCGGAACTACCTGATGGCCGAATTTTAACGGCAGGCAGTCATGCAACATGATTGTGCCGCCATCATTGAGTATCTCAAGCGCATTCAGTATATCTTTGCGAACCTGAGAATATTCGTGCAGGCCATCAATAAAGATAAAATCGAATTTCTGTTTCTTGATTTTATTCTCGATGAAGAAATCATCGCTGGTCATGCGGAGCGTACCGCCGCTCATAGGGTCAACGCCAACCTTGTTCTGGCAAACGATACGGCTGAAGCAATCATCGCGGAAGCAACCTATCTCAAGGTAATCTTTATTACCGAATTCTTTTATGACCTTGTTCACAAGATCATAGCGTAAAGGCTTGCCTTCCCACGAAAGGTTTATTTCTTTAGGAGTATATGCGCCGGTAAGGCGGTTCTTGACGAACTGGTATTTCCTGCCGCTTTTCTCTTTTATCTTATGATATTTATGCTCGAAAGATTTTTTCGGGTCTGTCATGTATTTTGTAAAATGCCTTAATGCCATAGCTGCCTGCTTTATTTTTTATTGATGTAAAAATCTATTGTCTCTGCAATTCTCTCATCAAAAGAACCCGATCTTGTATAATTAAGTTCCTTTAATGCCTTGCTATCATCTATCGCATATCTTCTGTCGTGTCCAGCCCTATCTGCAACATATACGACAAGTTCCTTGTATGCTTTGCCATTTTTGCGCGGGGCGATCTTATCCATTTGTTTACAGATAATATCCACTATCTCGTTGTTGGTCTTTTCGCAATTCCCGCCGAAACAATAGCTTTCGCCGATAACGCCTTTTTCCAGCGCAAGTTTTATTCCGCCGCAATGGTCATCCACAAATATCCAGTCACGGATATTCTTGCCATCGCCATAGATCGGGATGGGCTTTTCATTCAGGCAATTGCTGATTATTTTCGGTATCAGCTTTTCAGTGTGCTGCCTAGGGCCGAAATTATTTGAACAGTTCGTTAACAATACAGGCAGCCCGAAAGTACGGTGCCACGCCTTCGCCAGATGATCTCCACCCGCTTTGGAAGATGAATATGGCGAGCTTGGGTCATAAGCGGTGGTCTCGCTGAACTTGCCGGTTGGCCCAAGGCTTCCGAATACTTCATCAGTAGAAATTTGTAGGAACCGGAAATCTTTCTTTTTATTATCATCAAGGCTTTTCCAGTATTCCAGAGAGTTCTGGAGCAGGTTATATACCCCGAAAATATTGGTTTGTATAAAGTCAGCAGGCTTTTCAATGGAGTTATCCACATGGCTTTCCGCCGCGAAATTCACCACCCAGTCTATCTTGTTATTTTTGAATATAGAGGAAACTGTGCGCGCATCACAGATATCGCCTTTGATAAAATCATAATTATCATTATCTTCAATCGCCTCAAGATTCTCAAGATCGGCCGCGTAGGTCATCTTATCAAGGTTTATCACCCGGTTGCCGGCGGCAATTTCCTGTAAAACGAAGCAACTCCCGATAAATCCGTAGCCGCCTGTAACTAATATTGTTTTCATCTTGGTTTTAATATATTAAGTAAAATTAATGAACGAAAAAGAACTAACATTAATTATCATAACCTTCAATAGCAAAGAGGTTATAGGCAAATGCCTGGAATTTATCGGTTCCGGTAAATATGATATCATCGTGGTGGATAACGCCAGTTCCGACGGCACTGCTGATTTTATAAAGGCCGCATTCCCGGAGGTTAAACTTATAAACTCTCCAAAGAATCTCGGCTATGGCCGTGCCGCCGATCTGGGTCTTAAAAGCGTTAACACAAAATACTCATTACTGCTGAACCCCGATGTCATCACTTCCGCAGAAACTATCGAAGATCTGCTCGGGCGCGCAAAAACATACCCTGATGCCGCCATATTCGCACCCCTGACACAGAAGGAAAAGAAAGGCTCAGCTCCGGTGCAAAAGGTGGAATGGGTATCCGGCGCGGTGATGCTGTTCGATATGGAGAAACTCGCCCGCATCGGCTTTTTTGATGAGAACATATTTTTATTCTACGAAGAGACCGACCTCTGCAAACGCGCAAGGGATAAGGGTTTTGAGATAATATTATTCAATGATATATATTTCCGACACCTTGTGGGTGGCTCAAGCCTGCCGAACGATAAAATAACATATTTAAAATACTGGCATATGTCATGGTCGCGCTTCTATTATAATAAGAAGCACAAAAAAACCGCAGAATTCCTGAGAACTACCTCGGGGTATCTATTAAAATTTACTTTGAAATATTTAATATATATATTCTCCGGCAATAAGGAAAAAAAGATAAAATATAAAGCCTCACTGGCTGGCGGTGTAAGTTACCTTACCGGCCTTAAGGCATTTGACGAGAACGGCAACCCAAGAGGATCTAAATGAAAGGAATAATCTTAGCAGGCGGCAGCGGCACAAGGCTGCAACCAATGACAAACGCTATCTCGAAGCAGGTATTGCCGGTTTACGATAAACCGATGATATATTACCCGCTTTCAGTGCTGATGAATTTCGGCCTGCGCGAGATATTAATAATCTCCACCCCGCGCGATCTGCCTATCATTGAACAGTTCTTAGGCGATGGCGAAAATCTCGGAATAAAACTCTCATACAAAGTTCAGGATGCACCAAAAGGCATCGCGGAAGCCTTCATACTGGGCAAGGAATTCATCGGCAAGGACTCGGTCTGCCTGATACTCGGTGATAATATATTCCACGGCAACGAACTTTCAGAAGAGAATCTCAGCCCACAAATTTCCAAAGCGTTAGCATTAAAATCCGGTGCGTCCATAGTCGCATACCGCGTTTCTGATCCGCAGAGATACGGCGTTGTAGAACTTGCAAAAGATAATAAAACTGCGGTCTCCATCGAAGAAAAACCGAAGAACCCAAAATCCAACTGGGCAGTAACAGGATTATATTTCTACGATAATAATGTAGTAAAAATTTCTGAAAATCTAAAACCATCCGCACGCGGTGAGCTTGAGATAACCGATGTTAACCGCGAATATCTCGCTACCGGCGATCTTAACGTTATCTGCATGGGCCGCGGCTTTGCGTGGCTTGATGCTGGCACCCCGGATGCACTTCTGGATTCCGCTTTCTTCGTACAAACTGTTGAACACCGGCAAGGCGTAAAAATAGCCTGCATCGAAGAAATTGCACTTCGCCGCGGTTTTGTAGATAAGGAAAAATTCCAGAAGGCGATGGAAGCCTACAGTCCATCTTCCGATTATTATAAATATCTTGAAACGGTCCTGTATGAGATTAGCAATCGTTCTTGATAATGATCAGGCAAAGATATTCATCGATAAAAAGCCGGTAGTTGATAAGATACTTTCCTTCTGCCCCAGCGCAAAATATCTTCTAGAGCAAAGCGGTTATGAGGTCATCGCATCCAGCGATAATTACGGCTCCCTTTCGCACGCTAAAAATGCGGTAATAATAAATAATGAACTTGATAACATAGCAGATCAGGCTCAGTCTTATTACAGCCTGAATAATGGGCAGAAGCAGGCTTTGCAGGTTTATCTATATCATTACCTGGCGAATTTATATTACATTTATTTCTCCAGCCGCCGCTATAAGAATGCTGAAAGATTTTTCTGGGTGGCGGATGAAAAACTAAGGTCCGGCACAAAATATGATGATGTCCTGAACGATCTCTTAAGCGGTGTAGGGGAGGAGATACATTCCCACTCTAACACCAATTACAGCTTCCTGCATTTTATGCTGGTGAAGCTTATAAATAAAATTCACATCAGATATGCGCGCTCACAGAAAATAAAAATAATGAATTTCGGCAACCCGTTACCGAAAAAAATAATAGACGAGATCATAAGCCAGTATCCAGATAGCGTTTCCTGCCATTCTACCCGGATGAACAATAAGATGCTCCGCACGCTATCGATAATACCAAACACCGTAAAAAGATTCATCAAGGGCAGGAACCAGAATGTGGTCTATATATATCGCGAGATAAACCCGTTCCGATACCGACCACTAAAAAAAGATGATTTTAATGTTGCGATAAAATATAAATTCCTCGCCGGAAATATCTCAAAAACCATCAGGGAATATATCCCGTTCCTGAAAGCTGAATATGATGGCGGATATAAGGCTGCGGCACGGTTCCAGCCAAACCTTGCAATATGCGACCATGCAAAATATCCATATATTCGCGGCGGGCTTGATCATATCACAGAAAATAATATACCGCTGATAATGATGAATCACGGCAGTCATACTTTTCAGGAAGAAAAACTTTCAAAGATAGCCGCGAATCTCTGGGCAAAACAGGATAGGATGTTCCTGAAGGGAACAAAATATTATTTACCAAAATCCCCGCTTACGAATAAGCAGGCGCGCGAGATATACCCGGATGCGCAATATGAACTATATAAAATAAACCATTATAAGACCAACACCCATGCCAGTCATAAAAAGGGCGATAAATTTCGCATAATACAGGCCTGCAACCACACCGATGCAATGTACCAGATACCATGGTGCAAGGAAACCACCTTTGAATATCTGCTCGCCACTCAGGAACTTATCGATGAGGTGATAAAATTAGATAATGTAAAACTTACAATAAAACTAAAAGCCAGCAAGTCGGAAGTACATGATAAGATAATAAATGCTTACATAAGCAAAAAGAATTGCGGTGACAAAGTGGTTGTCGATACCAGCCCTAACTTTAACCAGCTATTATCTGAATCGCACCTGCTCATATCAAATCTTTCCGCGGCTATTGAAGAGGCTTCGGTAAATAATATCCCTATCCTAATTCATACTTACCACAAAGGCTATTTCCACCTGCCTGCCAGCTTTGAACCGGCCTCCGAAGGCAATTATTCTCTCACCTACGGCATCAGGAAAAAAGAGGATCTAGCACCAATTATAAATTCCATAATTGAGAATTATGATAAGATATCTGCCTTAAAGAACGCTGAGATAGCATGGCAGCGTTCGGAGCAGACCGGTATCCCATCCTTTGCCGCAAGGGTGATAAGGGAAGTGACCACCACAAAATCCTAAATTATCATTGACTAAACCCACTCAGTTTGCCAATAGATACACGATATACTGGAGAATATTATGAGCGTTCAACCTATTCGCATTTTCATCGGTTACGATAACCGCATACCTGTCGCATTCCAGACATTGGCGCATAGTCTGACACAGCGAAGCTCAACCCCTTTGATGATATGCCCTATAAACCTGAACAATATAAAATCTGTTTTTAACCGTGAGATGATAGGTGTTCAGTCCACCGAATTTTCGTTCTCGCGCTTTCTCACGCCGTATCTTTCCGGCTATGAGGGCTGGTCGATATTCATGGATAACGATATTATTGTACTTGATGACATCACAGAATTATTTGAATTGCGGGATGAAAGATACGCCGTAATGTGTGTCAAGCACGATCACAAACCGTGCGAGAAGAAAAAATTCATGGGAGCGGTGCAGACCTCATACGAGAAAAAGAACTGGTCGAGCGTCATGATTTTCAATAATGCAAAATGCAAATCCTTAACGCTGGATTATGTGAACAAGGCTTCTGGCCTTGAACTGCACCAGTTCAAATGGCTGGAAAGCGATGATCTGATCGGCGACCTTCCGCAGGAATGGAATTATCTGGCCGATTACACCGAAGAAAAACTTGAACCGAAACTGGTTCATTACACTATCGGTGGCCCGTTCTATCCTGAATTCAAGGATACCGAATATTCAACCGAGTGGTTCAAGGAGTTTGCATCTGCCAATTACTGCAAGGAAGCCGACCTGTTCAAACTTACCGAAATGGCTGAAGAAAAATTATTCAGCGTCGATGCAAAACTCAAGAAGGTGAAATAATTTATGTTCCGCTTCAATTTCAAGAACGCGCAATTCGCCTATGAGCCTTATCCGGTATGTTATATCCCCATGTTCTTCAGTGAAGCGGAATATAAGGCGCTCAGCGATTCATACCCTGATCTCAGCCTGTTCAAGTTCAAGGAAAGGCTTGGCAATAAATATTCCCTCGCCGAAAAGAATAACGGTGAATTCTACAAGAAGTTCCTTCGGGAAAATAAAGTATGGGGCGATTTTTATGAGCGCATAAAGACCAAAGAATTCGTGAATGAAGTAGTAGAGTTCATGAAGGCCAATCATGTGGAAGTTGAAATAAAAAAGAACCGCTACTGGCTGACCAAAAATATGCGCCGCAAGAGAAGGGGCGTTATCGCAAGGCTGGTGAACAAGAAGCAGGTGCGCAGCCGGTTTGAGTTCTCGGTGATGACAGCCAGCGGCGGCAATATCCTGCCACATACCGATGATCCGAGAAAAAACATCACGCTGGTGCTTTCATTCATAAAAGAAAATGAATGGCAGGATGAATGGGGCGGCGGCACTAACGTGTGCATCCCGAAGGACCGCAGCAAAATTTATAATTTTGTAAATAATAATATGCCGTTTGAAAAAGTTGAGAATATAAAGACCTTCCCGTTCAAACCAAATCAGGCGCTTATTTTTGTAAAGACATTCAATTCATGGCACTCCGTAGACCCCATGAGCGGCCCGGAATCCGCCCTTCGCAAAACGGTCACCATAAATATTGAAACTATGCCTTGAAGATATCTTCAAGGAACTCCTTCCATTTGCCCGCTATTATTTCCGGGGTATATCTCTCATCAATTATCTTCCTGCCCGCCTCAACACATTGCCTGCGGTTATGAGCATTTCCCACAAACCTCTCCAGCCCTTTCTCCCAGTCATTCAGCACTATACAATC
>CAYRJW010000006.1:5939-45327 GCA_964424715.1 uncultured Rickettsiales bacterium | reverse complement strand
GGGAATCTCAGGCTCAGGCGGGTGAATTCCAGCAGGCCGGGGCGGGCTTCCTGGGGGATTGGTTTCAGACATTCAACTGTGTTGTAGGTACAATCCTGTATATTTGATATGCGGGTGTAAGCTTCATCGCCTAGGTATTTTAGTGTAAGCTGCAGCAGGGGATCAAGAGCGTCATCGGGTTTATAACCGAACAGGTCTCCGAACTTTGTGATGTGCTCGATAAAGAATGTTTCGCTCAGATGCTTCAGGCAGGGTGTGGAGAGCAGGAATTTATCATTTATCGGGTTCATCAGGGGGTCGTTGAGGCCGACTATTCCGAGTGGTTTTTCGAGGATCATCTTTTTCAGTTCATCAGGGATATCCGCTTTTTCCTTTAGTATCTGTTCGATGGCATTCTTATGAACTGCCTGACGGGTCTCCTCTCTGGTAGGGGTATTTGTCTCATTATCATAAAGCAGTGAGATATTAAGGATGAGTTTTTCAATATCAGGAATATTGCATATTTTAAAGGTTTTTACGGTATCTGAGGTATCATTTTGGGGCTTTATCTCAGTATAGAGTTCATTCTTCTGATAGTGCAGATAGGTTCCTATCATCAGCCGCATATTGCGGATAGAGGCGTTGAGCTCGCATATGTATTCTTCCTGCAAGTTGGGGTATTGCATGATCTTGTCTTTATATTCCTTTTTGTATTCGGTGAATATTAGATCCATGCTCTCCTTATAATAATTAAGGTTATTATATAGCTCAGTGATGAGCCCGGCATTTTCGGTGATAGATCTTTTTGATAAAAATTTTTCCTGAAGCATAACCCCCTGATTAAAATCATTATTGAATCTAACATACTTAAAAACCACTTTCAATCAGAATAACCATTTGATTTACAAACAATAAAATGTTGCATAAAGATTTCAGTTGCACTTCTGCAACTTGTGTTTTATGTGTTGTATTAATGGAACTGAACTAAATGTGGTCAGTGAAGTAACGGAAAGGGCGGAATTCCAGCAATTTCATAAATTTCAATGATTTCAATGTGTTCAGACTAAAACCAACCAACGGGAGCCAACCATGTCCAAGAACAAAGTACTAATAGTAGATGATGAAAAAGATATCTTAGATCTTATCTCTGACATAGTTGAAGATGCGGGTTATATACCCCTTCGGGCCAAGAACAGCACCGAAACATTTGATAAGATATCTGAAAATTCACCTGAGGCGGTCATTCTTGATATCTGGCTGAAGGAATCTGAGCTTGATGGTCTGGGCATTCTGGAATTCATGAAGAAAAAATACAGCGATATTCCGGTTATCATGATCTCCGGTCATGGCAATATTGAAACGGCGCTTCGTTCCCTGAAACTTGGTGCTTATGATTTTATAGAAAAACCGTTCAAGGCGGATAAACTGATAAACACGCTGAATAAAGCTGTTGAAAATGCGAGGTTACTTAAGGAAAACCTCGAGCTAAGCACGAAAAGCCAGAATGTGGATTTTCTCCACGGTGACTCTGCCATTATCAGGTCGCTAAATCAGGAGATCGACCGGGTCGCAAAAACGGAAAGCCGTGTGTTCATTAAAGGCGAAATAGGTTCCGGCAAGGAATCGATCGCGCGTTCTATACATAATAATTCCAAGCGCGCTAACTTCCGTTTCGTTAAATTCGATATCTATAATTACGAACCGCATGAAGTTGATGCCGCACTTTTCGGCACCGAGGATTCCGGTGATCTGAACGCGCCTGCGCGTAAGGTCGGGTTACTGGAACTTGCAAGCGGTGGTACATTATATATCTCTGAAGTGTGCGATCTGCCGAAAGATACGCAGGGCAAGCTGGTTAAATTCCTGACAGATGGGAAATTCAACAGATGCGGTGGTTCTAAGGCGATTGAATCTAACATCCGCGTTATCGCTTCCACTAATAATAAAGATATGGAAAAGAAAATTCGCGAAGGTGAATTACGCTCTGACCTGTATCACCGTTTGAATGTGGTGGAGCTGAAAATTCCCGCACTGCGTGAGCGCCGCGAGGATATCCCTAAGCTTGCCGAGCATTTCAATGCATATTGCAGCAAGCGTTATAACCTGCCTCCGCGCAAATTCACCGGCGAGGCGGTCATCTCATTGCAGTCATATAACTGGCCGGGCAATGCGCGCCAGCTGCTGAATGTTATTGAGTGGATGCTTATCACCCATCCGGGTGAGCTTAATGATACCATAAAATCATCAATGCTTCCGAAGGAAATAGTTTCCGGCACGACATCTGAATTTGTTGATAATAACAGCAACCAGGGCAGCAAGGAATTAATGAGCCTGAAACTCCGCGATGCACGCCAGCTATTCGAACGCCAATATCTTCTGGCGCAGATAAACCGCTTCGGCGGCAATATCTCCCGCACCGCAAGTTTTGTGGGTATGGAGCGTTCTGCATTACACCGCAAACTTAAATCTCTGGAAGTTGCAAAGAACAGCGACAATATCCTGAAAGAAGTTGCCAACGGGTAATAGTTATTAATTAAGTGCTTAAGAAAAACCCCGCTATTTGCGGGGTTTTTTATTTTGTTATATCTTAATATGCTGCATTATCGTTTGCAGATCCTTATCCCCGCGGCCGCAGATGTTTATTATTATGCTTTCGTTCTTTAGCTTTTTGGCGTCTTTTATTAAATAGCCAAGTGCGTGGGATGGTTCGAGGGCGGGGAGGATGCCTTCGGTTTTCGTTAATATTTTGAAGCCCTCTATCGCATCTTTATCGGATGCGCTTTCGTAGGTGGCGCGTTTTATGTCGTTCAGGAATGCGTGTTCGGGGCCGATGCCGGGATAGTCGAGGCCGGCGGAGATACTGTGGGATTCTTCGATGTTGCCATCTTTATCCTGCATGTAATAGGTTTTGTTGCCGTGCAGAACGCCGGGAGTGCCGCGGGCGATGGCTGCGGCGGTGGCGCCGCTATCAAGGCCTTTGCCTGATGCTTCTACGGCGGTGAGTTTTACTTTTTCATCGTTGATGAACGGGTAGAACAGGCCAAGCGCATTACTGCCGCCGCCGATGCAGGCGACCAATCTATCAGGTAGTTTGCCTTTGCCTTCGAATTCCTGGAACTGGGCTTTGGCCTCGTGGCCCATTACGCTCTGGAAATCACGTACCATCATAGGGAAGGGGTGTGGGCCTGCGGCGGTGCCAATAAGATAATATGTATCGTAAACATTGGAAACCCAGTCGCGCATACCTTCATTCATGGCATCCTTGAGGCTTTGCGAGCCGGCGGTTACCGGTATAACTTCCGCGCCTAGTAACTTCATGCGGAATACATTTGGAGCCTGACGTTCAACATCCTTCGCGCCCATATAGATAACGCATTTCATTCCGAACAGAGCGCATACAGTTGCCGTTGCAACGCCGTGCTGGCCTGCGCCAGTTTCAGCGATTATACGTTTTTTGCCCATGCGTTTGGCAACAAGTATCTGGCCTAGGCAGTGGTTGATTTTATGTGCGCCGGTGTGGTTAAGCTCATCGCGCTTCAGATATATCTTTTTAATGCCTAGTGCTTTCGCAAGATTTTTCGCCGGATATAATGGGGAAGGGCGGCCGGTGTAGACCTTGTTATAATAATTTAATTCCTCGATGAATTTCGGGTCTGCTTTCGCGGCTGCATAGGCCTTTTCCACTTCCAGAATAAGCGGCATCAGCGTTTCGGCGACATACCTGCCGCCATACTGGCCGAAATGGCCTTGTGCATCTGGTTGGGAATATTTTGTTCTTTTGCTCATAAAAATGGCCGTATGATCTGTTGATACGGCCATTTTTAAACGGAGAGTGAAGTTCTGTCGATATTTATTTAATAAACCTGCCTGTTCCTTACCATAACATTCTGGGGCCTGAAGCTATCAAGGCGCAGTATACGGCAATATCTGTGGGTGAATAACTGCGGGTTGTATTCGGGCTCGTCAAATTTAACATAGCCACTGCAGATGCTATCTATGGCATATTGCAGCGCGGCGCAGGAATCTAACGATAAATTATATTTATTCCCCAAAAAGAACCCCAAAAAAATTATCTAATAATGATTGAAATATTATAGCATAATGGCGGTTTTGCTGCTATTGATATCACTTCAAGTTTATTTAAAATTTTAGGTAAAAATATGCCCCTTATCGCCGGATTATATATAGTTGCGACCCCTATCGGGAATCTTGGGGATATCACGCTCCGGGCCTTGGAAACGCTGAAAGAGGTAGATATCATATTGTGTGAGGATACGCGGGTTAGCGAGAAATTACTGTCCCATTACGGGATAAAGAAAAAGCTGATGGTCTATAACGATCATTCCTCCGATGAGGACCGGGAAAAGATAATCGCCGAGCTGGAGAATAAAAGGGCCGTTGCGCTGGTCTCCGATGCCGGTACCCCCCTGATATCAGACCCCGGTTATAAACTAATAAAAGTAGTGCAGGAAAAGGGGCTGTATTTTACCACCCTGCCGGGACCTTCTTCGGTGGTATCCGCTATCACACTTTCGGGTCTGCCGAGTGACAGTTTTTTGTTCATCGGTTTCATGCCTCAGAAGGCTGAAGCAAAACGCAAGGAATTCAAAAAATATAAGGATGTCGATACCAGCATTATCTTCTTCGAAAGGGGTAGCAGGATAGCCGAAACCCTTGAGGTTGCCATTGAAATTCTGGGAGATAAACAAGCTTCGGTAGTGCGTGAGATTTCCAAGTTATATGAGGAGGTTAAGCGCGATAGTTTAAGTGGATTATTAAATATGTATAAGGCAAAGGAACCGAAAGGTGAGATAGTAATTATTATATCCAACAAAGTGGAAGAAAAAATTATATTGTCACCTGAAAATCTTAACGAAAAATTAACTATTTTACTATATAACAACAGTGTAAAAGATGCTGCTCAGATCGCATCTGACATGTATGGTATCAAGAAAAAAGAGGCCTATGAGATGCTGCTGAAATTGAAGGGGTAAAGACAAATTATTATAAGAAAAAAATGTTGATTATTTAGCAGAAGACTTTTTTGCTTTCTTTTTCTTAGCTCTCAATGCAGCATTCTTTGCCACCTGAACCGGGTCTATAGGGATGCGGTTATAAGGCTGGTTAGGGTTTTTGCCTGTGATACCGCCAAGAGTACTGATACCGCCACCTCTGATCCTTCCGCCCATAATGTTCCTTGGTTTGTTATAATGCAGGCTGATTAGCAGAAGCTTGCGGTAAAGTAAAATTTAATTTTTATTTCTAATATATCTATTGAAGCAGATAGAAATCACTATCCACCTCATCGTCCTTTCCTTTTATATTATTTTTAGGACGAGCGCTTTTAGGATTCTCTTTTATTTTGATCCTAGTAGATTGAGTATGGTTCCTGTTACCACTATGATGGTTATTATTGTTAGTATCCTCGCCGCGTGACATTGTGTTATACCTCTTAAAATTCTGGTTATTATACCATAACCTATTGATAAAGTAAAATTTAATTTTCCATTTGAAATAACCGCCATAAGCCTATATTAATGTCCTGATTTTACAGGAATTAATTATAATCATGACGGATAACAATATAACAGGCCGCCCGCGGCCGCTTTCACCGCATTTGCAGGTGTATAAGCCGCAATTTACATCGGTGCTTTCCATACTCCATCGTGCCAGTATCGTGGCACTATATGTAGGGCTGTTCGTGCTGGTATTTGCGCTTGCGAACTATGCTTTTATTGAGAATTGTCCGGTTTCTGCTTGGTTAAAAACTACATCTTCCGGTAAACTGGTTACAAAACTGGTGCTTAGCGGTTATGCGCTTGCCGCTTCATACTGGATATGCGCTACTGTCCGCCATTTATTCTGGGATATGGGCAAGGGGTTCGAGATAAAAACGGCTTATTTCACAGCAAAGATCACAATAATTGCAACTCTGGTCCTGGCGGGATTCTTAATCTATAGGATCTGGTAATTATGAACACACAAACACATAACAAACATCACGCTTCTCGCGAATGGCTGCATGAGCGCATCGCGGCGGTGATATCAATTCCGTTGCTGATATGGCTTATAACCAGTCTTGTCCGTTTCGGCTGCGGGTGCTACGGCACTCTGGCGGATTTTCTTTCAAGGCCGCTTAATACGGCGCTGCTGATAATATTCATCGGAAGTTTTATGCATTACACCACACTTGCGATGAAAGTCGTGTTCGAGGATTATGTAAGCAATATCCCGGTCAGGAATTTCATTATTAAATTTATATGCGTTGCCGGTATTGCCGGTTTTGTACTTGGTGTAGTGGCAGTTTTAAAAATTAGCAATTTTATATAGTAATATGAAACCGTATAACATAGTAAATCACGAATATGATGTAGTAGTAGTTGGTGCCGGTGGCGCTGGGCTTCGCGCAACGCTTGGGCTTTCGGAAAAGGGGCTTTCCACGGCGTGCATAACAAAGGTTTTTCCGACCCGTTCTCACACGGTTGCGGCGCAGGGCGGTATCTCGGCGGCGCTTGGTAACATGACCAAGGATGACTGGCGCTGGCATTATTTCGATACGATAAAAGGCTCTGACTGGTTAGGCGATCAGGATGCGATTGAATATATGTGCAAGAACGCCATTCCCGCTGTTATCGAGCTGGAGCATTATGGCGTGCCGTTCTCCCGCACGCCGGAAGGCAAAATTTACCAGCGCCCGTTCGGTGGTATGACCACTGAATATGGCGAAGGCCCGGCAGCGGTTCGCACCTGTGCAGCCGCGGATAGAACGGGACATTCAATACTTCACACGCTTTACCAGCAATCGCTAAAACACAAAGCTAAATTCTTCGTGGAATATTTTGCGCTTGATCTCATAATGGATGAAGAAGGCGTTTGCCGTGGTGTTGTGGCATGGAATTTAGATGACGGTGCGCTGCATATTTTTCGCGCGCATATGGTTATACTTGCAACCGGCGGCTATGGCCGCGCTTATTTTTCCGCGACCTCGGCGCATACATGCACCGGCGATGGCGGCGGTATGGCGGTTCGTGCCGGGTTGCCGCTACAGGATATGGAATTCACCCAATTCCACCCGACCGGAATTTATGGTTCGGGCTGTCTGATAACCGAAGGTGCCCGTGGTGAAGGCGGAATTCTGCGTAACTCCGAAGGTGAAGCCTTCATGGAACGCTATGCACCGAAAGCAAAGAATCTTGCATCGCGCGATGTGGTTTCACGCTCTATGACAGTTGAGATAATGGAAGGCCGCGGTGTTGGGCCGCATAAAGATCATATCTATTTACACCTAGATCACCTTGACCCGAAAATTCTTCATCAAAGATTACCGGGAATTTCCGAAACGGCAAAGATTTTCGCCGGTGTTGATGTTACAAAACAGCCTATACCTGTGCTTCCGACCGTTCACTACAATATGGGCGGCATACCTACAAATGTTCACTGTGAAGTTGTAACGCTGAAAAACGGCAACCCTACTTCTGTTGTTCCTGGCCTTATGGTAGTTGGTGAGGCGGGTTGTATCTCTGTTCACGGCGCTAATCGTTTAGGTTCAAACTCATTGCTTGATCTGGTCGTGTTTGGCCGTGCAGCTGCTTATCGCGCTGCTGAAGTTATCAAGGCGGGAACAACTCATAAAAAATTACAGGCTGAAGCTACAGATAAAATAATCAACCGTTTTGATTCCATCCGCCATGCCAAAGGTTCCACCAAAGTGGCTGACCTGCGCCTGAAGATGCAGAAAACGATGCAGGCGAAAGCTGCTGTGTTCCGCACCGAAAAAACCATGATAGAAGGCGTTGCAGGACTTAAGGAAGTTTACAAAGAGAACGAAGATATGTTGGTGAAGGATAAAGGTCTTATCTGGAATTCCGATCTTGTTGAAGCTTTAGAATTGCAAAATTTATTACCGCAGGCAATGGTTTCCATCACCTCCGCCCTTAACCGCAAAGAATCCCGGGGCGCCCACGCCCGTGAGGATTTCAAGGATCGCGACGATGCCAACTGGATGAAACACACCTATAGCTGGATAGATGACGCCGGTAACGTAAAAATAGATTACCGCCCGGTAATAATGCAAACCATGACCGACGAAGTTGAAGTGGTGCCTCCGAAGAAAAGGGTTTACTAGAGGAATGAAAAAAGACCTGCGTTTTTTCCAGACCCTCATCATGCTGAATTTTCTGCCGCTGATACCATTTCTGCAAACGCAATTTGTTATCTATACGATATGGGCGTTCAGCCTTGGCATAATGTTCATTCATCTTAGCTATTATATTTTACGCGCTGTAAAGGCGGGGGTAATATTCAAAGCTGAACCAACCCCGGAGAACCGCTTAAGTTTTCAGCATTTCGGCTATAAATTCATTATCATGTTCTTTGCGTATATCATCGCCTGCTGGATGATATATGTGGGGTTTAAGTATACCGGGGTGGTATAGCCATCAAAGAAGCGTTTACTAATTACCTTTAATTTCATAAGATAAATTCTTATGAGCCAGAAAACCTACATCGCTATCGGCCTTATGTCGGGTACTTCCATGGATGGTATAGATTCTGCCATTGTGGAGACAGATGGGCAGCGTATCACAAAATTCGGGGCAACGCATTTCAAGGAATATCCGGGCTGGCTGAAACTGAAATTGCGGAAACTTATTTCGGATGTGCAGGCGAAGAATGGCGAATCTGATGAATTCTATATAAAAGAAGTTGAGCGTGATATCACCAAGCTGCATGCGGATGTGGTGGAGGAGCTGCTTATCAACGCTGGCCTTAAACCGGGAGAGGTTGATGTCATCGGTTTCCACGGGCACACCATAGATCACCGCCCGCAGGATAAATTCACATGGCAGATCGGCGATGGGCAATTGCTGGCGGAGAAAACAAAAATAGATGTTGTATGTAATTTCCGTGCGAATGATATAAAGCTGGGCGGGCAGGGTGCACCGCTGCTGCCGCTATATCATAAGGCGATAGTGCCGGAAGATATGTATCCGGCGGCGGTGGTGAATATTGGCGGGGTTTCCAATATCACATATATCGATGGCAAGAATTTGATAGCATTCGATACCGGGCCGGGAAATGCGCTTATTGATGATATAATATTTGAAAATACCGGCAGGCATTTTGATGAGGAAGGTAAGGTTGCGATGGCCGGTCATGTGCTAGAAGAGTTTTTAAGCCCGCTGATGGATAATCTGTATTTCTCCCGCAAGCCACCAAAATCGCTGGACAGGAACCAGTTCACAAGGGTTGTATCCTCACTGCTGCAAGGCAAGTTCAAGGAAACAAGTTTTGCGAATAAGGTAACAACACTTTCCGAATTCACCATCTATTCCATCGCCAAAGCCGTACAGCATCTGCCGCTTACCCCGCAGCACTGGTTCATCTGCGGCGGTGGTGTGCATAATAAATATATCATGAGCCGGCTTAAGGAGCTTCTGCCGGGCGAGGTAAAACCTATCAACAAAATAAATGATGACCTGAAAGTGGATTTTATCGAGGCGCAGGGGTTCGCATTTCTTGCGGTGCGGTCGTTGCTTGATTTGCCGCTGACATATTCATCAACCACTGGCGTAAGAACCGATAGCAACAGTGCTATGGGCGGAGTGTTATTCAAAGTATAATTACTTAACTACTTCCCAGCGAAGGCTGGGGGAGTTAGTATCTCATTATAAAATTACAGTAATAAAGATTATCTTCATCATCCTTATAAACCCCGCGGGAGTCGGTGCATTGTTCGGTTGTTTTGTAGGCTCCGAAGAAGCCAGTGTTATCGTAACTGGCGCGGATATCGCCGGTGGCGCCATTGCCGTCATCGAGTTTTATATCGGTTTCTTTTACCAGCAATGTTTCAACTTTTCTTTGGGTTGGCATGGCATCGCCCATTATATTGCTTTCAAAATATACCATGAAAGAATTAGCGGGCAGGGGATAATTGAAAAAGGCGCTGCTGATATTCTTATCTGCAGCTAAACCGAAACTGCCCATAGGAACAATATTCTGGCCGGTTATTCCTATCACCGGGAAAATAGTTTCCTCAAGACTGGCCGGGGTGGCGGAATATATTTCATCCACCATTTCCGCGCGGGAGAGATGTTCAAAAACATAAAATCCTTCGCCGTTATTCCAAAGCCCATCGCCATTACCATTGCAGGTGGTCTTTAATGCAGGAACATCAGCACATTCCGGCCAGAGCTTTTTTGCATTGTTGAGATCACCCGGTAACTGAGCATATTTTGTTTTGAACTGCCCAATAGCGGTTTTATATTTCTCGATCTGCACGATATTACTTTTGATCTTATTAAGATGCGTAAAATCCTGACAGGTTCGCACCAGAATAACAATAACGGTAAGCAATACGATGAATGTAACCAGCTCTATTTCGGAGAAACCGGAGTTTTTTTTATGATACTGCATATGGGTAACTTAATAGTTTACCAGTACAGTTAGCTAGTCTTCGGCAACTGTCTGCGTTTCTTATCCAGTTTTATGCGGCCGCGCTTTTTAAGCGGTTCGGAGTAGGTTTTGATGTACTGGTTCAAATTATCATCAAGCTCATCGAGCTGGCCGCGGAAGAAGTGGTCGCCGTTGCGGACGATGCGGTAATCAATTTCAATATCGCGCTGGGAGTTAAGTTTATCGGCCAGTTTGCGAACACTTGGTTCATCCACGATGGAATCTTCATCACCCTGAATTATCAGGCCGTTTCTAGGGCATGGAGAAAGGAACGAGAAATCATACAGGTTGGCAGGCGGTGAGATGGCAACAAAGCCTTCAAGCTCCGGCCTTCTCATTAAAAGCTGCATGGCTATCCATGAACCGAAGGAAAAGCCGCTTACCCAGAAGGTAGAGGCATCCGGGTTGATCTTCTGCAGCCAGTCAAGGCAGGTTGCTGCATCGGTAAGTTCGCCGATACCATTATCGAAAGAGCCTTCCGAGCGGCCAACGCCGCGGAAGTTGAATCTTAGAACCGAAAAACCGTTTACCGCGAAAGCTTTGTAAAGATTGTAGGTAACCTTGTTATTCATCGTGCCGCCATGTTTCGGGTGCGGGTGGAGAACAAGCGCTACCGGGGCGTTATTATCCTCGTTATGGTGATATCTGCCCTCAATTCTACCTTCAGGGCCGGGGATGATTATTTCGGGCATGATTTACCAGTTCCTTAATTAAAATAACCAATATAGATCAGTATATTAATTATCCATAATAATACTTGACTAAATTACTTGGGTATTATATTGAAACGCGGTATAATACTTGGGTAATAAAAACTACAGAAACCTATATAAGCTTTGGTTTTCGAAATATAAAGGAAAAAATATATGTTCAGCAGCATTAAGGCAGAGGTTGATTCATTTTTCGCACGCGACCCGGCTGCAAAGAGCCGGCTTGAAGTGATTTTATGCTATCCCGGTTTCCACGCGGTGCTGATACACCGGTTCTCACACTGGCTGTGGGGAATGAAACTGCATACTCTGCCGCGGTTCATTTCATATATTGCGAGGATGATCACCGGCATTGAGATACATCCGGGGGCTACCATAGGCAAGAACCTGTTCATTGATCATGGCTTTGGCGTGGTGATAGGTGAGACCTCGAAAATAGGTGATAATGTTACTATATATCATGATGTAACGCTGGGCGGTGTTTCGGCAGATCATAGCAAGGGTGCGCTGAGGCATCCGCAGATAGGTAATAATGTTATAATTGGTGCAGGCGCACAGGTGCTTGGGCCTATAACCATAGGTGATGGTGCAAAAATAGGTTCCAACGCAGTAGTGGTTGCAGAGGTTGAACCGGGTGCCACTATGGTTGGTATACCGGCACGCAAAGTGGTAAGGAAGGAAGAGATAAAAGACGCCGAGCAGTTCACGGCCTATGCGACATCCGCTGGGGATATAGATTCACGCCAGCTCGTGATAGATACGCTTATCAGGGAAGTTGAGGCGATGAAGAAGCGGGTGAACGAGCTGGAAACGCAGAATTCCGGTGAGGAACGCGCGGCAGAAACATGGTCTGGTAATAAGGGGTAAATTTTATGATGCTAACAACCAAAGGCAGATATGCGGTGATGGCGCTGGTGGATATTGCCGGCAAAAGCCGCTTCATCGAAGGGAAGAAAGCCATATCTCTTGCCGAAGTGGCTGAAAGCCAAAATATCCCGCTTGCGTACCTTGAGCAGATATTCTGCAAGCTCAAGAATGCCGGGATAGTAAGATCCCAGCGCGGGCCTGGTGGTGGTTATGTCATCAATAAATGTGCCGAAGAACTCAGTGTAGCCGAAATAATAAATGCCGCTGAGGAAGAGATAAAAATGACCCGCTGCGGCGGTGAAATTAAATCACCATGTATGACCGGCAAGGGCAAATGCTCTACGCATGATCTCTGGGACGGGTTGAGCGAAACGATAGACAATTATTTGGAATCAATAACTCTGGCGGATGTGGTTAATAAGAGGGTAGGGGCAAGAGTTGAGAGCAGGGTGATGAGTGAGAAGGTAACTAGTGATACGCAACAATCGAGTATTAATTAATATTATGAACAAGAACGCGAACATATATTTCGACTATAACGCCACCACACCGCTGCGTGAGGGTGTGTGGGAAGCTATGTCTGAGGTTGCAGCTAAGCCGCTTAATGCATCCTCTATCCATTCATACGGGCGTGAGGCGAAAAAGATCTTATCCGATGCGCGCGCGCGTATCCAGAAATGTTTCAGCGCGGAAGGTGCAACGGTGGTTTTCACTTCTTCCGGTACGGAAAGCAATAACATGGCGCTGGTATGCATCAAGGGTGTTGAAAATATCGTTACTACTGAAATTGAACATGTATCAATTTCCAAACCGGCGAGTTTTTTGAAGAATATCCTGATACCTGTTGATGAGAATGGGGTGGTAAAACTTGAAAAACTGAAAGAGGTTTGTGAGAAGCTGAAAGGTACAAAATTCATCGTTTCAATAATTCATGCGAATAATGAAACTGGTGTTATTCAGGATATAAAGACCATTTCGAAAACTGTATTCGAAGGCGGCGGATTCCTTCATGTTGATGCATCGCAGGCGGCTGGAAAAATTGCGTTTGACTTTAATTCGCTAGGCTGTGATATGGCCACAATATCCGCTCATAAATTCGGTGGCCCTAAAGGTGCTGCGGCGCTGATAATAAAATCCGGGCTGGAAGTTCTGCCATTCCTTCATGGTGGTGGTCAGGAAAAGTTCCTGCGTGCGGGAACAGAGAATATAGCGGCGATAGTAGGTATGGCGAAAGCGGCGGAAATTGCGGTTGAGAATTTAAAAACTGAAAGCGAAAAAGTGAAAGAGATAAGAGGTCTCATAGAATCGGAAATATTAAAAATATCTCCCGAAGCTAAAATTTATGGTTCTAAGGTTGAGCGTATACCAAATACAATTTCAGTTTCATTGCAGCCGCAAGGTTCTGAAACTCAGCTGATAAACTTAGACCTCGAAAATATCTCAATATCAGCCGGTGCGGCTTGTTCCTCCGGGCGGGTAGTGACTTCGCATGTACTAACCGCAATGGGTGTTCCGCAGGAAGATGCGAAATGTGCAATACGGATATCGTTAGGTTGGAACAATACTTTAAACGAGGCCAAGCAGTTCCTGACTGTATGGCAGAAACAATATTTAAAAAACAAAGAGAAAAAGGCAGCATAATGTCAGTAACTGAATTAAAGAAGAACGAACCCACAAGACCGATATATCTTGATTATCAGGCGACCACTCCGCTCGATCCAAGAGTGTTTGAGGTCATGACGCCATATTTCCTTGAGAAATTCGGCAACCCGCATTCGCGCTCTCACCAATATGGCTGGGAAGCGGAAGAGGCGGTGGAAACTGCGCGCGGCCACGTTGCGGCGCTTATCAATGCTGATCCGAAAGAGATAATATTCACCTCCGGCGCGACCGAAAGCAATAACATGGCGATAAAAGGCCTTGCGCATTTTTATGGGGATAAGAAAAAACATATTATCACCGTTAAAACCGAACATAAATGCGTGCTTGATGCATGCAGGCATTTAGAGATGGAAGGTTTTGAAGTTACATATTTAGATGTTCAGCCGAACGGCCTGCTTGATCTTGAGGTTCTGAAAAAAGCGATACGCCCTGATACTTTAGTTGTTTCTGTAATGGCGGTTAACAATGAGATCGGCGTTATCCAGCCAGTTGCGGAGATAGGAAAGATAACCCGTGAGAATGGCGTTTTCTTCCATTCCGATCTGGCGCAGGCATTTGGTAAAATTGATATTGATGTTGAAACGATGAATATAGATGTCGCTTCTATCTCCGGTCATAAAATTTATGCGCCAAAAGGTGTTGGCGCGATATTCGTGCGTCGTCGCCCGCGTGTTCGCCTTGAGCCGATATTCAACGGCGGTGGTCAGGAACGCGGTTTCAGAAGCGGAACTCTGCCTACGCCGTTAGTTGTTGGTTTAGGTGAAGCGGCAAGAATCGCGAAAATAGAAATGAAAGATGAGCGAGCAAAACTTCAGAAATTTTTTGATAAATTCTATAACGCTACCGTTAAAGATATCCCGGAAGTTTTTCTGAATGGCGATAAAGAACAACGCTTCCCCGGCAATATAAATATAAGCTTTGCCTATGTTGAGGGCGAATCCATGCTGATGGCGATACGCGGCCTTGCGGTCTCCAGCGGCTCCGCATGCACCTCGGCAAGCCTCGAGCCATCATATGTCCTGCACGCGCTTGGTGTCGGCGATGAACTGGCTCATACATCAATCCGCTTTGGTTTCGGTCGATTCACAACCGAAGAGGAAGTTGATCGCGCAATAAAGATAGTAAAAGAAAATGTACAAAAACTCCGCGATCTTAGCCCGCTATGGGATATGTACAAGGATGGTATTGATATAAGTAAAATTGAATGGGCCGGCCACTAGTTAAAATTATAAAAGGAGAATAAAATGGCATATAGTACAAAAGTAATAGACCACTACGAAAACCCCAGAAATGTGGGTCGTATGGATGAGCAAGATGATCATGTTGGCACCGGTTTAGTAGGCGCACCTGCATGTGGTGACGTTATGAAGCTGCAAATAAAAGTTAACGATGAAGGCATCATCGAAGATGCAAAATTCAAAACTTTCGGCTGTGGTTCCGCGATAGCATCATCTTCACTTGCGACCGAGTGGATAAAAGGCAAAACCCTTGATGAAGCCGCACAGATAAAGAACACCCAGATAGCACAGGAACTTTCTTTGCCGCCGGTAAAAATTCACTGCTCAATGCTTGCTGAAGATGCAATAAAATCAGCAGTTGAGGATTATAAGAAGAAACAGGCAAAATAATTTTAAGATAATTATGAAAGCACCAATTGAAATAACTGATGCAGCGGCAGGGCAGATAAAACACCTGCTGGCAAGTCGTGATAAGCCTTCCGAAGGTATCCGTGTGGGCGTCAAAAAAGGCGGTTGCTCAGGGCTTGCATACACAATTGAATATGCCGATGACATCCGTAAGTTTGAAGATGTGGTGGAAGATAAAGGTGTGAAAGTTATTATCGATCCGAAAGCGGTTCTATATTTAATTGGTACCACGATGGATTTTGTTGAGGAAAAAATGAAATCCGGTTTCGTATTCGTGAACCCGAATGAAAAGGGGCGTTGCGGTTGTGGGGAAAGTTTTAATGTTTAATAACTGATTCCCGCGAGAGCAGGGAGGTAGAAAATTATGATAAACTATTTCACATTATTCTCCCTTGAGCCAAAATACCTTATCGATATTGATGAGCTGGAAAGAAAATATTTCGCCCTGCAAATGCAATATCACCCGGATAGAAGCATCGGCATGAGTGAATCGGAAAAGATGCTGGTGAGTATGAGATCCGCCGATATTAACGATGGCTATAAAACACTCTCTGATGATGTTGAGCGCGCAAATCATTTGTTGGAAATAAGCAGTATTCTGGTAAATAAGGAAAAAAATAATACATACAAACCATCTCAGGCATTATTAATGGAGCAGATGGAATTCCGCGAAAGGGCTTCTGATATTGAATCGGGGATGGAGAATAAGGCAGAATTACTAAGCCATATGGAAGGTGAGTTCTCTGCCACACAAAAAGATTTTAACAATGCTTATGAAAACAAGAACCTTATGGAAGCTGCTGAGGCCGCGATGAGGTTAAAATATATAAGTAAGCTAAAAGAAGAACTGGAAAGAATATAATGTTACTGCAGATACACGAACCCGGCCAAACCCCGTTACCGCATCAGGGTGATGTTGCAATAGGTATTGATCTTGGCACCACTAATTCACTGGTCGCCATTTCACATGAAGAAACTTCCGAAGTTATCACCGATGAACATGGTAATTTTATGCTGCCATCAATAGTGAATTTGCTTGAGGATGGTAGTGTTGTAGTGGGTAATAACAATAAGAAGGCATTGAGTGCCCTTGCATCAATAAAGCGTCTTATAGGTTTAGGTTATGCCGAAGCAGAAAAGACCATAAAGGATTTTGGTTTTGAGGTTAATAAAGAAAATTCAGAAAAGATCATCCGTCTTAAATTCGGGAATAAGGAAATAACGCCGGTTGAAGCTTCGGCAGAAATTTTAAAGCAATTAAAATTAAAAGCTGAAACAGCTCTGGGCCATAATGTTTCAAAGGCGGTAATTACCGTTCCCGCATATTTCAACGAATCACAACGCCAGGCCACTAAAGATGCCGCAAAGCTTGCTGGCCTTGAGGTTCTGCGCCTGATAAACGAGCCTACCGCAGCGGCTCTTGCATACGGTCTTGATAGAAAGGCGGAAGGAACTTACGCGGTATTTGATCTCGGCGGAGGCACATTTGATGTTTCCATTTTAAAAATGCAGATGGGTGTGTTCAAAGTTATAGCAACCGGTGGCGATACCCAGCTTGGCGGTGATGATTTCGATCTGGCGCTTGCGGTTCTGATAAAGAAAAAACTGGAAATTAAAAAACCTCTGGCTGAATTAAAATCTATCTCACGTAAAATAAAAGAACAGTTAACTTATTCTGATAATGTTACTGAAAATATTGAGGGCAAAGATATAGAAATAACCCGCAGCGAATTCGAGCAGATGATCGGCGACATGGCGGATAAGACCATTTCCATTTTTGAATCGGTGATGAAAGATGCTAAACTAAAAGCTGATAAGATAAATGGTGTTGTACTGGTTGGTGGTTCTACCCGCGTGCCGCTGATACGCCAGAAGATCGAAAGCCTCACCGGCAAAAAACCGCTTATCGATATTGACCCGGATAAAGTAGTGGCAATGGGCGCGGGCATTCAGGCGGAAGCATTAACCCGTGGTTCAAATAATCTATTACTTGATGTAACTCCGCTTTCACTTGGGCTGGAAACTTATGGCGGGCTGATGGAAGTACTTATTGCTCGTAATACTCCCATTCCTGTAAGTGCATCGCAAAAATTTACCACTTACGAAGATGGCCAGACCGGCATGAAGATACATATCCTGCAAGGCGAGCGTGAAATGGCGGAGAACTGCCGCTCACTCTCAAGGTTCGAGCTAAAAGGGATACCGCAGCAGCAGGCTGGTACGCCTGTGGTTGAGGTTAAATTCATGCTGGATGCCGATGGTATATTGACTGTTTCCGCTATGGAGGAAAAGACCGGCACCGAAACGAAAATAGAGGTAAAGCCATCATATGGGTTAGATTCCACCGAAATGGAGAAAATGCTCATCGCTTCCATGGAACAGGCAAAAGCCGATATAATGGCGCGTTTGCTGGCCGAAAGCCGTATCGAGGCAGAAATTGCGATAAAAACTATCGAATCAGCCCTTAAAAGTGATGGAAATTTAATTCCAGACGAATATAAGGATAAAATAATTGCCCAGATCGAGAAAATAAAAGAGGTTTCCAAAGGCACGATACGCGACCTTATAGATGCCGAAGTTAAGAGCCTCGATATGGTAGCAGGAGATTTTGCAGATATCCGGACGAGTGAAGCACTGAAGGGATATCTGGCGGGTAAGAAGATTAGTAATTTTTAGAGATTTAAAATGGCAAACATAACTTTCAAATGGGCAAACGGCGAGAAAACGGTTGATGCTCCCAACGGCATTTCGCTTCTTGAAGTTGCGCATAAAAATGATATTCCTCTGGAAGGCGCGTGCGAAGGTTCGCTTGCCTGTTCCACCTGCCACCTTATAATAGAGGACGAGGCTCGTTACCAAAGCCTGCCAAAAGCAAAAGACGAAGAAGAAGACATGTTAGACCTTGCCTTCGGCCTTACCCAAACCTCCCGCCTCGGCTGCCAGATAATGGTGGTTGATGATCTGGAAGGTTTAGTTGTAAGAGTTCCCGAAGCCACAAGGAACATGTCGAAATAACTACTACTATCACGGGGCCTTAGCTCAGCTGGGAGAGCGCGACGCTGGCAGTGTCGAGGTCAGGGGTTCGATCCCCCTAGGCTCCACCAATTAACTTATTGATCTAGAGGTATATTTTAGTTTTTAGTGGAAGTGCCGCAGTTTGCGGCACACACGCCCGGTAGATAATTTCCCTTATACATCTTGCCCCTCATATCAGCCTGTTTCAGTGGACTACTATTCATTCGCATCTCTTTATTATTCGCATTGACCCTAATGGGCCTTTTAGATGTATCTTTATGAAGGGAATTTACGAATTACCAGATACAAAATACTTTCTTAAATACCGCTTCTACTACTTCACAATAATTGTTTTGTGATTTTGTGTAAGTGTGATAAGAACCAGTGCATTAATATAAAATCGCAGGTAAAATGAGCAATATTCAGATAGCCGGGGATAGTCAGCAGGATCAGTTACATCTGGGGGCGGTGGTGCCCTCGCAATATCACCTGAAATTCTCGGATAGTTTCATTGAATGGATGAATGAGATTAATTCTTCCATCGTTTTCACCACTTACGAGGCGGGCAAGATAGTAATGGTGGGGCCAAGCACCGGTAAGGCGCGTTTTGCGGTTTCCGAGCGGAGTTTTGGGCGGGCAATGGCAATGGCGATGACCGATGATGGTTTTCTGCTTTCTATCCAGCACCAGCTATGGCGTTTCCAGAATTGCCTGAAGGAAGATACCATAACGCAGGATGGCTGGGACAGGATATTCCTGCCGCGCCAGTGCCACGTTACCGGCGGTGTTGATGTACATGATATCGCGCTGGATAAGCACAATAAATTAATGGCAGTGATAACGCTTTATAATTGCGTGGCGCAGCTGGATCATCGCGGCAATTTCAACCCGGTCTGGAAACCGGAATTCATTGACAGGGTGATAAACGAGGATCGTTGCCACCTGAATGGTTTCTGTTTAGTGAAAGATGAGGTGAAGTATGTCACCATAGTTTCAGCCAGTAATACTCCAAATGGCTGGCGGGAACACCGCGCCGATGGCGGGCAGGTGATAGATATAACTACTAATAAGGTGATAGCTTCGGGTCTGGCAATGCCGCACTCGCCGCGTTTTTACAAAAACAAATTATGGATACTGGAAGCCGGAACAGGCTGGTTCGGCTGGATAAATATTAAAACCGGTGAGTTCAATAAAGTTGCATGGGTGCCTGGTTTTGCAAGGGGTTTACGCTTCTATGGTGATTATGCGCTGGTGGGTATCTCCAAGCCGCGTCACGAGATATTCTCCGGGCTACCGCTGGATGATGAACTTAAAAACCGTGGCAGGGAACCTGAAGCCGGTATTTACCTGATAAATATAAAAACCGGTGATGTGCATGCCACCATGAATATCTCCGGCTCTGTCGGTGAGATATATGATGTCGGCGTTATCCCTGGCAGCCGTGCGCCTTTCCTTGCGGGAACTACCGGTATAGAGGATAAAAAAATGATCTTCATCGGCCCCGACCTTACTGCGGAAAAATTATAAATATCATGAAAAAGATACTTGTTATCGCAGGCTCTGATTCCGGCGGCGGTGCCGGGATACAGGCCGATATAAAATCCATCGCCGCGAACGGCGCATATGCCGCAACTGCCATAACCTCCATCACCGCGCAGAATACGCTTGGTGTACAGAAAATATTCGATCTGCCAGTTGATATTATTGAGGCGCAGATAAACTCGGTCCTTTCTGATATTGGTGCTGATGTAATAAAAACCGGGATGCTCAGTTCAAAAAAAATAATAGAACTTATCGCAAAAATAATAGGCAAACATAAGATACCATTAGTGCTGGACCCGGTAATGGTGGCCAAAGGCGGCGCGAAACTCATAAAAGATGATGCGATAAATGCACTTAAAACAAAGCTTATCCCAAAAGCATTCCTGATAACTCCGAACATTCCGGAGGCGGAAGTTATTTCCGGCCTAAAAATAAAAAATGAAAAGGATATGGAAAAAGCCGCGCGGAAGATGATCGCAGATTATGGATGTAACGCTGTGTTACTGAAAGGCGGCCATCTGAAAGGTGCAGAGTTGGTTGATGTTCTGGTTCATAAAATTTCAAAGCACGAAATACGAAGTACGAAGTACAAGGCAAAAAGAATAAGAACAAAGAACACCCACGGCACCGGTTGTACTTATGCCAGCGCTATTGCAGCAAGGCTTGCGGTTGGCGATGTGCTAGAGAAGGCGGTTAAGAATGCTCATGAATATTTACAGGGCGCGATAAAGAATTCAAAAAAGATAGGAAAGGGGCATTCGCCGGTGGATCATTTCTGGGAAAATAATTAGTTTGCTGCGGGCTGGTTCTGAATTACATAGCTGGATATCTCGCAGGCTTTTTGTAAAGCCTTCTCTGCAGATTCTTTCGTAAAAATATCGTTACACCTGCATAGAACGCTGGTTACCGCTGCCGCTGCGGAATCGCCTGCGCCTACAGTATTGATTATCTTTTCTATCTTTAGCGCATCTCTTTCAATTATGAGATCTTTTGTGATGCCTATCATTCCATGTTCGCCGACAGTTATCAGTACCATTTTATTGTCGTAACCCTTCAAAAGCTTTTTTATTGCATTTACCGCTTTTGCAAGATTTGGGTCATTACGTCCGGTTATCTTTTTATAAAAATTAATATCACCAATGAACCAGATAGCCTCAAGTTCGTTCATGGTTATTATGGATGCATATTTAGCAGCGGCGCGGAATGCAGCGATATTTTCGGTAAGCGGAGCGCCGGTTTTAATATCGATGAAGAATGATCTGTCAGTAGGTGGCGCGAAAATAATTTTTACATTATTTGCGCTCAGGTCCCTGCAGAAATTTATGAAATTTTCCTTGCCGAGGAATTTTATCAGTGATGATTCAAGATAGAAACAATCACAGCTTTTTGCATATTCCAGAAGTTTTTTCTCATCATGGAAGAACCTGGCTTCTGTGTAAGGGAATTTTGCACCTATCCTGTCTTTTGAATTCTTTGGTGTTATTAGCAATGCTTCTCTTGTATGTAGCAGCGATTCGCCATTATCTACAAGCTCTATATTATTCTTTGCAATTATATTCTTAAGTTTGTCGCCTTCTTTGTCATTACCAGTAGCGCCGAATAATTTTGCTTCTGCCTGTTCCTGTAATATCAGTTTTGTGTAAAATAACTTCCTGTAACCGGTGCCGCCTGCGGTCTGTATCTTTATATCCGTACCGGCAAATATTTTTTCCAGTTCAAGTAAGAGGCCTTTGCATTTTCCGGCTGTCTGTTCATCCAGTGTAAATTTACTGCCGGGGATATTTCTTTTGCCTAAGCTGGAGATTATCTCATCATATATCACTTCGGCTTTTTTCAGCTTCTCAGGGTCTTTCATCCTGTCTTTAATTATATCCCAGTTAGGGATCACATGGTCGATGGAAGGTGTATCTATAGCGCCGAATATCTGGGACATGAGATTATCTTTTGCCCTTATTGATTTCCATGAAGTTTTGCATTTCCTTCTGTCTTTTTAATTCTTTCTTGTGTTCAACTCTGGCTTTTTCATCGTAGTTAAGGTCTATCGCATCCAGTCCTGCCACCAGATTGTTTTCTGAGATAGATTCCGCCAGCGCCTGTATCTTAAGCATTTCGGTCACTTTTTCGTGATCCTCATTCACATCGGCCATTATCGCATCAAACTGGCTACGGGAACTTGCCTTATGCGGTTCGTATTTTACATGCATCAGCCTGTCCAGTTCCATTCTGCGCCAGCGCAATATCTTTTCTATAAGTTCTCTGGCGCTTTCAGCAACTTCTATGATCTTTTTACTGAATATTTTCATAATTAGATATTTACAGTTTTTATATGAGTCTTTAAAGTTAAAAAATGGCTGATGAAATAAAAACGATACCTTATCCGAAATTCGTGCATCTTCGGGTGCACACCTCATATTCACTTTCCGAGGGTGCGATATTGCCGGAGCAGATCGGGCCTATATGCGCCAAGAATGATATGCCTGCCGTAGCCGTCACTGATTCCGGCAATCTCTTCGGCCTGCTGGAAGTGGCAATATACTGCAAAAAATACGGTGTGCAGTCCATTCCGGGGATAGAGGCGAATTTCGCCACAGGCACAGAAAAGCAGAATGCGAACCATTCAAAATTAATATTGCTGGCACAGAATGAGACCGGTTATAAAAATCTTTTACAGATATCCTCCGATTCTTTCCTGAACGGGCAGGACCATACGAAACCATCCATAGATATTGAAAACCTTAAGAAGCACAGCGAAGGCATAATCTGCCTTACGGGTGGGCATAACGGTGTTCTTGATACTCTCATCCGCGCTAACCAGATAGATGCGGCCCAGAAAATACTTGCTGAGTTCAAAGATATCTACCGCGACAGACTATATATAGAGTTGAACCGCGTTGAACAGGAGAAGCAAGCCTCAACCGAACTTGTATTGCTGGAACTGGCTGAGAAAAATAATATCCCGCTGGTAGCAACCAATAATGTTCTGTTCGATACCGAAGAGATGCACGAGGCGCAGGATATTTTAATGTGTATCGCCGCCGGCGCTTTCCAGGCCGATGAGAACCGCAAAAAATTCTCGGCACAGCATTATTTCAAATCCCAGCAGGAAATGGCGGAGCTTTTCGCCGATATCCCTGAAGCGCTGGAGAATACTGTTAACATCGCACTTCGCTGCTCATACATGGCGCAGGAAAGAAAGCCGATGCTTCCAAAATTCCCGACCCTCGGCGGCCGTGGTGATGATGAAGAGATATGGGATGTATCATTCAAGGGTCTGTGCAAGCGCCTTGGCATCGCGGAAGATGATAACCGCATAAAAGAATCGATGAAACCATATTTCGATCGTCTGGAATATGAAGTTCGCGTTATCTGCGAAATGGGTTTTCAGGGTTATTTTCTTATCGTATCAGATTTCATCCGCTGGGCGAAAGCCAGCAATATCCCGGTAGGTCCGGGCAGGGGCTCCGGCGCTGGTTCAGTGGTCGCGTGGGCGATGGAAATTACAAATCTCGATCCGCTGCGTTTCGGATTACTATTTGAACGCTTCCTGAATCCGGAACGTGTTTCCATGCCGGATTTCGATATCGATTTCTGTCAGGAGCGTCGCAGCGAAGTGATAGATTATGTCCAGAAAAAATACGGCAATGATAAGGTCGCACAAATAATCACCTTCGGAAAACTACAGGCCCGCGCCGTTCTGCGCGATGTAGGAAGGGTGATGCAGATACCATATTTCAAAGTGGATAGGATATGTAAGATGATCCCGTTCAACCCGATAGATCCCATCACGCTCGATAAGGCCATCGCAATGGACCCTGAACTTCAGCGTGAGCGCAAAAGCGATGAGGTGATAGCGCAGCTTCTTGATATCGGTTTGAAACTTGAAGGCATGCACCGCCATGCATCCACCCACGCTGCAGGTGTTGTGATAGGCTCAGATTCACTTTCCGAGATAGTGCCGCTATATTCCGATAACCGTGCCAGCATCCCTACCACGCAATATTCTATGAAATACTGCGAAGCCGCCGGGCTGGTGAAATTCGATTTCCTTGGATTGAAAACTTTGACCCTCATCCAAAAAACTGTTGAGATGGTCGCCGCGAATGAGGGAATAAAGATCGACATAGATACCGTTACCTACGATGACGCACCCACTTTCAAAATGCTTGCAGAAGGTAAGGGTATCGGCGTGTTCCAGATGGAGTCCGCGGGTATGAGAGATTCCATGCGCAAGATGCGCCTCGATTCCATTGAAGATATCATCGCACTTATTTCGCTATACCGTCCCGGCCCGATGGAAAATATCCCAAGTTACATCGCATGTAAACTTGGTAAGAAAAAACCTGATTACCTTCACCCGTCACTTCAGGCGGTGCTGAAAGAGACCTATGGAGTTATAATTTATCAGGAACAGGTAATGCAGATAGCGCAGATACTTGGCGGTTATTCGCTAGGCGGCGCTGATCTGTTACGCCGTGCGATGGGTAAAAAGATAAAATCCGAAATGGATGACCAGCGCGGAAAGTTCGTCGCCGGTGCGGTTGAGAAAAAGATAGATAAACAAAAGGCCGAGGATATTTTTGATCTCGTTGCGAAGTTTGCAGGCTATGGTTTTAACAAATCCCATGCGGCGGCATATGCGGTCATCGGTTATCAAACGGCATATCTGAAAGCGAATTTTCCGGCGGAATTCTTATGTTCGTGCATGAATCAGGAGCTTACCAATACTGATAAACTATTAATGTTCCGCGAGGAATCTCGCAAGATGGGCATACAGATATTGCCGCCGGATATAAATAAGTCTGACTCACATTTTAAAGTTGAAAAACTTGCTGATGGAACGAAGGCTATTCGCTACGCTATCGGGGCGCTCAAAAATGTTGGTGATGCCGCGATGCTGGAAATGCAGAAAGAGCGTGAAGCAAACGGCCCATTCAAGGATATTGATGATTTTGTCTCTCGCGTGCCTGCATCGGTGATGAACAAACGCCAGATAGAAAGCCTTGCCGGCTGCGGTGCGTTCGATAGTATATATCACAACCGCAGGCAGCTGTTTGAAGAGGCTGCTTTGCTCACAAAATTCAACCAGGCTATCATCGAGGAAAAAACATCATCGCAGGAAAGCCTGTTCGGCGGCGTTGCGGAGGTAACCAATCCCAAGATAAAACTAAAAGATATCCAGGAATGGAATGAGAATGACAAGATACTGAAAGAGTTTGAATCCATAGGTTTCTATCTCGATAACCATCCCGCATCCAATATATTAAAAATATTGCCTACAGACCGCTTCATTTTAATTCAGGATCTTGAGGACAGGATACCCATAACAATAAAAGAAGAGACCCGTGAAGGCAGCTGGAGCAAAAAAGAAACCTACCTTAACGCAATAAAAACATTCCTGATAGGCGTGCCGAATCGGGTTGTGCAGCGCGCTACTGCGGGCAGGCGCTTCGCATTCTTCTCGCTTTCCGACCCTACCGGCATGGTAGAGATAAATATTTTCGACGATGATCTGATAAACTCTGCGCGCGATCTTCTCGAAGGCAACCGCCCGATAGTCGTTCTGGTAGAAGCCCGCAAGGATGAAGGCGGAATAAGGCTTATCGCCGAGGAGATAATCGGGATAGATGCATATCTAAAAACACTGCGCGGCAAAGTTGAAATAAAATTAAAAGAAACCCAGCTTGCCGGCGATACCGTAAGTAAAATAAAAACCATTCTGGCAAATGATAATGGTGAGGATGCTGATATCATACTTCCCGTAAGCATAGATATCCAGACCACGAATAATTTTAATGTAAAACTGGAATTGCCGGATAACTATAAAATGACATCAACACAAATACTTGATAGCAACATCTCAACCGAGTTCGAGCTGAAGGTAGTTTGGAAGTAAGAGCTAAAACTTTTTAATCGCAACGCTCAAACCCTCGGTGTTAGCCACTATCACCGCATCATATCTTTTTTGGTCAGCAAGCCTGCGGTTAAATTCCAGCATCACCGGAAGTTCTTTTTTATATCTATCACTCTGTAATGTTTCATCATAAGTAAGCCCGAACATAAAAGTATTATCTGCCAGAATTAGCCCGTCTTTACGGATATTATTTTCTGCCCAGTCTAAGTATCGTAAATAACCACCTTTTTCGGCATCGATGAATATCGCATCGAAAGTATCTTTAGACTCTATGGTCTTTAACATCTCATGGGCATCGCCAATTATAATTTCTATTTTATCCGCGACATCGCTGTTTGCGATATTATCTTTTGCTACTCGCGCAGTTTTTTCATCCCGCTCGAAGCTATAAACTTTTCCGCCCTCCGGTAAACCGCGTGCTATCCATATCGTAGAGTAGCCAACCAGTGTTCCAACTTCCACTACGGTTTTTGCTCTGTGTAATTTTAATAAAATTTGAACTAATTTAGCTTCTTCCGCTCCCAGATTTATCGGGCGCAAATTATTATCACCTATAGATTGTATAACAGCTTTAAGGGAGCTATCTTCTTGCGCGTATAACCCTTTGATATATTGCGATTTTAACGACTCACTATTTCTTTTATACAACATGTTCTCAGATTCAGTTTTTTTCATTTGATTTCCATTCTTTTTATGCGCGTTTTATGTTATAATAATAGTCCGACAAGAAAAAAATGATATTGAAATTTTAATATGGCATTTGAACCGATACAGGCAAAACCCGATCCACTCTCGCTGAGTAACCTTGGTAACAGCGGGATCCAGAAAAGTGTGAACAAACCACAATCGCTGATCGATTCTATTAAGTCCGGCACTCTTCAGGAAGAGGATGGACAAAAAGAAACTGATAAAAAAGATCGCGATAAGGTTGAACTTTCGCCGGAAGCGGCAGAAGTGCTGCGCGCTACCATAAATACCGGTGATGAGAATGTAAAAGTAGAAAATAATTATACCAACCTTGAAAGGGATGCGCTGGAATTCCGGGGCCTTAACCAGATATCCAGATCGCGTGACCTTACCGAAGGTGAATCTAACAAACTTAACCAGATAAAACAGAAATTCGCCGATATAGGCATTGATGACAACACCATCGGCAAGATAGCTGCGAAAAAGCTTATCGAGATACAGCAGGAAGCTCCGCGTCTGGTGAAACAGATAGATGATGGCCCGGTAACCGGCGGCCAGATACAGAAGCTTAACAATATAACTGAATCCATCAATAAGGCCAACGGCTTTGGCGTAAGCGAGCAAGATCAGCAGGCTGCCTCTGAGCCGCAGGTGGTAAAAGTTAAAAATGATTTCAATTCATTCATCGAAGTAAACAAAGACCGCGAACTTTCCCGCGCTCAAGTATCCGACCTTGAAAAACTTGCTACACAACTAAGCGCCATTCAGGGCTTCCAGATCAATGTCCGCGAGACAGTCGGACAAGACGGCGTTCTGGTTTAGTTAGAATTTATCTTCACATTTTCCGCTATTTCCCGCGCAGTGTTCTGCCACAGGTTCATGTCTTCCTCAGGGCAGGAGAAGTTCAGAAAGAAGAACTTTTCGCCGACGTAACGGAATGCCATCATATTATAAAGGCTCTGACCATCTTTGTTTGGTAATACAACTTCTATAATGGCAAGTGTGCGGTTGCGGACGACATCAGTTTTCAGGAATCGTGAGGTTGGATATTTTGTTCTGATGTCATTCTTAACATCGCGGAAGAAGTGGACTATATCCTCCCTGTCACCGGCGTTGCGGGAAAGGTTGAGCGCCAGCAGCGGGCGTTTGGTGTTATCAGTGAGGACCACTTTCGGCAGATTATCGGCATCAGGATACTGGCTTTTTATCAGTGCATCATCAGCCGAAATGAAAGTTGATGGAACAGAGACCACAACCTGATTCCCGAAGAACGGCTGCGCATTCAGCACATAAGGAAGCCTTCTGGTCTGCGATGCCTGTATAGGTGTATTGGCAATGGCCTGCTCCTGGAGTTTTTGAGGGGTTTCCTGGATCAATATCTGAGGTTTTGTCGGGCTTTTGGAGTTATCCTGAGCCTGTACAGAAGGGCTGGCGGCAAGCAATAAAACTATCAGCGATAATTTTTTCATAAATTCATTTTGGTTGTAAGTTTTTTAGTTTATAGGCTAGATTAACAAAAATTACTGATAACTGACAACAAAAAGTTTATATCATAATGTTAATAGCAATAGATGGCCCCGCCGCAAGCGGTAAAGGTACGGTAGCAAAACGTATAGCGGCGCATTTTGGACTGGAATATCTGGATACCGGCAGGTTGTACCGGCTGGTAGGCTGGGAATTATTGAGGAAGAGGCCAGGGGCCGAACCGCTGGATACCAGACTGGCGACTGAGATAGCCGGGAACCTCGATCTCTCAAAAATAAGCAGCGAAGAACTGGAGACCGAAGAAGTAGGAATGGCCGCCTCACAGGTTTCGGCGATACCGGGAGTTAGGGCGGCATTACTTGCCTTCCAGCAGAACATCGCAAAAAACCCAAAAGGCGCGGTGCTGGATGGCCGTGATATCGGCACGGTGGTCTGCCCACAGGCAAAGTTCAAATTCTTCATCACAGCAGAAGCCGAAATACGCGCCAAAAGACGTTTCCTGCAACTAAGCCTGAGAAAACCCGATATAAAAGAGGCCGATATACTCCGCGATATACTCTCCCGCGACGCCCGCGACAAAGGCCGCAAGATAGCCCCCCTGATACCCGCACAGGATGCCATATATATAGACACGACCAATATTGGGATAGAGGAGGTGTTTGATAGGGTTAAAAGAGTGATTGAAAGAGAGTAGGCTATAGAAGTATGCTAAAACGTAATTCCTTTGACAAACCAGTAAAATTGTATAAAATAGTGCTATATTTTGAGGGGTTATCAAGTAGTCACAAAAATTTTCAGTGAGTTAACGTTTGTTTAACCTTTTTAGTATATGATAAGAGCATGGATATGATGAACGGATGATATAGGGGAATGTAATGAATAATGGAATTATGCCGGGTAGCTTTGTCGAAAAAGGTAATATTCATGGTTATGATCGTGAAACGGCTTATTTCAGGGAACAGAATCTTCTGAGCCTTGGAACTGATGTCCCGGATTTTACACCAAATAAACCTGCTGAGTCAGCTGCATCTCAAAACAAGATCATATTAGGTGATAAGGTTTTCCTGGTCGATAAGGATCTGAGTATTGATTATAAGAACGTAACTGCCGCACAGGTGTGGGCGATGGCGCTGAAGAGCTGTTATGTTGATATGGTGGCTGGCGTTACTGGCGGTGGAGTTATAAGGCAAAGTGCCTATCTGGAAATGCAGGGTATAAAACGTTTTAACTCTTCATCCGAGACAAGCGGTGTTGGGGAGGCGATAGGTTACATCAAATCTTCTAAAGAAATTGGTATTAGTGGTTTTGTCAGTACCCATATGGCCGGGTTCGTGACTGCAAGTGATTACATGAGGTACATAGCAAAAAATGCTAGAATACCACTTCTTGCTATTATTGGTTCGAATCTGGATGGTAGATCTGATGATACGCATTTCCAGCCAGGAGATCTGCAGGAATATAGCCAGCTTTTCAAGGGTAATATATATGAGACAAAAGTAGAGCATGGTCAGACTTTTGATCCTCAGGCAGAGGTTGAAAGAATAATAAATGTACTAAAGCCTATGATGGCCAAAATGCTTCTGGAAGGAACAGCCGGGGTTGTTGCCTATCCTTACAATCTGACTGGTATAAAAGTGGAACTTTCTCCAGAACAGATCGAAAAACTTACTGCTAAGCCAGATGTGTCGGAAAAACCTTTAAGTGATGATGCAATAGCAAAGCTTGATATGTTATATGAGATGTATCAGCAAGAAGGTTCCAGCGTTTTATATACTCTTGGAGCGGGAATGTCTCATGCCAACAGGCTAGGTGGATATAAATTGATACCAGAATTCCAGAAATTCTCAAAAAACAAAATGGTCGGTGGTGTTCTGACGGATCCTGAAGGAACGCATATGTTATCCGGCGCGTCTAATGAACTGGTTTCATCATCCCACGTTATGGATCTGAATGTAGCTGCCGCCATCAAAAAATTTAACATAGAAGTTTGTATAGGTGGAGCGCCTAACGCTTCCATAACCATGAACAGAGCAGATCTGGCTACTCACCAAAGCCTGTCTAGGAAAGGCAGACTTTTTATGATAGATACAGCTGAAAAGTTAGAGAGCCTGAAAAATGAATTCCCTGATATGATAGGGATTGATGCAGACCCGCGTGCTGCGATTGAATATTTAAACAGAAAAAAATATGGAAGCCCAACGGTAAAACTTAACGTTATAGAGGCCATTACAGCAAAACTTCAGAACGATACAAGAACTAGTCACATAATGATGAAGAAATCCAAAGATAGTCCTGAAGAGATTAATACTGAGGCGGAAGGATTGAGGGATATACATTTAGGTTTAGCTGACCTGATGAAAAATGAATCTGGCAGAAGGCTTGTGGTGGCTTGTTCAGGCAACTCTGGTGGTAAGCTTTTAAAATATCTGGATTTTACAGGACAAAATACCAGCGCAGAAGATAACATGAAGGTTATCTATCCGGAGCAGGGTATATTGGGCTATGTCGCTGGAGCTACTTTAGGAGCTATTAACAGCGGAAAATATGACAAGATATTATTAGTGGCGGGTGATGGCGGTTCGGGTTATATGAGTGATCTTGAGCTTAAAAAGGTCCATGCGGCCGCGAAGAAAAAAGGTGTGTCGGTTAACTTTGTTGCTCTGGATAATGGCGGGCATAAATCTGTGGAGGCTGCAATTCCGTTGATCACAGATGGGGCCGAAGTACAAGAAGCTGGCTATGATCAGACCCCTACAGAGTTTGTGGGTTACAAAAACAAGAGTTATACGGTTGAAGGCTGCAGGAGCTCTGAGGCAGAACCAGACGCTAATTCAATAGCTAAGGCCGCTAAGGAAGGTTTCCAGGAAACAGGACTAAATGTGATATATTCAAATATAGCCTCTATCCAATCTGTCAAAAAGCCTATGGAAAGAACGGCGTAAATAACCCTTGCAATCTCCCCAAGATCGGGTTAAAACACCCCCACTTCAAGGGGTAACCCTTAAAGCTGGGTATTATTGAGTCTCTGCATAACTTCCACAGACAACATATAATACCATTATTAACATAACCCCATATGCAGTTGGGATGAGTAGAACAACGAATCAAAGCATTCAAAGTTCGTAAAATAAAGGTAATAAAATGGCTAAAGCTCGTGTTGCAATGGTTGAATTCGATTCAACCTACCAGACTAATGAAGATTTCTCAAAATTATTTGCAGATAACAGTATTGAAAGGCTTGAAGAAGGCTCGACAGTAAAAGGTATCATCGTTTCCCGTGATGAGGAAGCTGTGCTTATCGATATCGGCTTCAAATCTGAAGGCCGTGTTGCATTAAAAGATTTCCCTGAATCAGAAAGAGATGCGCTGAATGTTGGCGATGAGGTTTCCGTATTCGTTGAGAGAATGGAAAACGCTGCTCAGGAAATAATCCTTTCCCGTCACCGTGCGGTTCAGGAAGAAAATTGGGGCAGACTTGAAAAAGCATTCAAGAAAACTGAGAATATCGATGGCGTTATGACCACTCGCGTTAAAGGTGGCTTCGTTGTTGATTTTGGCGGTTGCCTTGCGTTCCTTCCAGGTTCACAGGTTGATGTTCGCCCTATAAAAGATGTTACTCCATTAATGAACATAGTTCAGCCTTTCCAGATATTGAAAATGGACAGGGTGCGCGGTAACATTATCGTTTCCCGCCGTGCTATCATGGAAGAATCACAAACCAGCGAAAGACAGGAAGTTCTTTCCAAGATCAAAGAAGGTGATGCTATTGAAGGTGTTGTTAAGAACATCACTGACTACGGCGCATTCGTTGACCTTGGTGCGGTTGATGGTCTTCTTCACGTTACCGATATTTCGTGGAGCCGTATCAATCACCCGTCTGAAGTTCTTAAAGTTGGTGAGAAGATCAAACTTAAAATTATCAAGTTTGATGAGAAAACAAAACGTATATCTCTTGGCCTTAAACAGCTTAAGAATAACCCTTGGGATAGCGGCGATGGCAAATATGCCGAAGGCACTAAACATAAAGGTAAGATAACCAACATCACTGATTACGGTATCTTCGTTGAGCTGGCATCCGGTATTGAAGGTCTAGTACACGTTTCTGAAATGTCTTGGGGCAAGAAGAACGTTAACCCATCTTCCATCTATAAGAAAGGTGAAGAAGTTGAGGTGATGATACTTTCCATCGAACCTGAAAAACAACGTTTATCTCTTGGTATCAAACAAACTCAGGATAACCCTTGGACCAAATTCGCTGAAGACTACAAGAAAGGCGATACTGTTGAAGGAACCGTTAAATCCGTTACTGATTTCGGTATCTTCGTTGGCTTCGAGAAACATCCTGAAGCTGATGGCCTTGTTCATATATCTGATATCTCATGGTCTGAAAAAGGCGAAGAGGCTATCAAGAAATATAATAAAGGCGATAAAGTTAAGATCCTTGTTCTTGAGCTTGAACCTAATAAAGAGAAAATATCTCTTTCCATCAAGCATCTTACTGATGATCCGAATGCTTCTGCTTTCGATCAGTTCGAAAAAGGCAAGGTTTATACTTTCAACGTTACCGAAGTTAAAGATGATGGTATCGCGGTTCAGGTTGTTGATGGCGTTACTGCGTTCATCAAACGCTCTGAGCTTTCCAAAGATAAGGTTGAATGCCGTCCTGAGAGATTCTCTGCCGGTGACCGTATCGATGCGAAGATAGTCGGCCTTGAGAAAAAGACCAAAGAAGTGAAACTTTCCATCAAAGCCTATGAAGTTGATGAAGAGAAGAAAGCTATCGAGAAATACGGCTCCGCTGATTCAGGTGCCGCTCTTGGTGGTATCTTAGGCCAAGCTCTAAGCAAAGCTTCCGCTGAAGCAAAAGAACCTAAAGCTGAAAAGAAAGCTGAAAAAGTTGAGAAGAAAGCGACTACTAAGAAGAAAAAATAGTGATTAGTGCGGGTGCTAGTGCTGGTGGATTAACACTTGGCACTAGTACCAGCACTAGCACCAACAAAGGAGAACAAAAATGGCTAGAGTAACAATTGAAGATTGCCTTGAAAAAGTTGATGATCGTTTTGAGCTTGTGGCACTTGCTTCACAAAGGGCAAGGAACATATCATCCGGTGCCGCACTTACTATTGAACGCAAAGGTGAGAAAGATACGGTTATATCACTTCGCGAGATAGCTGAATCCACCGTTGAGATAGAACCTCTCCGCGCGGACCTGCTGAAATCATACCAGAAGGAAAAAGACAAATTCGAAGAATTCGTCGCTCCTGCGAACAACAACGATTCCATCGAGATCGACGCCGAGGAAGCCGACATTGCTGCTGCAATAGCCGAAGCCTCCGAAGCGAACCTTGCAAGTGATGAAGATATGGGCGATGGTTTTTCGACCGTTGACCAGTCTACTGCTGGCGATATCGTTGAGTAATAGACCTATTTAAATATATACGAGATCAAGGGGTTAGGTAACTAACCCCTTTTTTTATTCCTAATATCCTGAGGTGATGTTTTAAAGCTATTAACGGTAGAACCCATAGTGATTTATTCAGGTAAATGACTTTTCCCTACAAATTCCCTTAATTTTATCGTATTATTATTCCATACTCGTCATTGCGAGAAGCGGTAGCGACGAAGCAATCCAGTTAGTATTTATTGCGTAAGCAATTCAGATTAATTTATTCCATTAGTTTAGGATGGATTGCCGCGGTCGCGATGCTCCCTCGCAATGACGGAAAGAGAGAATATGGAAAACATAAATAAACATACCACAGAGAATACCCAACCCGGAGCCGAGTTGCTCGCGACCATTGCTTCCTATAATCCGGATTTTGACCGGAAGTTTGTGCAGAAGGCTATCGATTTTGCGGTGAAATATCATGGGGACCAGTTGCGGCAGAGTGGGGATCCGTATTATCTGCATCCTATCGAGGTGGCGCAGATACTGGCAGAGTTGAAACTGGATATTGGTTCTATCGTTACGGCGCTGCTGCATGATACGGTGGAGGATACCGAGGCGACGCTGGATATGATAAAGAATGAGTTCGGGCCGGAGATCGCTTATATAGTCAACGGCGTTACCAAACTTGAAAAGATAAATTTCCGCACCGATAATGAAAGGCAGGCTGAGAATTTCAGGAAATTTTTATTGGCGATATCGGAAGATATACGCGTGCTGTTCGTAAAACTGGCGGATAGGTTGCATAATATGCGGACGTTGCATTTCATCAAGAAAGATCATAAGCGGGCACGCATTGCGAAAGAGACGATGGATATCTACGCGCCGCTGGCGGAGCGTATCGGTATGCATAAGGTGAAGGTGGAATTGCAGAATATCGCATTCCGTGAATTATATCCGGATGTTTATGCTTCGGTTCAGACTAGATTGGAATACTTACGCGGGCTGGATGAGAACATCGTTTCCCGCACGGTGGATACTCTGAACAAGGCGCTAGCGGAGGCCAATGTTAAGGCGGAAGTTTCTGGGCGGGAGAAGATGCCGTTCTCCATCTGGCTGAAGATGCAGAAGAAAAATATCGGGTTCGAGAGCGTTACAGATATCATAGCATTCCGCGTTATTGTGGATTCGGTAGATGATTGCTACCGCGCGCTTGGCGTTATACACAGCAAATACCGTCTGGTGCCTGGTCTGTTCGATGATTATATCAGTGTGCCGAAGGCGAATAATTACCAGTCGGTGCATACTATCGTGGTGAATGAGGATATGCAGCGCATAGAAATTCAGATACGCACGCGTGAGATGCATGAGATAGCCGAATATGGCGTTGCGGCGCACTGGAGCTATAAGCAGGGTTTCAATTATAATATCGATGGCAGCCAGTATCGCTGGGTGCGGCAGCTTCTTGAACTGCTTGAGAACGCCAACGATCCGGACGAGGTGCTGGAGAATACACGGCTGGAAATGTATCACGATCACGTATTCTGCTTTACGCCGGGCGGTGATCTTATCGTTCTGCCGAAGGGCGCAAGTTCGGTGGATTTTGCGTTCGCCGTGCATACCGGGGTGGGGCGCACCTGTGTTGGCGCAAAGGTAAACGGGCGCGTTGTGCCGCTTCGTACAAAACTGAAAAATGGCGATCAGGTGGATATCATACAGGCGAAAGTTCCAAGCATTCAGGCATCGTGGGATGGGTTCGTGAAAACCGCAAAAGCACGCGCCGAGATACGCCGTTATATCCGCCAGCAGAAATCCGGAGAATATTCAGTGCTTGGTAAATCCATCGTAAACCAGATATTCCTGCAGAATTCGCAGGAGCTTGATGAAGCGAAGCTTGAGCCATTACTGGAAGTATTCAAGAAAAAGAACCTGCAGGAATTATATTCCGCAATGGGCGAGGGGATAATATCGCGTTCAGAGATATTGAAGCAATTATTCCCACAGGCAAGCATCGCGAAAAAAGAGAAAGTAGATGGCAAATATCTGGCGACCGAAGGCGCCGAAATTGCGCTTAAAGGTTTGAGCGATGGCATGGCCGTTACTTACGCAAGCTGCTGCAGCCCGCTGCCTGGTGAGCGTATTGTGGGAATTCAGATCGCTGGTGGCGGCGTTATGGTCCACACCGCAGATTGCATACAGCTTGAGAACCACGTGGATGAGCCGGAACGCTGGATAGACCTGAAGTGGGATGAAAAGAACGAGGCTGGCTATTTCCGCTCACGCCTTGATGTTAAAGTAGGAAACAAAAAAGGTGTGCTGGGTGATCTCGCCAAGATATGCGCCGATGCCGATTCTAATATTTACAACGTCAGAATATCAGGCCGCGGACAGGATTTCTGCCGTATAATAATGGACCTTGAAGTTCATTCCATAGGTCATTTGCATAAGGTAAAACAAGCCCTGAAAGCCTATAACCTTACACATTCGGTGAAGAGATATAAGGGTTGATAAAACCTTAAAATATGCTAGGATTCACCCGAAAATAACAAAGGGGTTTATGTCAGAAAATAAAGCAGGTTTGACCGGTGAAAATAAACAGCGCTTCGTGAGTGAGGTGATGGACTATCTTAATGCCGCTTATGATGAATATCTGTTCAAAGAATTTAAGAATCGGTTAGATTTCAGCCATATCAAATCTGAATCTATCAGGACAGATCTGGAAAATAGGGCAAAGCAACAATATCCTAATGGTGATTCCTTTAATCAATTTATAGAAGATAAAAGCGGTGGAATGCTGGAAAATACAAAGGACATCTTGGAAAAATATGAAGTGCTTGGTTTTCAGACCGTTGCGAAACATGTTAATATTATTGCAACCGTTACCAGAATGCCGGAGTTGAAAGAGCAGTTTCAGGAATTATTTTCGTCTAAGTATATCGGTCTTGGCGGAAGTGAGGCTGATACTATCGCGCCTGCGCAGCGGGTCAGGGGATGATCATCTAAATATCTACTGACACTTCACCTTCAAACTCAACCGGGCCGGTCATTATTACGTGATTATTACTCGCGCGCCATTCTATCACCATATTGCCGCCATGGGTTCTTATATTTATTTTTCTATCGCATAAATTCCGTGAAATAGCCGCCACTGCAGCGGCACAGGCTCCTGTGCCGCAGGCAAGAGTTTCCCCAGCACCGCGTTCGAACACGCGTAGATTCACACTATTCCTATCCACTATCTGCGCGAAGCTGACATTGGCGCGTTCAGGGAATAGAGGGTGATGTTCAAGCGGAGCGCCAACAGTTTTTACATCAATGGTTTCAACATCTTTATCGGTAGTGAATACCATATGTGGGTTGCCCATGCTTACTGCAAAAGGGTGGCTGAAACCTTCGATATCGATTGGCAGGCTCTTTGTATCAACATCTTTGTGAGGGGGATTTTTTTCCAGTCGAATATAGGTTCACCCATATCAACGGATATCATATTCGGTGAAATTGCTTCACCGGTTAAGATCCCGGCTTTGGTCTCTATCTTTATTTTTTCTGAGAGGCCTTCTTTTTCAATGATGCTTGTAACACAGCGTGTAGCATTGCCGCAGGCATAAACCTCGCTGCCATCGGCATTATAAACTAACATTCCAATATCAGCTTTTTCGGAATCGATAAGGATAATGAACTGGTCGCAGCCCTTGGTCTGGGAATTACTGCGGGAGCAGAGCTCAATTATTTTTCCCTCAGTTCCTAAGTTCCTCAGTTTCTCAGTTCCAGAATGCCCCCTTGCATCATAGATCAGGAAATCATTACCCAGGCCATTCATTCTTATTAAGTTTATTCTTGCCATTTAGCCTCATTGTGCGAAAATCATTATGCAATATATAGGTCAAAAAACATTATGTTCAAATTGATTTTCGCTGCTCTGATAGCTTTCTTTGTATTATGGTTCGCCAACAAGCAATATATACCCGAACAATTCAGAGATTCCGTGGCCGGGAATGTGGTGAATTCCGCCCTTCTGCCGGTGGAATACAAGATAGCAAGACTGGCTGGAAAAGAGCTGAAACCAGTGTCTTCAATGGTGAATATAGATGCGGCAAGGATGTATGCGCTGATAAGTTCGCTGGTTAAGGTGAACAAGGATACGGTGGTTTTCCTATATGACAGCAACAGCTATTTCAGTCGGTATGTTTTAAAGGGCATCAACGATCTGGCAAAGCAATACCAGAAACCGCAGAAGGCCGTTTTCCTGGTGATGGCGTTCGATGATGATAAGGAAAAACTCACCTATATGCTAAAAGACCTAGGCAAGCTGCACTTCCGGCCGATCTATACCAGTGCGTCTAACATCAAGGATGCCACCGCAGAGCTTAAGAAAAACAATATAACAGTATCTGGTGTGCCTGCTGTTGTATTCAAAGATTCATCCACAGGCATATATGAGAACATTACTCCTGATTTTGGTTCTAGAAAGGTATTGTTCAACAGGATAAACAAAAATTAATGAAAGTAAGTGCTTATGAAATATATAATAATTATTCTGCTGCTGGCATCTTCTTATTTATTTTACAAAGCCTACAACGATGCGCTTTCCAACAAAATAGAGTTTGATATGGGCAAGCTTAAGATAATCCGGCAGGATGGCACCGAGATAAATATGGAGGCTAAATTTGCCGATACCATAAACGAACGCGCGCAGGGGCTTATGAATGTTAAAACCCTCGGCGAGAACGAGGCCATGCTGTTCATTTTTGAACAGGAGGAAGCCCGCAAGATGTGGATGGAAAATACATATGTCCCGCTTGATATGCTATTTGTAAATGGAAAAAGAGAGATATTCAATTTCAAGGAAAACGCGCAGCCACTGAGCCGCGAGATAATATATTCCGCCGGTCCGGCTCTTTATGTGGTTGAGGTACAAGGTGGGTTCGTGAAGAAGAACAATATTAATATCGGTGACAGAATAGAATATGAATTGAAATAGCTGAGAGCTAAGGGCTGAGAGCTGAGAGTTTTTTTCTTAGCCATTAGCCCTCAGCCATCAGCTTTATAAAAAAAGCTATGTCCATATATTTGCCTATCGCTGAAATCCCGGTCAATATCTTCCTGCTTATCTTTATTGGTATGGCTGGCGGGGTAATGGCGGGGCTGTTCGGTATCGGCGGGGGGTTCCTTATTACGCCTATTCTAATATTCATCGGGGTTCCGCCTTCGGTTGCGGTGGCAACATCATCCAACCAGATAATTGCCTCATCGGTGACAGGGTTTTTAGCTTACTGGTATCGCAAGGCGGTGGATATAAAAATGGGAACATATCTGCTGGTGGGGGGTGCTATTGGTTCCTACATTGGTGTTCTGATATTCTCGGTGCTGAAATCCGTGGGGCAGATCGATTTAACAATCTCACTCATCTATGTCATCTTTCTTGGAACCATCGGTGCAATGATGGCCTATGAAAGCGGCAAGGCGCTGTTCAATATAAAATTATCGCCTGAGATCGCGGAGGCGAGTAATGATAATAAAAAAGAACGATTCAATGATGTGTGGGCAATTTCAAATCTGGTGGTGTTGCTTACAAAAATAAAGATATCGCTCAGGAAATTCTCGTTGCCTTATGTGATAGAATTCCCGAAATCTGGGCTGAAGATATCGGCGATAATGCCTATATCTGTTGGTATAATTTCCGGCATCATGGTCTCGCTGATGGGTATCGGCGGCGGTTTCGTTATGATACCGGCAATGTTATATCTGCTGAAGATGCCATCTAATGTGGTGGTGGGAACCTCGCTTTTTCAGATCATATTCACAACCTCCATAGTAACCGTACTGCACGCAGTGAATACACAGACGGTCGATATATTACTGGCGCTGATACTCATTATAGGCGGTGTTTTCGGCGCTCAGGTCGGAACAAGGATAGCCCCAAGGGTAAAGGCCGAAAAATTACGATTCTTCCTGGCGATACTGATACTTTCATTATGCGTAAGACTGGCAGTCGGCCTGTTCTTCGAGCCTAAAGAGATATATACGATAGAAAAGAGCTCAGATT